>DASTYP010000177.1:0-10436 GCA_035764845.1 Candidatus Limnocylindria bacterium
CCGTGCCCGCGCACTGGTCCTTCTGATCGTCGCCACCGTCGTGGCGACGACGATCGGCGCTCGCCTGGTGTGGTGGCAGGTCTTCGAGCAGCCCTGGCTGGCCCAGATGGCCCTCCACCAGCTCGCCCAGCACGAGGAGCTGCCGGCCGAGCGCGGTGAGATCACGGACCGCAACGGCGATCTGCTCGCCACCTCCGTCGAGCTGCAGTCGGTCTTCGCGACGCCGCCGACGGTCGAGGACCCGGGACTGGCGTCGACCATCCTCGCATCGGTCCTGGACATGCCGGTCGAGGAGATCCGGTCCAGGCTCGAGAGCGACAACCCCTGGGTCTGGCTCCGGCGTCGCGTCTCGCCCGAGGTCTCGGAGCGCATTCGCAGCCTCGACCTTCGGGGCATCGGCATGCTGCCGGAGACGAAGCGCGTGTACCCGGTGGAGGGCGTGGCCGGCGGGACGACCATCGCCGCCCAGGTCATCGGGTTCGTGGACGTCGAGGGCCGCGGCCAGTACGGGATCGAGGCCGGCGAGAACGCCCTACTGGCTGGTTCACCGGGCATGGTGACCGCGCAGGAGGACGTGATCGGGCGCCGGATCGCCGACTCGGCGACGCTGCTGACGGACCCGGTCGACGGTGCCGACCTGCGCCTCACCCTGGACGCCGGCCTGCAGCACCTGCTCGAGCAGGCAATCTGGGACGCCATGCAGAAGAACAGCGCGGCCGGGGCCATGGGCGTGATCATGGATGCCGAGTCGGGCGCGATCCTGGGCATGGCCAGCTTCCCGTCGTACGACGCCAACCAGTTCGCCACGACCGATGGCGAGCTGTTCGCCAACCCGGTCATCTCGCGGCAGTACGAGCCCGGATCGGTGATGAAGGCCTTCACCATCGCGGCGGCACTCGACGCGGGCGCGGTCACCACGGACGACACGTTCGACGACAACAACGACCTGGTCGTCGGCGGGATCCACATCCACAACGCCGACCGCGCGAAGTTCCCGTACGGCCACGGGCCGATCACGCCGGCCGACGTCCTGGCCCTGTCGAACAACGTGGGCGCCGCGAAGATCGGCCTGGCCCTGGGGCGCACGGAGCTGTACGAGGCGTTCCGGCGCTTCGGCTTCGGCTCGCCGAGCGGCATCGAGCTGTCCGGCGAGGCAGCGGGCGTGGTGTGGGACCCGAACGGCCCCAATGCTTCCGGCGACCTCACCGCGGCGCAGAACGCGTTCGGCCAGGGCCTCAGCGTGACCGCCCTGCAGCTGGCGGCCGGCTACTCGGCCTTCGCCAACGGCGGGATGCTCGTGACCCCGCACGTGGTCGAGGGCTACACCGACGCGAACGGCGCGTACCACGAGGTGCAGCCGCCGGCCGGGGAACGGATCATGCGGCCGGAGACGGCGCAGACGATGGTCGACCTGCTCGTGAACTCGGTGGACGAGGGCATTGCCAACCGCGCGTCGGTGCCCGGATACACCGTGGGCGGCAAGACCGGCACCGCGCAGATCGCCGCCCCCGTTCAGACGACCGACGCCAACGGCGAGACGGTCGAGCACTGGCAGTACATCCCGGGCTGGGTCGACTCCAGCTTCGTCGGGATCATGCCGGTCGGCGACACCAAGCTGACCGTGGTGATCACCATCAACCGCCCGGCGGGGGCCGGCGGTCCGGCCATGCCGATGCGTCCGGAATGGGTGTTCGAGTCCCTGATGCCGCAGGTCCTGGCCTACCTGGCCATCCCGCCGGACCGGCCGCTCGACCCCGTGGCGCAGCCATGAGGCTGGTAGACTCGCCCGGATTCCGCAGCGTGCCCGGTGTGCCCCCCACGATCCAGCTCGACGACCTCCTGGCCGCCGTCGGCGGCCGGCTCCAGGCCCCCACCTCCGTCACCGAGATCGCCGGGGCCTCCGTCGACTCCCGCCGGATCGTTCCCGGAAGCTGCTACGTCGCCCTCCGCGGTGAGCGCGTGGACGGACACGCCTTCGTGACCGATGCGCTGCGCGCCGGTGCCGCGGCCGCGCTGGTGGACCGCCCCGTCGAGCTGCCGCCCGACGTCGACGCGGCCCTGGTCACCGTCGACGACCCACTGGTCGCGCTCCAGGAGCTCGCGGCATGGTGGCGCGACCGGCACGCCGTGCGCGTGGTGGGCATCACCGGTTCGACCGGCAAGACCATCGCCAAGGAGATCGTCGCCGACGTGCTGTCGCGCACGCTGACCACGCTGCGCAACGAGGGGAATCTCAACTCCGAGACCGGCCTGCCGATGACGCTGCTGCGCCTCCAGCCGCAGCACGAGGTGGCGGTGCTCGAGATGAGCATGTACACCACCGGTGAGATCGCCCGGCTGGCCGAGATCGCCCGGCCCGAGGTGGGCGTGGTGCTGGCGGTGCACCCGACGCACCTGCAGCGCGCGGGGAGCATCGAGCGCATCGCGCAGGCCAAGAGCGAGCTGCCGGCCGCGCTCCCCGCCGACGGGCTGGCGGTGCTGAACGCCGACGACCACCGCGTGCGCGCCATGCGCGACGTGACGGCGGCGCGCGTCCGGACGTACGGCTTCGGCGCGGAGGCCGAGGTGCGGGCCGTCGACGTGGTGAGCCACGGGTTGGCGGGGACGGAGTTCACGCTCGACGCGCCGTGGGCTCGAACCCGGCTGCGGAGCGGCTCACCGGGCCGCCACCTCGTCCCGCACGCCCTGGCCGCCGCGGCCATCGCGGAGCACTTCGCCGTGCCGCTGCCGGAGGTGGCCGCGGCCCTCGAGGCCGGAAGCCACGCGCCGCACCGCATGCACGTGATCCATGCGCCGTCCGGCGTCACGCTCGTCGACGACACCTACAACGCCTCGCCCATCAGCGTGCGCGCGGCGCTCGACTTCCTGGCCGAGACGCCGGTCGGAGGATCCGGCCGGCGCATCGGTGTCCTGGGCGACATGCTGGAGCTCGGGCCCGACGAGGAGCGGCTGCACCGCGAGATCGGCGCGCACGCCGGACGGGTGCTGGACGTGCTGGTGGCGGTCGGGGAGCGCGGCCGCTGGATCGCGGAGGCCGCGCGCGGCGGCACGGCACGCGTCGTGGAGGCGGACGACGCCGACGACGCGGCCGAGGTCGTGGCACGGGACGTGGTGCCGCGCAGCGGCGACCTGGTGCTGCTCAAGGCGTCCCGCGGGATCGAGCTGGACCGGACGGTCGAGCGGCTGCTGGAGACGGACGCATGAGCCTGGTGCAGGTCTCCGTCGCGCTGCTCCTCGCCTTCGTCGGCATGGTGCTGCTGGCTCCCATCTACGTCTCGCTGCTGCAGCGCCTGGGGTACGGGAAGCAGATCCGCGCCGAGGGTCCGGCGGCGCACTTCGCCAAGGCGGGGACGCCGACGATGGGCGGGATGTTGATGGTCGGCGTGGTGCTCTTCCTGGCCATGGCCCTGCGCATCGAGGACGCCGGCACCCTGACGCCGATGCTGACGCTCGTCGGCGTGGGGATCCTGGGCGCGATCGACGACTTCGTGAACGTCCGGACCGGCGTCGGCATGCGCGGCCGCTGGAAGCTGGTGTGGCAGACCGCCGTCGCCATCCTGGCCGCGTTCTACATCTGGAACCACTTCGACCTGACCGGCCTGAACGTGCCGCTGCTGGGGCAGTTCGAGATCCCGGCCGTGCTGCTCATCGGCTTCATCGCCTTCGTGATCGTCGGGGTCAGCAACGCGGTGAACCTGACCGACGGCCTCGACGGCCTCGCTGGCGGCGTGCTGATCTTCTGCTTCGTCGCCTACCTGCTGGTCAGCCTGGTCGAGGTGCCGGGCATCAAGATCGCGCAGCCGAACCTCGCGATCTTCTGCGCCCTGGTCATCGGCGCGCTGATGGGCTTCCTGTGGTTCAACGTCCACCCCGCGCAGATCATCATGGGCGACTCCGGGGCGCTGAGCCTGGGGGCCACGCTCGCCGTGGTGGCCACCGTCAACGGCCAGCTGCCGCTGCTGGCGGTCATCGCCATCGTGCCGTTCGCCGTGATCATGAGCGTCGTCCTGCAGGTGCTGTCGTACAGGCTGCGGGGCCGGCGGATCTTCCGCATGACGCCGCTGCACCACCACTTCGAGCTGCTCGGCTGGGCCGAGGAGAAGATCACCGTCCGCTTCTGGATCGTCTCGGCGCTGGCCGGGCTGCTGGGCTTCGGGCTCTTCCTGGCCAGCGTGAACGAGCTCTAGGTGGACCGATGATGACGGCGCCGATCGCCCCCGTCCGCAGCGTCCAGGACCTGCGCGGCCGCCGCAGCGTGGTGCTCGGCCTGGCCCGCTCGGGCGTGGCCGCCGCTCGCTTCCTGGCCGATGCCGGCGCCGTGGTGGCCGTGTACGACCGCCGCCCTGCCACCGAGCTCTCGGAAGCGGTCGCCGCGCTCGGCGGCCGCCCCGTGCGCCTCTCCCTCGACGTCGATCCGCCCGAGGCAACGGCCCTCCTCGAGAACGCCGACCTGCTGGTCACGAGCCCCTCGGTCTCGGCCCGCTACCCCACGACTGACCCGTGGCTCCGCGAGGCGCTGCGCGCCGCGGAAGCCCGCGGCGCGGAGGTCATCAGCGAGGTGGGCCTCTTCCTGCGCCTGACCGCGGCCCGCGTCCTGGGCGTCACCGGGACCAAGGGCAAGACGACGACCTCCTCGCTGGTGGCGGCCATGCTCGAGGCCGGTGGCGTCCCCACGGCGCTGGGTGGGAACTTCGGGACGCCGCTGATCGAGCGAGCCACCGAGCTGACCGCCGAAGACTGGGTGGTGCTCGAGCTCTCGGAGCTCCAGCTGCCGACGATCGACCGCGGCGTCGACGTGGCGCTGTACACGAACATCGGGGAGGACCACCTCGATCGGCACGGCACCGTCGAGGCGTACCGGGCGGTGAAGGCCCGGCTGGCGGAGCTCACGGCGCCGGCGGGACGCGTGGTCCTCAACCGCGATGACGCCGGGTGCCGGGAGCTCGGCGAGCGGCTGCCTGCCGCCGCCGTCGCGTGGTACGGCATCGAGCGCCCGGGCGTCGGACCGACCGAGGCCTGGACGGACGACGCCGGCTGGCTGCTGGTGGACGGCCAGCGGCTGCTGCCCGCGTCGGAGGTACCGCTGCCCGGGCTGCACATGCGCGCCGACGTGCTCGGGGCGGCCCTGGCCGCGACGCTGGTCGGTGTCGCACCAGAGGCGATCACCGAGGCGATCCGCGAGTTCCGCGGCGTCGCGCACCGGCTCGAGCTCATCACCGATCGGGGCGGCATCCGCTACGTCAACGACTCGCAGGCCACCATCCCCGTCGCCACCATGGCGGCGCTGGACGCGTTCGAGGCGCCGATCGTCCTCATCGCCGGAGGCAAGGACAAGGGGCTCGAGTACGCGGAGCTGGCCGACCGGATCGCGGAGCGCTGCCGGGCGGTGGTCCTGATCGGGGAGACGGCCGACGAGCTGGAGCGGCAGATCGACGGCCGCGTTCCCGTCGTCCATGTGCGCACCATGGACGAGGCGGTGGCGCAGGCGGCGTCGCGCGCGGACCCGGGCGACGTCGTCCTCCTCTCGCCGGCGGCGGCGAGCTTCGACATGTTCGTCGACTACGCGGCTCGCGGCGACGCGTTCCGCCGAGCGGTGCTGCGCGCATGACGACCGCCCTCTCGGCCACCGCCGCCACCGCGTCCCGACGCACCGCCGCGCGCGGCGGCGTTCGTCGCGAGCGTCACGAGCCGGCGTACGCGCTCCTGCTGGCGGTGCTGGCGTTGACCGCCATCGGCGTGGTGATGGTGTACTCGGCGTCGAGCGTCCGCTCGTACTTCAGCACCTCGGATCCGGCCAGCCAGGGCCTCGAGCAGCTGGTGTGGGCCGGCATCGGCCTGACGGCGCTGGTCGTCGCCATGCGGCTCGACTTCCGCCACCTGCGCTACCTGGCCATCCCGTTCTTCGTCATCACCCTGGGGCTGCTGGTGGCCGTGCTGATCCCGGGCATCGGTGCCGAGATCAACGGGTCGCGGCGCTGGATCATCATCCCCGGCGTCGGGACGCTGCAGCCGGCCGAGTTCGCGAAGCTGGCCGTGGTGCTCTACCTGGCCCACTGGCTCGACCGCCGCGGCAAGGAGGCCCGCAGCTTCTGGAACGGCCTGGTCCCGTTCGGGCTGCTGGTGGCGCCCGGCTTCCTGCTGATCGCCATGGAGCCCGACCTCGGGACGGCGGGCGTCTACGCCATCATCGCCATCAGCATCTTCTTCATGGCCGGGGCGAACCTGCTGTACCTGGGCGCCATCGGCTCGGCGGTCGTGGCGGCGGCCTGGCTGATGGTCAGCGCCACCAGCTACCAGCTGGAGCGCGTGCAGACGTTCCTGGACCCGTTCAGGGACCCGCTCGGGTCGGGCTACAACACGGTGCAGGCGCTCATGGCCCTCGGGCTGGGCGGGATCACCGGGCTGGGGCTGGGTGAGAGCCGGCAGAAGTTCCTGTACCTGCCGGCGCCGTCAACCGACTTCATCTTCGCGATCATCGGCGAGGAGTGGGGGCTGGTCGGCACGCTCACCGTGGTATCGCTGTTCGTGGTGATCGCCTACCAGGGCTACCGGATCGCCATCACGGCGCCCGACACGTTCTCCGGCCTGGTCGCCTGCGGCGTGACGACGTGGCTGGTGGTGCAGGCCTTCGTCAACATGATGGTGGTCGCCGCCCTGCTGCCGGTGACCGGCATCCCGCTTCCGTTCATCAGCGCCGGTGGATCGGCGCTGACCATCAACCTCGCGGCGGTCGGAATCCTGCTGTCCATCAGCCGCGAGACCACCCAGACAGGATCCCTGCGCGATGCGGTATTCGGTGTCGGGCGGCGGGACCGGCGGGCACATCTACCCCGCGCTGGCCGTCGCCCAGGCCCTGCGCGACGCACGACCCGACGTTGAGCTCGACTACGTCGGCGGCGTGCGCGGCTTCGAGCGACGGCTCGTGGCCAGCCACCCGCTGGCCGCCCAGCTGCGCTACCACGAGCTGGTCGTGCGCTCACTGCGCTCCGCCGGCCTGTCGGTGCACACGGCGCTCGATCCGGTCCGCCTGGCCGCGTCGGTCCCGCAGGCGTGGTGGCTGCTGGGTCGTCTCCGGCCGGCCGCCATCTTCACGACGGGCGGCTACCTGGCCCTGCCGCTCGTCCTGGCGGCTCGCGCCCGGGGTATCCCGACCCTGGTCTGGGAGGGCAACGTGCTGCCCGGCCGCGCGACCCGCGCCATCGGCCGCCTGGCGACGCGGGTGGCCGTCAGCTTCCCGCCCACCCTCGACGCCTTCCCGGGCAACAGCTTCGTCTCCGGCACGCCCATCCGTTCGTTCGATGGCATCGACCGCGCGGCGGCACGCCACGCCCTGGGCCTCGACCCGGACGACCGGCTGCTCCTCGTGTTCGGCGGGTCGCAGGCGGTGGCGCGTATGAACGCCGCGGTGACCGATGCGCTGCCGCGCCTCCTCCCCGACTGGCACGTCCTGCACCTGGCCGGCGAGGCCGGCATGGCGGATGCGGGCGCCGCGCGACGCCGCCTGCCCGACGACCTGCGTCCGCGCTACACCGCCGAGCCCTTCCTGACCGATCGCATGGCCGATGCGCTGGTCGCGGCCGACCTGGTCCTCGGTCGCGCCGGCTCGTCCACCTGCGCGGAGGTCGCGGCTGTCGGGGTGGCCTCGATCCTGGTGCCGTACCCGTACGCCGGCGCCCACCAGCAGTACAACGCGCGCTACCTGGCCGACGAGGGCGCCGCAATCATGGTCGCGGACGAGGACCTGACCGCCGCCCGGCTGGTTGCTGAGGTCGGCGCGCTGCGCTCCGACGACGCGCGGCGAGCGATGGCGGATGCCGCCCGACGCCTCGGGCGGCCGGACGCGGCGCAGGCGCTGGCCGACGCGGTGATCGAGCTCGCGGAGGGTCGCTCGTGAGCGGAGCCGTGATTTCCGCGTCAGCACTCGAGCGGCTGGACGAGCTGTCCAGCGCCCGCGGGCTGTCGCTGACCCAGGACGCGCCGATGGCGCCACTGACCACGCTTCGCGTCGGCGGGCCGGCGGACCGGCTGGCCGCCCCCGAGTCGGTCGACGAGCTCGTGGCGCTGCTCGAGGTCGCCGCCGAGGCGCAGGTGCCGGTCTTCCTGCTCGGCAAGGGAAGTGACATCGTCGTGGCCGATGCCGGCATTCGCGGGCTCGTCATCCGGACCCGCGCCGACGCGGTGAGCATCGACGGCCGCCGGCTGCGCGCCGAGGCGGGCACGTCGATGACCGCGCTGGCCAAGCGCTGCGCCCGCGCGGGACTGGCCGGCTTCGACTGGGCCATCAGCATTCCCGGCTCGTTCGGCGGCGCGGTGTGGGCCAACGCGGGTGCGCACGGCGGGGAGATGGCGCAGGTGCTCCGCGAGGTCGAGGCCTGGGACCCGAGGACCAGACGACGCGTGCT
The DNA here is from genome assembly GCA_035764845.1 of Candidatus Limnocylindria bacterium. Taxonomy (GTDB): domain Bacteria; phylum Chloroflexota; class Limnocylindria; order QHBO01; family QHBO01; genus JACDBZ01. The sequence goes on from DASTYP010000177.1 coordinate 8,403, forward strand.
CCTGGCGCCGTCCGACTGCGCGTTCTCCTACCGCGAGTCGCGCTTCAAGCACAGCGGCGAGATCGTGCTGGGGGCGACCATCGAGCTGGGGCGGGGCGAGCCCACGGCGATCGCCGCACGCATCGCCGAGCACCAGGCGCAGCGCAAGGCGACGCAGCCGCTGGCCGACCAGAACGCGGGCAGCGTCTTCCGCAACCCACCCGGCGACCACGCCGGCCGTCTGATCGACGCGGCCGGGCTCAAGGGCCATCGCATCGGCTCGGCGCAGGTCTCGACGCTGCACGCGAACTTCATCGTCACCGACCGGGGAACCGCCCGCGCCGCGGACGTGCGGGCCGTCGGTGACCACGCCCGCCGCACCGTCGCGGAGCGCTTCGGGATCCATCTCCAGTACGAGATCGAGTTCGTCGGCGACTGGCCCGCCGGCGCGCTGGACCAGGCGAGGGACGCGTGAACCAGCGATTGCGCGTCGGCGTCGTCGCCGGCGGACGCTCCGCCGAGCACGAGGTCAGCATCGCGTCGGCCGATGCGGTGCTGCGGGCCATCGACCGCGACCGGTACGAGCCGTACCTGGTCTACATCGATCGCGAGGGCCGCTGGCGGCTGCCGGACGGCCCGGCGCCGCGCCTCGGCGACGGGGCGCTCCTGGCGGAACTGGTCGGCGCCGCCACGCCGGCCGAGGAGGTGGAGCGCCTCCGCGCGCACGGCTCGCACGACCTCGCCACCGTCGCGGACGCGCGGGCCCTCGCGGCGGGCACCGCCGTGCGCTCGCTGGCCGAGACCATCGACGTGGCGTTCCTGGTGGTGCACGGGCCGTACGGGGAGGACGGGACGCTCCAGGGCTTCCTCGAGCTCGCCGGCATCCCGTACGTCGGCGCGGGCGTGCTGGCCAGCGCCGTGGCCATGGACAAGGTCGTCTTCAAGGACCTGATGCGCGGCCACGGGCTGCCCGTCGTGGACGCGGTCTCCTTCCGGCGCCACGCCTGGGAGCAGGAGCCCGAGCATGTCGTGCGCGAGGTGGCCGAGACGATCGGCGAGCGAACCGTCGTCAAGCCCGCGCGGCTGGGCAGCAGCGTGGGCATGTCGATCGTCCACGACCTGGACGAGCTGCCGGCGGCACTGGACGAGGCCTTCCGCTACGACAGCAAGGTCATCGTGGAGGCCTACGTCGCCAATGCCCGTGAGCTCGAGTGCGGAGTGCTGGGCACCAACGAGCCGATCGTCTTCGAGCCGGGCGAGGTGCACTCGACGCACGAGTTCTACGACTACGAGGCCAAGTACGTCGACGGCCTGGCGGTCGTCGAGCCCCGGGCGGACGTGGATCCCGAGCTCGCGGCGCGCCTGAGGGAGCTGGCGCTGGCCGCGTACCGGGCGGTCGACGGCGCGGGACTGGCGCGCATCGACTTCCTGGTGGACGGCGACGAGCCGTACATCAGCGAGATGAACACCCTGCCCGGCTTCACGCGGACCAGCATGTACCCCAAGCAGGCGGAGCTGGCCGGCATCGGCTTCCCGGAGCTGATCGATCGGCTCATCGCGCTGGCCATGGAGCGCGAGCGATGAAGCTGAAGCCGCAGCCCAAGCCGAAGCCGATGCGCGCCGGCCGCCGGCCGTCGCGGGGTGCCGCCCGGACGTCCGTCCGAGGCGGCGGGCGGGGCATGGCGAAGCGGCCCGGGGTGCCGCTGCGGCAGCGGATCCGGCGCAGGCTGCCCTCGCCGCACCGGGTCCTCGCGGTCCTCGCCGCGGGGGCGAGCGCCGCCGTGCTCGTGGCGCTGCTCAACGGCCCATGGCTGCGCGTCGCCGACGTCGCATGGGCGGGGGAGCGGTACACGGATCCTCGCAGCATCGGCGAGCTGCTGGACGCGCAGCGCGGCGCGAGCCTGCTGGGCGTAAACACCGACGCGCTGCAGCGGCGACTGGAGCGCATCCCGTCCATCGCCGATGCGACGGTGCGCGCCAGCATCACCGGGCGGCTCGAGGCCACCGTCATCGAGCGCGAGGCGGCGTTCGTGTGGGCCACGAACTTCGGCCGGT
>DASTYP010000178.1:0-2352 GCA_035764845.1 Candidatus Limnocylindria bacterium
GTCTTCCGTGATGGCGACGAGGTCTACGTCCAGTCGCGCGACCTCAAGCCACTGAACCGATACTTCCCGGAGCTGGAGCAGCCCCTCCGTGCGCTCGGCGGCGCCGATGCGCGCTTCGTGCTCGATGGCGAGGTCGTCATCGCCCACCCGGATGGCGGCCTGGACTTCGACGCCCTGCTGCTCCGCATCCATCCCGCCGCCTCCCGGGTGAAGATGCTCTCCGAGCAGTCGCCCGCCTCCTTCGTCGCCTTCGACTGCCTGGCCGATGCCGATGCCGTCCTGCGTGAGGCGCCCTTCGCCGATCGCCGCGCCGCGCTTGAGCGGGTGGTGGCGGACCCGCCCGCATCGGTCCATCTGACGCCGTCGACGACGGACCCGGCGGTGGCGCGCCACTGGTTCGACGTCTTCGAGGGCGCCGGGCTGGACGGCGTGATCGCCAAGCGCGCATCGGACCCGTATGCGCCCGGCAAGCGCACGATGGCCAAGATCAAGCACCAGCGCACCGCGGACTGCGTGGTCGCCGGATTCCGCTGGCACAAGAACGGCCCGGGGACGCTGGTCGGCTCGCTGCTGCTGGGCCTGTGGAACGACGATGGGCACCTGCAGCACGTCGGCGTCACCTCGTCGTTCACCATGGCGAAGCGGGCGGAGCTGGTCGAATTCCTGGCCCCGTACCGCGAGAACGTGCAGGACCATCCGTGGCGCGAGTGGGCGCTGGCCGAGGCCGCGGCCGCGGAGGAGGGACGTCGGCTCCCCGGCGCCACGTCGCGCTGGAACCGCGGCAAGGACCTGTCGTGGGAGCCGGTGCGCCCCGAGTTGGTGTGCGAGGTCGCCTTCGACCACCTGCAGGGCGACCGGTTCCGCCATGCCGCGACCTTCCAGCGCTGGCGCCCCGATCGGTCCCCGGCCGACTGCCGCTACGACCAGCTCGAGGAGACACCGCCGGCGCTGCTGGCCGACCTCTTCGGCCGTTAGGCGGTCGCCCTCGCCCGGTCCAGCGCGGCGCTACACTGCGCGGGCCTGCCCGCCGACTTCCGCTGGAGGATCACCCGTGCCCGTCGCTGCCGATCCCAACGCCGCCGTCAACCAGCTCGCCGACCGATTCTGGGACGGCGTCCTCGAGCGCGATCCGCTGTACGCCACGATTCTCGGGGACGAGCGCTTCAACGATCGGTGGCCGGACCTCGGGCCCGACGGCCGTGCCGCCGACGAAGCGGCCTACCGCGCCACCCTGGCCGATGCGGAGGCGATCGACCCCGACGGCCTCGATCCCGAGCAGGTCATCACGCGCGACCTGCTGATGCTCGTGTGTCGCAACCACCTGGAGTTCCTGGCGCAGAAGCAGTACCAGCTGGCGCTCGACCACATGGCGGGTCCGCAGGTCTGGCCGGTGCAGGCGGCCCAGTACCAGCCGGCCGATACGGACGAGCGGCTGGCGAAGCTGCTGCGGCGCTACGAGACCTACCCGACGATGATCGAGCAGTACGTCGGCACGCTGGCGGAGGGCGTCGCGGACGGCCGCACCGCCGCCGCGGTGCCGGTGCGTCGCGCGCTCGAGCAGATCGACCGGCTGCTGGCCATTCCGGCGGACCAGGCCCCAGCCGCCACCATGGCCAAGGTCGCGGATGACGACCGCTCGCAGGTGGTGGCCGCCGTCGAGGAGCACGTCTACCCCGCCCTGCGCCGGCTGCGATCGTTCCTGGCCGATGAGTACCAGCCGCACGCCCGCCAGGAGCCGGGCCTGAGCGCCACGCCGGGTGGCGAGGAGGCGTATCGGCTCGCCATCCGGATGCAGACGACCCTCGACACCACGGCGGAGGAGGTGCACGCCTTCGGGCTCGCCGACCTCGACGCCATCGAGGCCGAGATGGACGAGATCGCGCATCGGCTGGGGCATGCCGACCGGGTGGCGCTGAAGGCAGCCCTGGCCGACGATCCGGCCAACCACACCGACGATCCGTCGGCGCTCGTTCGGCTGGCGCAGGAGCAGACCGACCGCGCCTACGCCGTCGCGCCGCGGTATTTCGGGCGCCTGCCCAGCGCGAACTGCGAGGTGCGCGCCGTCGAGGCCTACCGCGAGGCCGAGTCGCCGCCCGCCTTCTACATGCCGCCCTCGCTCGACGGCTCGCGGCAGGGGCAGTACTACATCAACACGTACCAGCCGGCCGAGCGTCAGCTCCACAAGATCGCGGCGATCACCTTCCACGAGGCGACGCCCGGGCACCACTTCCAGATCGCGATCGAGATGGAGCTGAAGGGGCTGCCCGCGTTCCGAACCCTCGGCGCCCGGATGGCCGGCGTGGCCTACGCCGAGGGCTGGGGGCTGTACTGCGAGCGGCTCGCCGACGAGAT
>DASTYP010000179.1:0-2950 GCA_035764845.1 Candidatus Limnocylindria bacterium
GAGCGTGCCGAGGAGGCACTCAGCCTGCCGCTCATCGACAACGCCATCCCCGAGGAGGCGGTCTGGCAGTGCACCACCTGCGGCTGGTGCGTGGAGGGCTGCCCGGTGCTCATCGAGCACGTGGACACCATCGTCGAGATCCGCCGCAACGCGGTGCTGGAGGAGAGTCGCTTCCCCAAGGAGCTCAACGCGGCCTTCCGCAATATGGAGAACGCCGGCAATCCGTGGGGCCAGCCGAAGAACGCCCGCCTCGACTGGGCCAAGGGCCTGGACGTCCCGGTCCTGGGCCAGACCGATACGCGCCTGCGCGCGAACGCCAACGGCAACGGTGATGGCGCTGCGGGCGCACCGGCGCGGTGGCGCACGATCCACGAATCGGCGCCCAGCGGCGACCCGATCGGCGGCCGCGTCCTCTTCTGGGTGGGATGTGCCGGCGCCTTCGACGATCGCAACCGCAAGGTGGTGAGGGCCATGGCGCAACTGCTGGCGCAGGCGGGGGTGGACTTCGCGGTCCTCGGTGCCCAGGAGACCTGCACCGGCGATCCGGCCCGGCGAGCGGGGAACGAGTACCTGTTCCAGATGCTCGCCGAGGAGAACGTCGCGACCCTCTCGGCCGCCCACGCCGAGCACGGCATCTCGACCATCGTCGCGACCTGCCCGCACTGCTTCAACACGATCCGCAACGAGTACCCGCAGTTCGGCCTCAACGGCGTCCACGTGCTGCACCACACGCAGCTGCTGGACCGGCTGGTGGCCGAGGGTCGGCTGGTCCCCTCGCAGCACCACCAGGCGATGGTCGCCTACCACGACGCCTGCTACCTGGGCCGCTACAACGAGGTCTACGACGAGGGGCGACGGGTGGTCGCCTCCGTGCCCGGCCAGGAGGTCGTGGAGATGGACCTCCACCACCGCAAGGGCATGTGCTGCGGCGCCGGCGGGGCGCGGATGTGGATGGAGGAGCGCGAGGGCCATCGCATCAACCATCGGCGCGTGGAGCAGGCGCTCGAGAAGTCGCCTGACCAGATCGCGACCGCCTGTCCCTTCTGCCTGATCATGCTGCGGGACGGCACGATCGACCTGGACCGTGGGGACGTCGAGGTGCGCGACGTGGCGGAGCTCTTGGCCGATGCCACGGGCGCCTGGAACCGAGAGGTGGCGACGCCGCCCGAGGCGTGAGGTGGCGCGACCGTTCCTGCGGAATGCGCGTGAGCGAGTCATTCCGCCGAACGAGGACGCTGTTCTCGTGAGACGTGCCGAATCCGATGCAATAGCTGCAGTTCGGGCGGCGCTGGGCCGGGGGTGAGCGTGAACTCCGCCCTCCTTGCGCGGCATTGCCGGCTACTGCTCGCCAGGCGCGCAATCCGCGAAACGGCCGGCCCGTGCCGGCGGGCCCCCACCGATTCCGCCACCCGGCGCGGAATCCGCAACAACGCTGCATGAATCTTGCGGAAAGTTGCGCACCCCACCGCGCCACCCTAGACTTCCCGCCATGGCTGTCCGCAACCTCTCGCAGCCCGGGCGACGCCCCGTGCTCGACGATCTCGACAAGGCGATCATCAAGGCGCTCCAGCTCGACGGTCGCCGGCCGTACGCGCAGATCGGGCGGCAGCTCAAGGTGCCGGAGGCCACCGTGCGGCAGCGCGCCGAGCGGCTCATCACCCGCGGCGTGGTGCAGATCGTCGGCGTCACCGACCCGCTCTCGATGGGCTTCCAGCAGCCGGCGCTCATCGGCCTCAAGGTGGATGCGGGACGGCTCGACAGCATCGCCGAGCAGATCGCGGCGCTGGAGGAGGTGACCTACGTCGTCATCACCGCCGGTCGGTTCGACATGGTCTGCGAAGTCGTGTGCGAAGACAACGACCATCTGCTGCGCGTGCTGACCGAGCAGTTCGCGCGCATCGAGGGGATCCGCTCGACCGAGACGCTGGTCGAGCTGCGTTTCGTCAAGGAAAGCTACCAGTGGGGCGCGCGTTGAGGCGCCGGCCAGGAGGTCGACCGTGACGGTCACCGGACATCGGGTCAATCGGGGGCGCGTGCAGGAGATCGGCGCGCGAGAGGAGCAGGCGTACCGCGACCGGACGCCGCGCAGCGCGGAGCTGTTCGGCCGGGCGCGCGAGAGCCTGCCGCTCGGCGTGGCCAGCTCGTTCCAGGCCTACGATCCCTACCCACTGTTCATGACCGATGCGCGCGGCTCGCGCATCTGGGACGCGGACGGCAACGAGTACATCGACTTCGACATGGCCTTCGGCGTGCTGGCGGCCGGCCACTCCCACCCGGTGCTCGCCGAGGCGCTGCAGCATCGCGTCGCCAACGGCACGTGCTACACGTTCCCGGTCGAGGACAGCATCCGGCTGGCCGAGGAGATCAAGCGGCGGTTCGACGCTGACATGGTGCGCTTCAGCAACTCGGGCACCGAGGCGACCATGGACGCCATCCGGGTGGCGCGGGGCTACACCGGCCGCGAGAAGGTCATCAAGATGGAGGGCGGCTACCACGGTCACCACGACGACGTGCTGGTCAGCATCCAGCCGCCGCGCGACGCCATGGGCCCGGTCGAGGCGCCGAACACGGTGCCCGCCAGTGCCGGCATCCCGCGCAGCCGCCTGGCCGAGACGATCGTCGCCCCCTTCAACGATGCCGATGCGCTCGAGGCGATCCTGGAGGCGCACCGCGGCGAGGTGGCGGCCATCCTGGTCGAACCCGTCCAGTTCAACATCGGTGTGGTGCCGCCGCGGCGCGGCTACCTGGAGCGGCTCCGCGAGCTGGCGACCCAGCACGAGGTCGTCCTGATCTTCGACGAGGTCAAGACCGGCGTCGTGCTGGCGTGGGGCGGAGCGTACGAGCACTACGGCGTCAAGCCGGACCTCTTCTGCCTGGCCAAGAGCATCGGCGGTGGCGTTCCCATCGGCGCCTTCGGCGGCCGCGGCGAGGTGATGCGTTCGATCGAGTC
>DASTYP010000180.1:0-3137 GCA_035764845.1 Candidatus Limnocylindria bacterium
AGCGGGTGGCTGGGCGTTGTCGGGCGGCCCGGCACGCTCGCTCCCGCTCTTCCAGGGGCCTGGCACCCGGCTATTGCGCGCCCGGCGGCACATCTCGCGAAGCGAAGGCTGGCGAATTGCGGAATGCACGCCAGACGCGCATCCCGCCATCCGGCACCCTCACCGCCCGCGACCGAGCCGCAATATGCCCGCTGGTGACATCAACGTGCGACTCGGCGCGGTCCGAGTCGCAATGTGCTGGCGGACGAGCGCATTAGGCGGCCGGCGGACCAGACGATCGCAGCTTCCACGCTCGGAAGGCGGCGATGAGCGGCGGATCGGCCGTCTATTGCGTGAATGCTGCGGCATATTGCGAGTCGATCGGTCCCGACAGAATCCTTGCGGTCGCCGCACCAATTGCGGGACGCGGCGCCACCGTCCGTCTCAGGCCGTGACCGGCACCTTGGTGAGCTCGGGCCGGACCTCGGTCGCCAGCCGCTCCATCGACTCGGCGTCGTAGGGCGACGGAAAGCCGACGATGAAGTGCCGGAACCCGATGCCCAGGAACGGCCGCATCGCGTCCGCGACCTGCTCCGGCGTCCCGACCAGCTGGTTCTTCCACGGATCGGCGTTGCCGTTGTGCTCGAAGATCTGGTTGGCGACGCGCTGGGCCTCGGCCGGATCGTCGCGGATGACGCAGATCCCCATCCCCACCGTCCGCTCGATCTCGGATTCGTCGCGGCCGACCTCCTCGCAGTGCCGGCGCAGGATCTCGTCCTTGCGCTTCACGTTGTCGAAGCCGCCGCCCACGTTGCAGGCATCGGCGTAGCGGGCGACGATTCGGAGGGTCTTGCGTTCCCCGCCACCGCCGATCAGCAGCGGGAGGCGGTCCTGGAGCGGCATCGGGTCGTTGCGGACCTGGTGCGCGTGGTAGAAGCGGTCGCCGGACGGCTCCTCGCCGTGGAGCATGCCGCGCATGATCCGGGCCGCCTCCTCGAGCCACCGCAGTCGCTCACCCGGCGACCCGCCGAACTCGATCCCAAACCCCCGGTGCTCGGTCTCGAACCAGGCGCCGCCGATGCCGAGCACGGCTCGTCCGCCGCTGATGTGGTCGAGCGTGGTCGCCATCTTGGCCACCACTGCGGGGTTGCGGAAGGTGTTGGCGCCGACCATGAGGCCCAGCGTCGCCTTCTCGGTTCGCTCCGCCCAGGCCGCGAGGGTCAGCCAGCCCTCGAACATCGGCCCTTCCGGCGAGCCGACGATCGGGTACAGATGGTCCCACGTCCACAGCGAGTCGTAGCCGAGCTGATCGGCGCGCATGCCGGCCTCGCGCAGCGCGGGCCAATCGGTGTACTGGTTCCAGGCGAGGACGCCCAACTTCAGGTCACTGGTCATGGCGAATCACCTTCTCGACCTTCATGCGGATGATCACGCGCTCCTGCCCGGCGTAGCGCTCGGGGTCGCCGTGGTATCGGCGGGCGAGATCCTGGATGTGTTGCAGCGCCGGCTCGAAGGTCGCGTCGAGCTCGACGGTGCCGCGCATCGCGACCCAGTGGAGCCCGTCCTCGAACAGCAGGCTGACTCGCGGGTCCTCCTGGAGCTGGCGGAACTTCAGCCGCCGCACCATGGTGTTCATGAGGATCGTGTCGGGACGATCCGGGTCGAGGTCGAACCACATCACCGACTGGCTCGGAGGCCCGTCGGCGGAGTTCACGGCGAGCACCGGGTAGCGGAGCTCGCGCACCAGCCATTCACGCAATTCGTCGTCGAGGACGGACTGCACCTTCAGATCAGGGTCGCTCATGCATCTCCTCGGGGGCAAGACCGATGCCGCGGATGGCCGCAATCCACCGCATCCGCTCTGTTTTCCAGTGTAGCCCTACACTGCGCGGGATGACCGACGCCGAACTGCTCTCCATCGGCGCCGAGCTGCTGCTCGGTGAGACCGTCGACACCAACGCCGCATTCCTGGGTGCCGAGATGGCCCGCATCGGGCTGCCGCTGCAGTCGGTGAGGATGCTGCCCGATGACCGATCAGTCATAGCCGATGCATTCCGGACGGCCCGCGGCCGATCGGCCGTCGTGCTGGCCACCGGCGGCCTGGGGCCCACACACGACGACCTGTCGCGCGAGGGCCTCGCCGATGCCCTCGACGAGGCGCTGACCGAGGACGCCGAGCTGCGGCGCACGCTCGAGGCCCGATTCGGCGGCCGCGCTCTCATGGCGAGCACGAACCTGCGCCAGGCACTGCGGGTTCCGTCGGCCGTTCCGCTCCCGAACCCCATCGGCTCCGCACCCGGCTGGTGGGTCGACCGCGACGACGTGGTCGTCGTGCTCATGCCCGGCGTCCCGTCCGAGATGCGCCGGATGTTCGCCGAGGAGGTCCGGCCGCGACTGCTCGAGCGCTTCGGCGCGCGACCGCTCGCCATGAGATGGGTGAAGTCCTTCGGACTGGGCGAGTCGACCATGGCCGAACGGCTCGGCTCGCTGCTGACGGATCCGCCGCCCGGCGTGGCGGCCGGCATCTACGCTCGCGACGACGGCGTCCACGTCCGCTTCTCCACCTCCGGCGACCGCTCCTCGCTGGACGCCAGCGTCGAGGCGGCGGTGGCGATCCTCGGCCACGACCTCTACGGCGTCGACGACGCGACGCTCCCCGCGGTGGCGCTGCGCCGCCTGGCCCAGCTCGGCGTCGGCACCGTGTCCTCGTGGGAGAGCGACACGGAGGGAGCGTTGCTCGCCATCCTCGCCGCCACCGGGGCGGTGGCCGGTGGCGCCCGCTACACCGGCGGCGTGCTCGACTCTGGGACGCCATCGGGTCCCCCGGTCGAAGACGCCTGCCTCCAGCTCGCGCTGCTGCCGCAGGACGCGAACGGCCGATCCCGCGTCCGAGTGGCGGTCAGCGGCGCGGTGTCGATGCCCCAGGTCGAGCTCCGCGTCCACGGCTCCGGACCCCAGCGTCTGCGCCGCGCCGCCTTCGCGGCGCTCGACGCCGTCCGCCGAATGTGAGCGTCAGCCCCAGGCGCCGATGAGCCGGACCGCCTGCGGGCGGATGTCGAACTGCCAGATCTCTCGCGCTCCCGCGACGTCGCCGTCGGCCTGGAGCGGGATGGGGCGACCGTCGAGGGACCGGATCTCCACGTGCGCCGCATCGACGC
>DASTYP010000181.1:0-8607 GCA_035764845.1 Candidatus Limnocylindria bacterium
CGAGCTCGGTGCGGAGCTCGTGGCTCTCATCCGGCAGCCGCGCCTCGTACCAGATCAGGTAGCCACCGGCGCGCAGCGGCAGGACGTCGAGGTAGCGAACGTCGCGCACCGCGTCGTCGCTCACCTGCTCGAGCTCGCCGGGACGCCCGCCGGTCAGCCGCGCGAGCCCGGTCCGCTCGAACCAGTTCTCCTCCTTGCTTGCGCGCCCGTCGTACGCGGCGCGGCCATCCGGGAGAACCGTGGTCAGGCGCGCGCCGCGCTGGTCCCATGTGCCCGGCCGCGGGGCGAGGACGGTTCCGTGCCAGTCCCACATCACCCCGTCGCGCGAGGTCGCGTAGGCCGTGGTCATCCGGTCCTCCTCGTCCCGCTCGTCGAGCGGGTGGCAGCAGATCCACGCCTCCCAGCCACCATCAGCGGTGCGCCGCACCAGGGGATCCTTGACGCCGGTGTGCTCGTCGCCGGGGAACACCGGGCGTGATTCCGCCGTGGCGAAGTCGGCGGGGTCATCGGCCTCCAGCAGCTCGATCCACCAGTGCCGGCTGGGCGGCTTGCTGGCGGCGCAGACGTAGAGGCGCCAGCGGCCATCATCGGTTCTGACGAGCGCCGGACGCTCCATGGATGCCGCGCCGTAGCGCTCCTGTCCGATCTCCGCCACCGTCTCGTACCGCTCGCCATCGGGCGACCGCGCGATCACGGTGTAGCCGCGGCCGGCATGCCCCAGCCGCGCCCGGTACGCAATGACGAAGGAGCCGTCATCGTCCTCCACCGCGCTCGAGGAGCCGGCCCACCAGCCGACACCCTCGCCGGGCGCGGGCACCGCGACGACCGGATCAGCGACCCCCATCCCGGGCAGCGGGAAGTCCTCGAACACGTCCATCGGGCGACTGTACCGCCTGACCGCCAGCCGGCAGGGTCGATTGGGGCCGCTTGGCCGGTCCGCCGCGGACGCTCGAGGAGCGACGCTCATCACATGAATCACCCAGCCCGGCCGCTGCCCGCCGTCGCGGGCCTTCGCGGTCGGGTCATGTCCGTCGGCCTCGGTGCCTCGACGGCACGGGGCGTCGGCTGGGTCCTGGCCGCGGCACTCGCCTTCGCGACCCTCGGAACCCTCTCGGGCCTCGCGTACCGGGCGGGCATGGGATCGGCGACGTTCGTCGCGCTGCGGGCCATCGTGGGCGCATCGGTCCTGGTCGCGGTCGTCGTCGTCCGGCACCGCAGCTGGGTGCAGCTCCGGAGCCTGCCGCGCAGCGAGCAATGGATGCTCGCCGCCGCCATGGCGGCCAACGCGACCTTGAACCTGGCCCTCTTCGCCGCCTACGGCGAGATGGCGGTGGCCCTCGTGCTGGCGGTGTACTTCACCTACCCGATGCTGGTCGCGGTCGCATCGGTCCTGCTCGGACGCGAGCGGTTCACCGCGTCGCGGTCCGTCGGCCTCATCCTCGCCGGGCTCGGAGTGCTGCTGGTCCTCGGCGACCAGGTCGGCGCGTCGCGGTTCTCGCTGGTCGGCGTCGGATGGGCGGTCGCGGCGGCCGCGTGCCAGGCCACCTACCTGGTCGTGTCGCGGCGTGGCTACACGCGCGTCCCGGCGGAGCAGGCCACGGCGCTGATGCTCGGCGGCGGTGCGCTCCTCGCCGCGGTGGTCGTGCTCGCCGTCGACCTGCCGGCCGGCCGGCTGACGACGTGGACGGCCGATCCCGGTGCCTGGCTCGGCGTCATCACGGCGGGCGTCATCGGTGCCGCCGCGGCAAAGGTGTGGCTGCTGCGCGGTGTCCGACAGCTGGGCGGGACGCGGACGGCGGTGCTCATGCTCCTCGAGCCGGTGGCCGGCGCGGTCCTGGCCGCGGTCGTCCTGGCCCAGCCGCTGACGCCGATCGAGGCGGTCGGTGGCGTGGTCATCATCGGCGCCGCAACCCTGGTCCAGCGACCGGCCCCCGGGCCGATGGCGCCGCCGGCACCACCCTCGACTCTCGCCGCCTAGCCCCGCAGCGCGCCGGGTGGATACGCGACCAAGTCGTACCAGCGCTCGGTCCGGAACCCCAGGGCCCGAGCGATCCGCTGGGACGGCAGGTTCGAGGCTGCCGTGTTCCACCACACCCGGTCGCCGGCCGCCTCGCAGGCACCGGCCACGTGGCGGCTGACCAGCGTTCCGTACCCGCGGCGACGATACGGCCCGCGCGTGGCCACGCCCATCTCGAGCAGGCCACGCGTCCTGGGTCCCGCCATGGACTCGGCGACCACGCGCGACCGCTCGAGCAGACACCGCCCGACGCCGTGCGTCGCCCAGGCGGCCTCGGATCCGAAGGCGTGGAGCGTATCGGCGTACCACTCCGTCTGCCGAAGCAGGTCCGCGTCGATGGGCACGAGGCGCAGCCCGTCGGGTACCGGCCCGTTGAGCATCGCGTCCTCGTCGTCAGGCGGGACCCGGTCGGTGAAGTCGACGGCTTGGCCGACGTAGGGCGGGTCGGGCGGCAGCAGGGCACGAACGGGATCGCGCGGCCCGCTGAAGCCGAACACCAGGTCTCCCGAGCGCGTCTGGACCTGGCCGAGGAGCGACCGGAGCTGCGACCGCCCCGGCTCCCCGCCGACGTAGACCGTTCCGTCCCCCGTCTCGACCACCACGACCCACGATGGCGCGGCGACGTCGTCCGCCCAGGCGCGACCGGTCAGCAGGCCGTCGAGCACCGCCAACGCGCGTGGGCGCGTCGGCACGTCGGCCGGAAGCAGCGCCTCCAGCGCTGCCGCGGCGCCATCCCCACCGGCAACCTCCTCGACCACCATCATCGGCTCCGTCGGATGCCGAGCGAACCGGCATGCTCCGTGCATCGGCGACGGCTCGGTTGCCATGCAAGGTACCGAATGGGAGGTGGACCGATGCCGGATGCGAGCAAAGCGTTGAAGGGAGCGACCAAGCAGGTCGGGAAGGCGGCCGGCGCCGTGGGCGACGTGGTCGGCAAGGCAGCGGAGACGGTCGGCGACGTGGTGGGGAAGGTCCTTCCGGGTGGGGACGGCACGAAACGACCGACGCGCTCCCGCAGCAAGACGGCGAGCACCGGCTCGACGTCGTCTGCCACGAAGTCAGCGTCGAAGGGCAGCACCTCGGCGTCGAAGTCGGCGAAGTCGGGGACATCGGGGAAGACGGCGAAGGCGACCGCGTCCAAGGCGAAGGGGACGTCGAAGCGCAAGGCGTCCTGATCGGCGCCGCGCCGGAGGCCCCCGTCCCGAGCGGTCAGTGCCCCTCGCGGACGGACCAGCGGCGTTCGGTTCGGCAGCGCAGCTCCCGACCGTCGTACCCGACGAAGCGGGGGCAGCCGCGGCACTGGTCGACGCCGATGTCGCCGCGTCGCGGACACCACACCCGCCCGTTCTCGACGAGCAGCGGCACGGTGCCGCGTCCGAGGGGCGGCCGGGTCAGGAGCTCGAGCAGCCTCATCATCGGCGCATCGTGCGCCACCGCCGCCCCGACGCGACAGGGGCAAAGGTCATCACGCGCCGGTCAGTCGGCCGTGCGTTCCCGGTACAGCGTCAGACCGACGATGCGCGAGATCACCAGGGCGACGTACATCAGCCCCGCGACCTGCTCGATCATGTTGAGGGCGCGCGCCTGGGGCAGGACCGGGGCGATGTCCGAGAGCCCGGTGCTCGTGAGCGTCGTGAACGAGAGGAACAGCATCTCCATCCACGTGCGCGGCAGGTCGGCGCCGACGGCCGCGGTGAACGATCCGGGCCATACGACCTGCACGGCCAGGTAGAGGTAGGCGAACGCCCACGCCACCACGGTGAAGGTGGCGCCGGTGGCGAACAGTTCGTCCGGTGTCACGTGGCGATCCTTGAACATGTACCGGATCAGGCCGTAGCTGGTGTAGAAGTAGAACGCCGCGTGCAGGACCGCAGACCAGAGCAGGATGCCCTCGTCCTCCGGCCGGATCGCCTCCATGATGGTGAGCACCACCACGGGCACGCCCAGGCCGATCGAGACCTGCGTCAGTGCCGGCGTCGCGCGGACCGCGCGGACGGCCATCACCAGCACGACGAGCGCGAACAGCGAGAGCAGCGCCCGACCGGTCGGTGATTCGACCATGAACGGGTAGAGGACGACCCCGAGGAGCTGGACGCCCAGGAGCACCGCGGATGGGTGCCGCCAGAGGGTCCGGGGCCAGCTCGACATGGCGGCTAGGGTAGCGCGGGGTCAGGCTGCGCCGCGGACCAGGGGCAGCACCTCCTCGGCGAAGATCCGGCGCGCCTCGGCGGCGACCGACGGCTCCAGTCCCGGCAGGTGCAGCCGCGCCACGTACGTCCCGTCCGCACCCAGGACGTCGGCGTACTCCAGGATGCGCTCCGCCACCTCCTCCGGCGTGCCGGCCAGCGTGTTGCGCCGGAGCCGTTCCTCGGCCTCCGAGGGCACCGGTGGCGGACGCTTCGCGATTCGAGATCCACGGGCCGCACCCATGTCGCCGTACTTCCAGTCCATGTACCAGGCCGCCTCACGAATCCGCGCCCACGCATCGCCATCCCGCCAGGCGAAGGTGGGCCTGTACAGGTTGGCGCTGATGCTCGCCGGGTCGCGTCCCGCCTCCTCGGCGGCCTCACGGACCCAGGCCATGCGCTCGCGCAGCCGCTCCGGGGTCGTCGGACCGGCCAGGTACCCATCCGCCAGGCGGCCGGCTCGTCGGACGGCGGCCTCGGCTCCCGCGCCGATCCAGATCGGCGGCCCGCCGGGCCGCATCGGCTTCGGCGTCACGTTGACACCGGGGATCTCGAAGTGCCGG
Organism: Candidatus Limnocylindria bacterium; assembly: GCA_035764845.1. Lineage (GTDB taxonomy): Bacteria > Chloroflexota > Limnocylindria > QHBO01 > QHBO01 > JACDBZ01. The sequence goes on from DASTYP010000181.1 coordinate 4,767, forward strand.
CCATCGCCGGTGACCAGGCCGTCGGACCAGGCCTGTCGCAGCACGGCCACGTGCCCGGCCAGGCGCGAGCCCCGCTCGCGCATCGGGACGCCGAACCCCTCGAACTCCTCCTCGCGCCACCCGGCGCCGAGACCCAGGATCAGGCGACCGTCCGAGATCAGGTCGACGGTGGCCGCGTCCTCGGCGACGTGCAGCGGGTCGAAGAGCGGCGCCAGGAGCACGCCGGTGCCGATCCTGATGCGGCTCGTCCTGGCCGCGATGGCCGCGAGCACCGGAAGCTGCGACGGCATGTAGCCGTCGTCGACGAAGTGGTGCTCGCTCGTCCAGATCGAGTCGAAGCCGCTGGCCTCCAGCTCCACGGCGAGCTCGATCATCTCCCGGTACAGCTCCGCGTCCGTGCGGCGATCGTCAGGGTGGTGCTGGGCCGTCAGCCAGCCGTAACCGATGCGCATGCGTGCAGCCTAGCGTCGTCGCGGGGGCGCTACCCTGCGGCGGTGGAACCCATCGCCCTCGAGTACCGGCTCGACTGCACGCCCGAGCAGGCGTGGATGACCTACGTCGATCGCATCGGCGAGTGGTGGCATCCCGACTACACGGCTGCGCCGGATCGGCTGGCGGGCGTGACGATCGAGCACGGGGTGGGCGGCCGCGTGTACGCCTCGTTCACCGACGGCACGGATGACCGCTGGGGTCGCGTCACCGCCTGGGAGCCCGGTCGGCGCCTGGAACACAGCTTCACGCTCGCCCAGGATCCGGCGCATCCCAGCCAGGTGTCGGTGGTGTTCGAACCTGATGGCGATGGCTGCCGCATGACCTTCGAGCACGGCGGCTGGACCGATGCGAACGCGTCCTCCCGCGCCAAGTTCGGCGACTGGCCGCTGATCCTGGATCGCTTCGTCCGACTGGCGCAGGCCGGCTAGCCCTCACCCGAGCCCGGCGATGATGGCCAGCCTCGCCGCGCTGCCCTCCACGGTGATCTCGTAGCGATCCGTCGCATCCGCATAGCCCGCCGTCTCGCGCGTGAGGCCGCCGACGACCGCGTCGAGCTGCTCGCCGTCCACGGTGAGGTCGGTGGCGACGCCGTCGAGCTCCAGGTGCGCGGCCGTCCCCATCGGGATGCGAACCGTCAGATGGGTGACGCCTCCCTCGATCATCACCGGGACAGTCCCGTGCGGCCGCGGCAGGTGCAGCTCGGCGTCGCTCACACCGCCCCGAACCGCGAGATTCCTCAGCCGGAGGTCGCGCAGGTCGGCGTCCAGCCGGGTGACGCCGTCGCGCAGCTCGATGACCCACGGGACCGTGCGCGCCAGCACCACCTCGGTGTGCTCCCCGGTGAGCCAGGCGCGCAGGCCGAAGAGGCCGCCATGGCCGAAGCCGATGCTCACCTCGTCGCCGACGCTCTCCACCTGCGCCGGCGATCCCGAGAACCGGATCAGCGCCAGGTGATCCGCCGGTGCATCGCCCCGGACGGTGAGACGCGTCGATTCACCGTTCACCACCAACCGTCCGCATGCATGGCCGGCCAGCGGCACGGCGATGACGTGGCCGGAGTTCCTCGGCGTCAGTACGGCCACGGTCGCCTCCTCACCGATGCAGCGGTGCGAACCTGGCGCCCGGGACCTCGTCGGCCGAACGCGGTCGCACCAGCAGGACCGCGAGCGCGACCAGCAGCGCACCCTGCAGCGCCTTGATCAGCAGTCCCCAGATCTCGAACGACGGGTGGCGGATATCGGCCAGCAGGAAGTAGCCGGCGATGACGAGCACGTCGATGACGGCGGCCAGCATCCAGATCCAGCGCCGGCGCTCGAAGAGCACCATCAGGCCGATGACGAGGTAGGTCCCGCCGACGGCCAGCCCGAAATCGAGCAGCTCCGGCGTTTCGCCCGATGCAGTGGTGCCGATGTTGAGCACCTCCAGCCCGATGAGCACGTACAGCGCCGCGATTCCCACGGCCAGCGCCGCCGCCACGCGGCGCACGATCGTCGTTGACACGGCGATCCCTCCAACGTCAGCGAGTTCGAATCGTCGGAGGGATCGTCCCGATCCCGGTCGCGCCGGGCTAGAGCCGTGCGGCCCGGTGCCGAACGGGCCGCACGTCGTGTCGCGCGCCGTGCGACGCGCGCGACTCACCGCATCAGCGGCACGGCGCTGAGGCGGCGCCCAGCGTTCCAGGCACGAGGTTCGCGTTACCGAGCACGTTGGGGATGAGGCCCGCCTCGGGAATCGGATCGCCCTGCGCCGCGGCAGCGCCGGAGTGGGCGTTGTCGGTGTCGAGGCACCTGAGCGGCGTGATGCCGTGGACGTGGCCGAGCGTCACGCCGACCGAGGCGAGCGAGAGCGCGAGCGCGATGACGGCGGCACGAACGAGACGACGCATGGGGAACCTCCTGCATGTGGGTGGCGAGCTACGCCCGATCGTTCGGCCGGCGTTACGCAGTACGCTGCCCGCACCATGCTGATCGCAGCGCTGCTGTTCCTCATCGGGCTGTGGCTGATCGTCTCGAACCCGATCCTCGGGTTCATCCCCGGCATCCTGCTGATCGTCGCGGGGATCGTGGTCGGCGTGCTCGCCATGCTCGCCCGCGGCATCGGCGCCATCGCCAGCTTGGGCCTCAGCAAGACCTGCCCGCAGTGCCGATCACGGATTCCCTCGTCCGCGACCGTCTGCCGGTTCTGCGGCTACCGGGACGGGTGAGCCGCTTCGCGCCGGTTGCTCGTCAGCGGAGCTAACGGCGAACTTGGCGCCGTTCTGAGCCCCACCATTCACTCGCGTTGCGCCAAGCTGCAACCGGCGGCCAGGAAGAGCGCCGTTCAAGACGGTGCGTGGCCGTTAGTTCCGCTGCGGAGCAACCGCCGGCCGCGGCCGTGGGCGCCGCGACCGCTACGCCGGCAGCTTGACGATCTGGATCAGGTTGCCGCAGGTGTCGTCGAAGACGGCGGTGGTCACCGGTCCCATCTCGGTCGGCGGCTGCGTGAAGACCACGCCGAGCGCGGTCAGCCGATCGTGCTCGGCCTGGACGTCGTCGACTGCGAACGAGGTGCACGGGATGCCATCGGCCACCAGCGCCTCCTGGTAGGCCTGGGCGGCCGGGTGCGCGTTCGGCTCGAGCAGCAGCTCGACACCGTCCGGCGCATCGGGCGAGACGACCGTGAGCCATCGGGCTCCGCCTGCGGGCAGGTCGTTCTTCTTCTGGAAGCCGAGCTTCTCGGTGTAGAAGGCGAGCGCCTTCGCCTGGTCGTCGACAAAGATGCTGGTGACGTAGATCCTCATCTGTCTGGCTCCTTCGATTGCTGGGGCCACCGTTCGCCGATCTCCCGCAGCGGTGCGGTGTCGAGGTGGTGGAACTTGTATCTCCCCTCCCGATGGGTGCGGACCAGGCCGGCCGCCTCGAGCACCTCGAGGTGCTGCGAGATGGCCTGCCGAGAGCTCCCCAGGCCGTGGCGCATCGCCAGCCGGCTGCAGAGCTCGAAGAGCGTCTGGCCGTCGCGATCGGTCAGCTCGTCGAGGATCGTGCGCCGGGTCGGGTCTGCCAGTGCCTTGAAGAGTGGGTCGTCGTCCATCGTCCATCGGTGGGCGTGCGTGATATGCAAGTGTAGGCTTGCATGTCAACCGGTTGGCGGGCGGTTGATTCGTGTCGCGAATGGAATGCACGAGAGCCGCGCGTTCAGGTGCGATCTATTCGCCACGCGAATGAGATCGACCGATTTCGACCGGTTTCGTGTCCAAATCTGCCGATCTGATCCCGCTGACGAATGAACTGCACCAGATCGGGCGGATTCGGGGCGTTCCTATTCGCCCGGAGAATCGCGCGAGCCTCACCCGCCTGCCGATCGGCCCGCG
>DASTYP010000182.1:0-3165 GCA_035764845.1 Candidatus Limnocylindria bacterium
TGGCTGGGGAGGAAGGATTCGAACCTTCGGTCTCCTGATCCAGAGTCAGGCGCCTTACCGCTTGGCCACTCCCCAGTGGTCGCTCGACGGGCGCATCGGCCCGGAGCCTGCGGAATTGTAGCCCCATCGGGCGAGCAGGCCAAACGCCGATCCTGACACCGGCCTAGTCGCTCCCCTCCTGTTGGTCGCGACGATGCGGCCTCGGCCGGCGGCTCGCCTCCGACCCCCCTGGCAGCTGATGACCGTCCGTCCTCGCCTGCCGTCGCGGCTCGCGGTCGGGCGAGTTCAGCACCGCCACGAAGTGCGCGGCGAGCAGGATCACGGCCGATGCGACCAGCGCCCAGGTCAGGACGGCCGCCAGCCCCGCGATCGGTCCGTAGGCCGAGTCGAAGCCACCGAACTGGCGGAGGTACCCGGTGAAGATCCATTGCGCCAGCCGGATCCCGACCGCTCCGATGATCGCGCCGGCGAGCGCGGTCCGCCAGGTGGCGGCACGGCGCGGGATGAGGAAGAAGAGGAGGAAGAGTCCCGACCCCAGGAAGACGATCGGCACGACCTGGCTCTGGAGCAGCACCTCGATCGGCGCCGGCGGCTTGAGCAGCTCGGTCGTGAAGACGATGGCGACGTCGACCACGCCGGCCAGCGCCAGCAGCACGCCGACGGTGAAGACCATGCCGATGCGTTGAAGCTGGCGACGCACGAAGCCCGGGGGCTCGACCTCCTGCCACATCACGTTGATGGCGGCGATCAGGCTGGCGAAGACGCGGCTCCCGGAGAAGAGCAGGAAGGCCACGGCGACGAGGGCAGCGGCCCCGCTGGCGTCCACGGTCTGGTCGACGATGTCCGACACGATCCCCCGCTCCACGGGCAGGAACTGGGCGACCTGATCCACCAGGAAGCTGCGCGCCGAATCCGCTCCGACGGCCACGACGCCGATGGACACCGCCGCGATCAGCAGCGGCGGGACAGACAGGACGAGGTAGAAGGCGACGGCCCCCGACCACTGGAGTCCCTCCTCGTCGACGTAGTTCGCCACCGTCCGCCGAACCACCCGCCAGGCGGGCCGCAGGCGCTTCGGAAGGTGTTTGTCGATCATCGGGACCGCCCGAGGATACCGGGCGGGTGTCCATCGGTACCGTGGGACGGGGTTCGGATGGCACTGGTGAGCGGAGCTGGTGCCCGGGACCCTGAAGCCACCAACGGGCGTCGCCGCGTCGCCGGCACCCGCGATTCGGAGGTCAACCGACCATGGAGCAGCGCACCCTGGTGCCCGGCCTGATCCTCATCGGCCTGGGCGTCTTCCTGGGCATCGTCCAGGTCACCGGAGTCGGCGCGGAGGCGGTCGTGGCCGTGATCGGTGGTGCGTTCCTCGTGACGTACGCCCTCACCCGCAACTACGGCTTCCTCGTGCCGGGCGGCATCATGACCGGCCTGGGGCTGGGGATCATCTGGGAGACGCAGGCGGCTGCGAATGCGGACGGCGTCGTCGTCATCGGCCTGGGGCTGGGATTCCTGGCCATCTACGTCATCGATCTGCTGGTCCGCGGCCACGCGGCGCTGTGGTGGCCGGTGATCCCGGGCGGCATCCTGGCGACCATCGGCGTGCTGGTCGAGACCGAGCAGGAACGCTGGCTTCGCGGGACGGAGCTGCTGTGGCCGGCGGCCCTGATCGTCATCGGCGGCATCATCCTGCTGGCGCAGATCCGGCGCGGACCGCCGGAGACGCCGCAGCCGCCGTCCCCGCCCGCCACGCAGGGGTAGTCCCGGGTGCCTGCCGGGACGCGTGGGGTGGCGCCCGGTTCGCATCGGTCGTGGGCGGTTTCGATCGGTTCGACGGTCGCCGTTCGTCACCCTGGCGGTAGCCCGAACGGTCACTCCCCGAGCGAGCGGCCGCGCCGTAGCGTCGTGGGCGTTGAGGGCACGTCCACGACAGCGACGGAGCAAGAACGACCGATGCAGCAGGTGCAGCCCGGGGAGTGGCGCAGGTTCGGGTTCGGCGGGCCGCCGGAGCCCTGGGAGCATGGCGCGCAGCGAGACCTGGATCGCCTCGCCACCTCGTACTACCTCGACATCCTCGGCTCGCGTCGCGCGATCCTCGCGGCGTGCCGGGACGAGGCACTGCGCGATCGGGTCGAGGAGCTGTTCACCACGGCCGAGCGGCACAAGCACGAGATCGACTACACGCTCCGCCACTGGGCAACCCCGGTCGAGCGCGCGCGCGTGGAGGACCGACTTGGCTCGCTGATGCGTGCCGGGATCCGCCTGCGCGAGATCCGCGAATCGCTGCCGTCCTCCGGCCCGATCAGCCCCGCGCCGGAGCCGATGCCGGCCGCCTGACCTTCCCCCGGCTCCTACACTCGGGCGCATGCCGCGCCTGCCCACCCTCGACGACGTCAATGCCGCTCGCGCTCGGCTGCGGGGCATTGCGCTCCACACACCGCTCGAGCCTTCGGCTGCGCTGGCCGAGGCGTGCGGCGCCACCGAGGTCCGGCTGAAGCGCGAGGACGTCCAGCCCACCGGCTCCTTCAAGACCCGCGGCGCGCACAACAAGGTCGCGGTCGTCGCTGAAGGCCGACCCGAGGCGGCGCTGGTCACCGCCAGCAGCGGCAATCACGGGATCGCGGTGGCCACCGCCGCGATGCGCCACGACATGCGGCTGACCGTCCTGGTCGGGCGCTCCGTGTCGCCAGCCAAGCTGGAGCGGCTGCGGGCGCTGGAGACGCGACGCATCACGGTGGAGCTGACGGGCAACGACACCGATGACGCCGAGGCCGAAGCTCGCCGCCGCGACGATGCCGGTCACGCCATCTACATCCCGCCGTACAACGACCCCGACGTGGTCGCCGGGCAGGCGACGGTTGGCGTGGAGATCCTCGAGGACTGGCCGTCGGTGGACGCGATCGTCGTGCCGATCGGCGGTGGTGGGCTGATCTCGGGGATCGGGCTGTGGGCCAAGGCCTTGAAGCCGGGGCTGCGGCTGATTGGTGTGCAACCGAGTGCGTCGCCGCCGATGTACGCCTACTTCGAGACCGCGTCCACCGAACCGATGCCCATCGCTCCCACCCTGGCCGATGGCGTCGCCGGGAACATCGAGCGCGCATCCATCACCTGGCAGCTGTGCCGGCGGCTGGTGGACGAGGTGGTGCTGGTGGACGAGGAGGCCAT
>DASTYP010000183.1:0-4526 GCA_035764845.1 Candidatus Limnocylindria bacterium
GTCGGTGAGGCAGCCGCCGTTCGTGTCGCACAGCACCACCGTCGTCGCGCCCGCCGCGATGGCGGCGCGCAGGGTGGCCACGGCGTAGGCCGCATCGGCCTTGTAGCCGTCGAAGAAGTGCTCGGCGTCGTAGACCACCTCGCGACCCGCGGCGCGCAGGTGGGCGACCGACTCGCCGATCATCGCCAGGTTCTCCTCCGGCGTCGCGCCGAGCACGTCGGTCACGTGGAGGAGCCAGCTCTTCCCGAAGATCGTGGTGACCGGCGTCTCGGCCGCCAGGAGCGCCCGGATGTTGGGGTCGTCCTCGACCCGGTTGGCGCGGTGGCGGGTCGAGCCGAAGGCGGCCAGCTTCGCGTGCCGGAAGGTCATGCCCCGCGCCGCCGCGAAGAACTCCTCGTCCTTCGGGTTGGACCCGGGCCAGCCGCCTTCCACGTACGGGAAGCCGGCCTCGTCCAGGCGGCGCGCGATCTTCAGCTTGTCGGCCAGGCTCAGGACGAGGCCCTCGCGCTGCGTGCCGTCACGCAGGGTCGTGTCGTACAGGAGGATCGGCGCGTTCATGCGGCGCTCCCCACCGCCGCACCGATGCGCTCGAGCAGGAAGCCCTCGACCTCGGTGGTGGTGGCGCGTCCGCCCAGGTCCGCCGTGCGCGGCCCGTCGGCGATGGCGGCGTCGACCGCCCGCTCGAGCCTGTCCGCCGCGTCCGGCTGGCCCAGCGACCAGCGCAGCAGCATCGCCGCCGATGCCACGGTCGCCAGCGGGTTCGCCCGGTCCGTGCCGGCGATGTCCGGCGCGCTGCCATGGACCGGCTCGTAGAGGCCGAACCGGCCGCTGGACGTGGTGCGCGTGCCCAGGCTGGCCGATGCCAGCAGGCCCAGCGAGCCGGAGATGGCGGCCGCCTCGTCGGAGAGGATGTCGCCGAACAGGTTCTCGGTGACGATCACGTCGTACCGCGTGGGTCGCGTCAGCAGCAGGTAGGCGGTGGAGTCCACCAGCGCGTGCTCCACCGTCACGCCCGGGTGGCGCGCAGCCACCTCCTCGACGACCTCGCGCCACAGGCGGCTCGAGGCCAGCACGTTCGCCTTGTCGACGCTGGTCAGGTGGGCTCGGCGACCCTCGGCCAGCTCGAAGGCCAGCTCCACGATCCGCTCGATCTCCGGCCGGGTGTAGCGCAGCGTGTCGACCACCTCCTCCACGCCGTCCTCGGTCGATCGACCCTGGGGCCGGCCGAAGTAGAGGCCGCCGGTCAGCTCGCGCACGATCAGCACGTCGGCGCCGGCTCGCACCTCGGGACGCAGCGGCGAGGCCGCATCCAGCGCGGGGTGGGCGACGACCGGGCGGAGGTTCGCGAACAGCTCCAGCGCCGATCGCAGGCCGAGCAGCGCGTCCTCCGGCCGTCGCGGTGCCGAGGGGTCGTCCCAGCCAGGACCACCCACGGCGCCGAGCAGCACGGCGTCGGCATTCCGGGCGGCCTCGAGGGTGGCCGGCGGCAGCGGGTCACCGGTCGCGTCCATGGCGGCACCGCCGACCGGCTGCTCGTCCCAGGTGATGCGGAATCCGTGGCGCTCGCCCGCCGCGTCGACGCACCGGCGCGCGACGGCACACACCTCGGGGCCGATCCCGTCGCCGGGCAGGACGGCGATGCGGTGGTCGACCATCACCGGGCGCTCCCGCTGGCGGCCGGCGCGCTGGACCGGGTCCGGCGGTCACGGGCGGTGGCCACGACGTCGGCTGCCGCCGGGTGCTCGGCGATCAGCTTGTTCACGGCCGCGAGGTACGCCCGCAGGCTGGCCTCGACCACGTTGGTCGAGAGGCCATGGCCGGTGAACACGTGCGGCGTCTGCGACTCGCCCGTCTGGGCGGCGATCTTGATCGTCGCCTCGCCCTGCGCGTCCTCGCCGGAGCCGACGCTGCGCAGCCCATAGTCGATCAGCCTCGGCCGCTCGCTGATGATCTGCTCGAGCGCGTTGTCGACCGCCTTGAGGAGCGCGTCGACCGGGCCGTTGCCGCCGGCGAAGGCGCGGAACGTCCGCCCGTCGTAGAACAGCGAGACGTTGCCGCTCGAGGACTCGCCCTGCCGGCTGGCGGTCGCCCAGTGCTCCAGCTCGACCAGCTGCGGGACCGGGTCGGCGTGCTGCTCCGCCAGGGCGAGCAGGTCCGCATCGGTCACCTGCTTCTTCTGGTCCGCGAGGCTGATGGCTTCGGCGTAGAGCGCGTCCAGCTCCTCGGGCTCGACGTGGATGCCCAGCTGGCGCAGCCGCTCGTCGAAGCCTGCCCGACCCGAGAGCTTGCCGAGCGTCAGGGTCGAGCCGGAGAGGCCCACCGACTCGGGCGTGAGGATCTCGTAGGTCAGCGGGTTCTTGAGGAAGCCGTCCTGGTGGATGCCGGACTCGTGCGCGAAGGCATTGGCTCCCACGACGCTCTTGTTGGGCTGCACCGGGATGCCGGTCAGGTAGCTGACCAGCCGCGAGGTGGCGGTGATCTGCTCGGTCGCCACCCGCGTGGTGGCCCCCCGGAATCGGGTCGGACGCGTGCGGAGGGCCATCACGACCTCCTCCAGCGACGCGTTGCCGGCACGCTCGCCCAGGCCGTTGACGGTGACCTCGACCTGGCGCGCCCCGGCCTGGATGGCAGCCAGCGTGTTCGCCGTGGCCAGCCCCAGGTCGTTGTGGCAGTGCGTGCTGACGATCGCGCGCCGTCCGACCAGCTTGACGACCTTGCGCACGACGTCGGCGTACTCCTTCGGCTCGGTGTAGCCGACGGTGTCCGGCACGTTGATGACCGATGCGCCCGCCTCCACGGCCGCCGCGAAGGCTTCGAGCAGGAACGGCAGGTCGGTGCGCGACGCGTCCTCGGCGCTGAACTCGACGTCGTGGTCCGGGCCCACCATGCGCCGCGCCTGCGCGACGCACGAGCGGATGCGCTCCATCACCTCGTCGCGCGTGGTGCGCAGCTTGTGGGTGACGTGGATGTCGCTGGTGGCGATGAAGACGTGCAGCTGCCGCTTCCGCGCCGGCGCCAGGGCCGCGGCAGCCACCGTGACGTCGGCCGGGACGCAGCGGGCCAGCGCGGCGATCGCCGGCGCACCCTTCGCGGCGCCCACCTCCTGCGAGATTCGCCGGACGGCCTCCGCCTCGCCCGGGGAGGCGGCCGGGAAGCCGGCCTCGATGACGTCGACGTTCAGGCGGGCCAGCTGCTTGGCTACGGCCACCTTCTCGTCCACGGTGAGCGCCGCGCCCGGCGTCTGCTCCCCGTCGCGCAGGGTGGTGTCGAAGACGCGGATGCGCGGCATCAGGCGACGCCCTCGGCCGGCGTCGGCTCGGCCTTCGCCTGGCCGCCCTCGGCCCATCCCCCGGGCGCCGACTTCGGATCGATGAAGGTCATGTGCGACCGCAGCTCGGCGCCGACCTCCTCGATGCGCGCCGTCGCGTGCTCGGCACGCATCCGCCGGAACTCCGGCGCCCCGGCGCGACCCTCCTCGATCCAGCGGCGCGCGAACGAGCCGTCCTGGATCTCGCCCAGGATCCGGCGCATCTCCTCGCGCGTCGCCTCGTTCACGATCCGCGGCCCGGAGACGTAGTCGCCGTACTCGGCCGTGTCGCTGATGGAGTAGCGCATGTACGCCAGGCCGCCCTGGTACATCAGGTCGACGATGAGCTTGAGCTCGTGCATCGTCTCGAAATAGGCGAGCTCCGGCTGGTAGCCGGCGTCGACCAGCGTCTCGAAGCCGGCCTGGACCAGCGAGGTCACGCCGCCGCACAGGACGGCCTGCTCGCCGAACAGGTCGGTCTCGGTCTCCTCGGCGAAGCTCGTCTCGAGGATGCCCGCCTTGCCGGCGCCGATGCCCCGTGCGTAGGCCAGCGTGCGCTGCCGCGCCGTGCCAGTCGCGTCGCGGTGGACGGCGTACAGCGCGGGGACGCCGCCGCCGCCCTCGTACAGGCGCCGGACGAGATGCCCCGGACCCTTCGGCGCCACCATGCCGACGTCGATGCCGCCCGGCGGGTCGATCTCGCCGAAGTGGATGTTGAAGCCGTGAGCGAACATCAGCAGCGACCCATCGCGCAGGTTCGGCTCGATCTCGGCGTGGTAGACCGCCGGCGCCGCCGTGTCCGGCACCAGCACCATGACCACGTTCGCCTGCGCCGTCGCGGAGCCGGCATCCGTCACGCGCAGGCCGACCTCGCGCGCCCGCGCCGCCGATGCGGAGTCCGGCCGCAGGCCGACGACGACGTCGACGCCCGATTCGGAGAGGTTGCGGGCGTGTGCCTCGCCCTGGCTGCCGTAGCCGATGACCGCCACGGTCTGCCCGTCGAGGGCGGCAGCGTCGATGTCGGCGTCGTAGATGAGCTTCGTCATGCGTCGGGTGCTCCGTGCTGAACTGGGATGGCGACGGCGCCAGCGCGGACCAGGGACCGAAGTCCCCGGCCGCGCAGCGCCTCGATGGCGTCGTCGATGCGGGACGGTGGCGCGGCCAGCCGCGCGCGCCAGGCGCGCGCATCGGTCTGGACGACCTCGCCGCCCGCGGTGGC
>DASTYP010000184.1:0-8799 GCA_035764845.1 Candidatus Limnocylindria bacterium
CTCGGCGAGCCCGGCGCCCTTGCCGCCGAGGAGGGACCGCATGGTGGCGTTCCCCTCGCTGAAGGTGTAGATCAGCTTGCCGTTGCTCTCCGCACTCGCCTTCGCGGCGGACTTGCGGGGCTTGCGCGCGGTCGTGGCCATCCGGAGATCGACTCCTCGTGAATGCGTTCGTGGGGAGCGTCAATTGTACCCCGAGCGGGCGGTTCAACCGGTCAGAGCCACCGCCTCCAGCGGCCGATGCCCAGCGTCACCACCGCGATCACGACCATGATGCCGAGGACCACCCAGAACATGCTCGGATCGTCGAAGAAGCCGAGCTTGAAGTTCATGCCCATCACCCCGGCCAGGACGCCCGCAGGCAGCAGAATGACCGACACCCAGGTCAGCACCTTCATGATGTCGTTGGTCCGCTGCGCGGTCCGCGTCATGTGAACGTCGAAGGTGCCGATGAGCATCTCGCGCACGTTCGCCACGGCCTCGGTGGCGACGTCGAGCCGCTGCCCCACGGCGCGCAACGTCTCGGCCTCGGTCTCCTCGATCCCCGGGAGGAAGTCCGGGCGCCGAAGCTCGGCGAACAGCTCGCGATGCGAGACGAGCAGGCGGCGGGTTCGCGAGATGCGACGCCGCATGCCGACCAGGCGCCGCAGCAGGTCGCGATCGGTGCGCAGCGCCGCGTCATCCAGCCGGTCGACCTCGGTCTCGAGGGCCTCCGCCACGCGGAAGAACGCGTCGATGTGCCAATCCAGGACCGATGCCAGGAACTGCACCGGGCTCAGCAACCCCACCTCGCGCTGGTCCTGGACGCGCTCGCGGTGGTCGTCGAGGTAGCCGATCGCGACGGGGTGGCACGTGACGACCCACTCCTCGCCCATCAGGATGGCGAGCGGAATCGGCTGGTCGTCGGGGTCCGGGCCGGGCGTCAGCACCACGAGCTGCACGGCATCGGCCAGCACATGCGCATCGGGCCGGCCGGGCTTCTCGCGCATCACGTCGCAGGTGGCGTCGTCCATCCGGAGCGCTCGGGCCGTGGTCCGCAGCTCCTCCTCCGTCGGCTCGACCAGGTCCACCCACAGCAGCTCGTCGCGGGGGATGTCACGCGGCTGCCAGGCCGCGAGGTCGACGAGGTCGTCGCGCCCGTCCGCCCGGGAGTGGAGCGCCCTGATGCTCATCGTCGTCGCGGCCTCTTCTACCAGGACCCGCCGGGGCGCCAGTCCACGGCGATCGCGCCGCCGATGTCGAGCGTCGAGGGAGTGCGGCGTGTGCGCAGGATCATGACGTGCCAGTCCTTGTCGTCCGTCCGCACGCGTTCACCGTCGGCGTTCCGCTCCCAGGTCGCGCCGTGCCAGGTCTCCCAGTGGAACCGCTCGTAGAAGCCGTTGTCGTTGGTCGCCAGGGCACCCAGCGCGTAGTCCTCGTCCAGGAGGCGGTTGACCTCGCGCATCACCGCTCCCCCGTAACCCTTGCCCTGCTCCCCGGGCAGGGTCGCGACGTTCTCCACGTACCCCGCATCGAGCGCCTGGTCCGCCTCGTGGCCCAGGTACAGCGGGCGGTCGACGATCATGGCATGAGCCACCGCCCTGCCTCCAACGCTCCCGATCACGTGGACGCCGGGGCCAACCCGCTCCCAGATTTCCGCGAAGGGATGGCCGAACGCCGCCGCACACAGCGCATCGAGCTCCGCGAACTGCTCCTCGGTCAGCTCCTCCGTCGGCGTGACGGCGAGCCGCAGCCCTGCCACCACCATCCTCAGCCTCGCAAGCCGATCCAGCCGCGCATGAACGCCGCCTCGAACAGTGGACCGATGCCGGCCAGCAACCGCCCGAGCCAGCCAGCGTGCTGCCGATAGAGCTCGCGCGCCTTGGTCACCACCCGGGCACGGTCCGGTCCCCGCAGCTCGCCCGCCAGGGCACGGAACTCGGCGAAGGCGCCCGCATCGTCGTCGGCCAGCCAGCGGGCGTCGGCCAGCGCCTCGCGCGCCACCGCGTCGCCGGGACGCAGGCTCGCGGCCGCGGTCGCCGCCTGGAGGGCGCCGCGCGCGTCGCCGGTGCGGGTCAGCCCTCGTGCCAGCTCCAGCTGCGCGCGAGCGTCGGTCGGGTCGAGCCGGACGGCGCGCTGCGCCGCCTCGACGCCCATCCCGGGCTGCGCGGCCTCGATCCGCTCGTGCGCCTCCGCCACCTGCCACTCCCCCTGGCCCGGATCGTTACGGGCCAGCCGCCCAAACTCCGCCGCGGCGTCACGGTGGGCTCCCCCGGCCGCCAGCACCTCGGCAAGGAGCTCGCGGTAGCGGATCTCCTCAGGGTCCAGGCGCACCGCGTCCTGCGCGTGGCGCTCCGCCTCCGCCACCCGCCCGAGCACCAGCAGTGCGCGCGCCCGCAGCTCGTGGGCGGCATCGTCGCCAGGCCGCTCCCGGAGGAGCGCGTCGGTTCGCTCGAGGACCTCGTCGGTGTCGCCGCGGCTCAGTGCCGCCTGGACCTCGTCGAGGGCGCTCATCTAGGCCTCCGCGACCTCGCGCGCGACGCCCTCCCAGGCGGTCCGTCCGGCCACGAGGTCCGCGACGCGCTGCGCCACCAGGTCGAAGGCGACGCGCTCCTGGGTCATCGTGTCGCGGTCGCGGATGGTGGCCGCGCCGTCCTCCAGCGAGTCGACGTCGACGGTGACGCAGTACGGCGTCCCGATCTCGTCCTGGCGGCGGTACAGCTTCCCGATGGAGGCGGTGTCGTCGTACATCGCCGTCACGCGCTGCTTGAGATCGGCGGTCAGGCGCCGCGCCCGCTCCACCAGCTCCGGGCGGTTGCGCAGCAACGGCAGGACCGCCGCCTTGATCGGCGCCAGGTCGGGCCGGATCCGCAGCACCACGCGCGTCTCCTTCGCCAGCTGTTCCTCGGTGTAGCCATCCACCAGGACGGTCAGCACCGCCCGATCCACGCCCATCGCGGGCTCGATCACGTACGGGACCACGTGCTCACCCGACTCGGCATCGAACAGCTCGAGCTTCTTGCCTGAGGCGGCGGCGTGCGCACGAAGGTCGTAATCGGTCCGGTCGGCCACGCCCTCGAGCTCCGACCAGCCGATCGGGAACTCGTACTCGATGTCGGTGGTCTGCTTCGAGTAGTGGCTCAGCTCGTCGGGATCATGCGGGCGCAGCCGCAGGCGGGCGCTCTCGATCCCCAGCACATCGGTCCACCAGCGGTGACGCGCGTCGACCCAGTGGTGGAACCACTCGTCCTCGTCACGCGGGTGGACGAAGAACTCCATCTCCATCTGCTCGAACTCGCGCAGCCGGAAGATGAAGTTGCCGGGCGTGATCTCGTTGCGGAAGCTGCGGCCGATCTGCGCGATCCCGAAGGGCAGCTTTCGACGCATGGTGGTCGCCACGTTCTCGAACTGGACGAACATGGCCTGGGCCGTCTCCGGGCGCAGATAGGCGACCGATGCCGACTCCTCGACCGGCCCGACGTGCGTCCGGAACATGAGGTTGAACTGGCGTGCATCGGTCAGGGTTCCGCGCTGGCCGCAGTTGGGGCAGGCGATCTCGCTGGGCTTGCCCTTCAGGTCGTCCTCCCGGAAGCGAAGCTTGCAGTTGCGGCAGTCGACCATCGGGTCGCTGAAGCCGGCGACGTGACCGGACGCCTCCCAGACGCGGGGATTCATGATGATCGCCGCGTCCAGGCCGACCACGTCGTCGCGCAGGTGGACCATGTGGCGCCACCAGGCGGCCTTCACGTTGTTTCGCAGCTCGACGCCCAGCGGGCCGTAGTCCCAGAAGCCGGCCATGCCGCCATAGATCTCGCTCGACGGGAAGACGAAGCCGCGGCGCTTCGCGAGGCTGGCGATGACGTCGAAGTTCGGGGCTGGCACGGTGCGACGGCGGCTCCTGGCTGGGGTGGATGCTTGACCGATGCGGGCGCTGCGCGCCCGACCACCGAGTCTACCCGAGACGCGGCCGGATCAGCCGGTGCCGAGGAGAGCCGTGACGACGCTCACGACCAGGATCAGTCCGAGGACGGGCAGCCACATCCGGAACAGCAGGAAGTTCGATCCGTGGGGACGCATCAGCGGGCGAACGCTGCGCGCGGCGGCCACGTCGTCGGCGCCGCATCGCCACGCGTTCTGCGCGCGGAGGGCACCGAGGTTGGCCGCGGCGATCGCCCGCTCGAGTCCGGAGCCTGACGGCAGCGCCGATTCGACGGCCGCGAGGTCCGGGTGCGCCCCCTGGGCCATGGCGATCTGCGCGTTGAGCGACGCGATCGCGAAGCCGTAGTCCGCGCGCGCCGCCAGGCGCTGCACGGTGCTCCGCGCGCCGTCGAGGTCGCGGCTCACGAACTGGGCGTGGGCGCGCCAGTACGTGACCTCGGGCGCTTCGTCCGGTGGCGCGGGGTTCGCTTGCAGCCATGCCGCGGCCGCCTCGGCGTCGGTCGGGTCGCGGATCCCGGTCACCGCGGCGTACCCGGCCGCCGCGTACTGCGAGCCCCACACCAGGATCTCGATGGCGTCCCAGCGCCGTGCGCCGACCCACAGCCAGGCGACCAGGATCGCGGTTGCCGAAAACCCGAAGCGGTCGATGAGCCCGACCACGGTCGCCACGGCGGGAGCCGGCGGTTCCCCGAGTGGCGTATCGGTGAGCGTCAGCAGGAGCGCCCGCAGCAGCGAAGGCAGGACGAACGCCGCAAGGAGCCCGATGCCGAGCCCGACCAGGATGCGGCGTCGCAGCGCGCGGGCGTGCTCCCCGGGCCAGTACGGCCGGCACGGCACCGCCGGGGCCTCGGCCGCGCTCTCGTTCGGCGTGGTCGCGGACGAATCGGAGCTCATCTGCGCCCCGTGCCTAGGCCGGAGCAACCTCGCGACGGGCAGCGACCTCGTCCAGGAAGTCGCGCGACCGCAGCTCCCGCTCCAGCACGGCGGAGACCGTCGCGTGCAGCAGTCGCTCGACCTCCCGGTGCACGGCCGTCGGGACCCGCAGCCTGAGCACGCCGACCAGCGGCGATCGCTGGAGGTGCCGGAGCACCTTCAGCGCATCGGCCGAGACCGGGCGAGCGGTGGTGGCGGCGGGCGCGCACAGCGGGCAGACGGTGCCGCCGGAGGCCGGCGCGTAGCGGTTGCCGTCGGGCTCGATGGCGGCGCCGCACTCCAGGCAGCGGGTCAGCTCGGGTCGGAAGCCCATCGCGTCCAGGAGCGCGAGCTCGAACCAGCGCGCGACGACCTCTCGCGCGACCTCGGACCCGGCGTCCAGCGCCGAGAGCCCCTGGGCGAGCAGCCGGAACGCCTCGTGCGAATCCGCCGCTCCCTCGCAGAAGCGATCCGCCAGCTCGACCAGGTACCACGCCGCCGCCGTGGAATGCAGGTCGTTGCGCAGGCCGAGGTGCGGATCCTCGAGCGCGGACGACGTCACCACGTCGAAGGTGCGGCCGACCGCCAGCACCAGCTGGACGTCGCTGAAGGGCTGCAGTCCGCCACCGATGCGGGAGCGGGGCCGCCGCACCCCCTTGGCGATCACCCGCAGCTTCCCGAGCCGCGGCGTGAGGACGGTGAGCACCCGATCCGCCTCGCCGAGGTCCATGGTGCGCAGCACGATCGCCTCGGTCTTGTAGACGCGCGGCCGGCTCACCGGGCGACCTCCGGGCCCCTGACCCATCCGACCATCACCGGGCCACGTACCACCGGCATGGCGCGGCTGATCGAGGAGGTCGGGTACCCTTCCGGCGTGGACATCAGGACCGAGTTTACGCGGCTGCTCGGCGATATCGAGGCCGAGATGTCGGACGTGCTCGACGAGCGTGGTGGGCACGCGCGGCCGCTGTACGACATGCTCGCCTACCACCTCGGCCTGGACGACGACGGCGGGCCGCGGGGCAAGCGCATGCGGCCGCTGCTGGGCCTGCTCGCCTACCAGTCGCTGACCGGCGACTACCACGCCGCGCTCCCCGGCGCGGCTGCCGTGGAGCTGGGCCACAACTTCAGCCTCGTGCACGACGACATCGAGGATGCCGATCGCGAGCGGCGGCATCGCCCGACGCTGTGGGCCATCTGGGGCGTGCCCCTGGCCATCAACGCCGGCGACGCCCTCTTCGCTCTGAGCCGGCTCGCGCTGTATCGGCTGCTCGAAGGCGGGTTCAGCGAGCGCCGCGTGCTGGCGCTCATGCGCGTCTACGACGAGACCTGCCTGGCCCTGTGCGAGGGCCAGTACCTGGACATCAGCTTCGAGCGCGAATCGCGGGTGACGGTCGACGCCTACCTCGAGATGATCGGCAAGAAGACCGCGGCGCTGGTGGGGGCGTCGGTGCAGGCCGGGGCCATCCTCGCCACCGACGACGCGGACACCATCGAGGCGTACCGGCGCTTCGGGTACGACCTCGGCATGGCCTTCCAGATGGCCGACGACGTGAAGGGGACGTTCTGGACGTCCGCCGCGTCCGGGAAGCCGGTGGCGGGCGACGTTCGCAAGCGCAAGAAGACTCTGCCGCTGGTCTGGGCGCTCGAGCACGCCTCGGAGGCGGATCGGCGCCGCCTCACCGAGATCTACGAGCCGGTCCGCGGCACCGACACCTTCGCCGTGGACGGCCCCTCCGCCATGTCCGACGCGGAGGTGGCGGAGGTGCTCGAGGTCCTCGAACGCTGCGGCGCCCGCGAGCACGCCCTGACCGAGGCACGCCGGTACCGCGACCTGGCGCTGGCCCACCTGGACCGGCTGCCGTGCCCGCCGGAGCGGCGTGCGGAGATGGCCGACCTCGTCGGGTCGGTGATCGCCGCGTAGCGTGGCCGCGCCGGCATCGGTCCTGCGATGGAGCCCGGCATGAAGCGCCTGGTCCTGTGGCTGATCGCCGCGTTCGTGCCCGCCGCCATCGGCGCGCCGTTCCCGGCGCCGGACTACTACCGTCGCCTCAACAAGCCCTCGTGGGCGCCGCCGCCGTCGATCTTCGGGCCGGTGTGGTCCGTGCTGTACGCGCTGATCGGCACGTCCGCCTGGCTGGTCGCGCGCCGCGGAGGGAGCGGGAGCCGAACCGCGCTGGGGCTGTGGTGGGCGCAGCTGGCCCTCAATGCCGCGTGGACACCGATCTTCTTCGGCGCGCGCAACCGGGGGTTGGCCCTCGTGGAGATCCTGGTCACCTGGGTCGCCATCCTCGCCACCACGGTCGCGTTCTTCAGGCGACGGACGGCCGCCGGGCTGCTGCTGCTGCCGTACCTGGCCTGGGTGACCTTCGCGTCCGCGCTGAACTACGCCATCTGGCGCGACAACTGACCCACGCCGGCCTGCCTCCTCAGCCGGCGGAGCGCTCCCCGGCCTCCTCCATGTCCGCCGCCGGTCGCTCTTCCTGGTGCCGCGGTCGACGCGCCACCACCTTCGCCACGCGTCGCGGCTCGGCCGCCTCCACCTGTAGCGTGACCTCGTCGCGGAAGGGGACCTCGGCCCCGGGGAGCGGGATGCGTCCGACGCGATGCACCACGAAGCCGCCGACGGTGTCGTACGCCTCCTCGTCCGGCTCGTCCTCGTCCGACAGGTCGAACAGGTCGCGCAGGTCGTCCATGCTGACCCGCCCGTCGAGACGGTAGACCGTCTCCTCGTCGGTCGACAGGTTCTCGAGCATCGGCTCCTCGGTGTCGTACTCGTCCTGGATCTCGCCGACGATCTCCTCGACCACGTCCTCCATGGTCACCAGGCCGGCCGTCCCGCCGTACTCGTCGACCACGATCGCGATGTGACGCTTGGCGACCTGCATCTCGTGCAGCAGATCGTCGACCGGCTTGGACTCGGGCACGTAGACGGGGGGCCGCACCAGGTCGCGGACGTCGATCTGGCCGTTCGCTCGCCCGTTGTTCTTCAGGTACGGCAGCAGGTCCTTGGCGTAGAGGATGCCCACGATGTTGTCGAGGCTCTCCTCGAACACCGGCAGGCGGGAGTGGCCGGCGCGGACGATCATGTCGAGCACCTCGTCCAGCGAGTCGTCCACGTTGATGGCCCGAATGCCGATGCGCGGGACCATCACCTCGTGAACGCGCTTCTCGGCCAGCTCGATGACCCCGTGGATCATCTCCTTCTCCTCTTCCTCGATCTGGCCCTGCTCCGAGCCGGTCTCGACGAGCATCTTCAGCTCCTCGGTCGACAGGTAGCCGGCCTGCGGGCGCTCCTTGCCGCCCAACAGCCGCACCACGACCTTGCTGACGGTCGCGACGAACCAGACGATGGGCGAGAGGAGGCGGTCGAGCCAGCCGATCGGACGCGCGACCACGAGGGCCAGGCGCTCCGGGAAGTTCAGGGCCAGGGTCTTGGGCACGAGCTCGCCCACGATGATCGAGCCCAGCGCGATGAGCAGGGTCATGATCACGAACGCGATGGCCCCGGCACTGTCCCGGATGAAGCCGAGCGGGATCAGGCGCAGCAGGTCGGCGAGGCCCGCCGAGAAGGCCCGCGCGCCGACGGCGCCGGCAAGGAAGCCGAGGAAGGTGATGGCGATCTGGATCGTGGCCAGGAAGCGGCTGGGATCCTCGGTCAGGCGCTGCGCCGTGCGGGCCGCGCGGCTGCCGTCATCGGCGAGCTGGCTGAGGCGGTGGCGTTTGACCGTGATGAGCGCGATCTCCGACGCGGCGAAGAAGCCACCGACCAGGATGAGGATGATGACAACCGCGGCATCGAGCACCGGGTTGCCGCTGGTACTACCGTCCATCGGGCGGTTGTGACCCTGCCTCCACTTCGGGTTCCGATCCCTCCGCTGCGCGGACGGGTTCGCCGGCCTCCGACGACGGACGCGCTCGACGGCGCATCTCGATCGGCCGGGCCGGCATGCCGACGACGGTCTTGCCCGG
>DASTYP010000185.1:0-3981 GCA_035764845.1 Candidatus Limnocylindria bacterium
GGTGCGCGAGCGCGATCTTGCCCGTGATGACCGGATCGTCGCCCGTCACGTCGGTCGCCAGGTCGTGCGTGCCGTGCTCGAGCTCGACCTCCATCCCGGCGCGAAACTGCTCGACGTCGAAGGGCGCCGACGCCCAGTCGAGGCCGATCAGCTCACCGATCCTCGTGGCTTCGTCGGTGCTGACACGCCCGTGTGTGGTCATGGTTGGCTCCTCGCCTGTTGTAGGTCCTCAGGCCTCGCGCAGGCGGCGGCGGCCGCCCGGACGGTCGGGAAGAAACGGTCCTCGCCGATTCGCTCGGCGAGTCCGTCAGTCGTCAGGCGCTCCCGTATGTGCGGCTTCATCCGCGCGACGAGCACTTCGATGTCGTCGTGCTCGAGGGCGGCCTCGAGCTCCGTGAGCATCGCCAGTCCGGTCGCGTCGACGTCGGTGACGCTCTCGGCGTCGAAGATCAGCCAGCGCGCGGGCTCGGGGGCGCCGCGGACGGCCTCGAGCACTCGGCCCTTGACGTAACGGGCGTTGGCGAAAAAGAGGCGGTCGTCGAGCCGGTAGATCACGACTCCCGGCGCGATCCGGGCCGACGGGTGCAGTTGCACGTCCGCGTAGCGGCCGAGCCGGTCGACCCAGCCGAGGACCGCGTCGTGCGGTTGTGCGCTGCGCCGGACGACGTCCACGATCGAGAGCGCGACCGCGATCGCCAGCGCCTCGAGCACGCCGAGGGCGATGACGCCGATCGTGGTCGCGGCGGCGATGCCGAGCTCGAAGCGGCTCACCCGCCGCAGCGCGCGCCATGCGCCGAGGTCGACGAGCCCGACGGCCGCGGAGACGATGACGGCGCCGAGCACCGCTTTGGGCAGGTATTGCATCGGTTCGGTGAAGAAGAGCAGGACGAGCGCGATCGTCGCCGCGGCGGTGAGGCCGGCGATCTGCGTCCGCGCCCCCATCTGGTCGTTGACCGCCGTCCGGGATCCGCTGGCGCCGAGCGGGAAGCCCTGGGTCACGCCGGCGGCGGCGCTGAGCCCGGAGAACGCCGCGAGCTCTTGGTTGGCGCGCACGTGCTGGCCGTGCTTGCCGGCGAACGAGCGGGCGGTGAGGATGCCGTCCGAGAAGCCGACGAGGAAGATCCCGATCGCGGCGGGAACGAGCTTCAGGGTGTCATCGAGCGATGGGGTGGGGATCGACACGGGCGGCAGGCCGGCCGGGATCGCGCCGACGACCGCCACTCCCTCTCCCTGGAGATCGACGGCCCACGAGGCGAGGATCGATGCGGCGACGACGACCAGCGCTGCCGGCAGCGCCGGCATGACGAAGCGCGCAGCCAACAGCGCCGCGAGCGCGACAGCGCCGACGAGCAGCGTCGCGGCGCTCGTGTCGCCGAGCTCCCGCAGCACCTCGAGCAGCTGGCCGATCGGCTCGCGCGCCTCGATGTCCAGGCCGAGGAGCTTGCCGAGCTGTCCGCAGATGAGTACGACCACCACGCCGTGGATGTAGCCGATGAGCACGGGTCGGGAGAAGTAGTCCGCCAGCCACCCGAGCCGGGCCACCCACGCGAGCAGGAAGCACGCGGCCACGAGCAGCGCGAGCATCGCGCCGAGCTCCGAGGCCTCGGCGCTGCCGGCGGCGGCAAGCGGAAGCACAGCCGCGGCGACGAGCGTCGCGATCGAGCCTTCGGGCCCGACGATCAGATGACGCGATGAGCCCAACAGCGTGTACAGCACGGTCGGCAGCAGCAGGGCGTAGAGGCCGTTGACCGGCGGAAGCCCCGCGACCTCGGCGTACGCCATACCGGACGGCAGTGCCAGCGCCGCGACCGTCAGTCCGGCGAGCAGGTCGCGCCGCGCGGTGGGCGGTCGATAGCCCGGCATCTGCGCGCTGACGGGAACCGCTCGCTGCAACAGCGGCTCCTGCGGCCGCCGACGGAACGGTGAGCGGCGCTGGCGGTAGGCGAGCGGGGGAGGCCCCTCCGCGGTCGTCGTCGGGGCCTCAGGGTCGCTCATCGGTCACGCCTACTGGCGCGCCATGTGCATCTTCAACTCGGCCTCGGGGTCGCTGATCAGCTCGCCGCTGAGGTCGACGGTCACCGTGTGGATGGTTCCGGTGAAGCGGAACGGTGCCTGGTACTCCGTCGTGACGGCCGAGCCGGGGTCAGCGCCGCAGGTCAGCGCGCCGGGGTTGAACATGAAGGGCGTCGTGTACGGGACCTCGCGGTCGCCGGCGAGCTTGCCGTCGATGTAGAGCTGGAGGCGGCCGGGCACCCCGTGGCCCTGCGCGAGGTCGGGCTGTCCCGTCGGCTCGAACTCGAAGCGCAGCGCGTGCCTGCCCGCGCCGACCTCCGCGTCCGACTCGATGTCCAGCAGCTCCCGGGCCACCCAGTTGTGGGTGTAGTGCAGCCGGTGGTCCTTGACGTAGAACGTGAAGCCACCCGCCGAGGTCCCCTGCGCGAGCAATACGCCTTCGGCACCCGCCTCGGGGATCTCCACGTCGGCGGTGATGCTGTGCGGGCGGTTGAGCACGCGCGGCCCGGCGAAGAACGGCACCGACTGCGTGCCCGGGTAGTAGACGAAGCGGTCGCGCGGCGCGGCGACCAGCGGCTTCTCGGCGGCCGCCCGAGTGACGCCGCTGCCGTCGACGGGCATCACGTCGTACTTGCCGGCCTCGACGTACCAGGTCGCGATCAGCGCGATCAGCCGGTCACGGTGCTCGGCGGCCACGTCGTAGTTCTCGGCGGGGTCTTGGGCGACGTGGTAGAGCTCCCAGCCCTCCGCGTCGAGCCGCGCGAGCGTGTCGGCGGAGATCGGCTCGCCGAACCCCTTGCCGGCCTCGGCGAACGACGGGCCCGGCCACGGGCACACCGCCCGCCACCCGTCGTGGTAGATCGACCGGTGGCCCATCATCTCGAAGTACTGCGTCGTGCGCCCGCTGGGAGCTGTCGGGGCGTCGAAGGTGTGCGCGAAGCTGACGCCGTGCAGCGGGGACTGCGGCACGCCGCGGATCGTCGCCGGCGGCTCGATGCCGAGCACGTCGAGCACCGTGGGGACCATGTCGATGGCGTGCGCGTACTGCTCGCGCACCGCGCCGGTCGCGGTGATGCCCTTCGGCCAGCTGACGATGAAGGGATCGGACACGCCGCCGCGGTAGGTCTCTCGCTTCCAGCGCCGGAACGGCGTGTTGCCCGCGAACGTCCAGCCCCACGGGTAGTGGTTGAAGTGCTTGGGCCCGCCGATCTCGTCGATCGCCGCGAGGCTGTCCTCGAATGGCTCTTGGGCATTGTTGAAGAACTGCGCCTCGTTCGTCGTCCCGGTCGGCCCGCCCTCGGAGCTGGCACCGTTGTCCGAGATCACCATGATCAGCGTGTTCTCGAGCTCGCCGATGCTCTCCAGGTGGTCGAGCAGGCGCCCGATGTGGTGGTCGGTGTGGCTCAGGAAGCCGGCGAAGACCTCCATCATGCGCGCATACAGCCGCCGCTGATCGTCGGACAACGACCCCCAGTCGGGCACGTCCGGGTCGTGGCGTGACAGCTCCGCGTCCCGCGGGACGATGCCGAGCTCCTTCTGCCGCGCGAAGACCTGCTCGCGGTAGGCGTCCCAGCCGTCGTCGAACACCCCCGTGTATCGGTCGGCCCACTCCTTGGGCACGTGGTGTGGCGCGTGTGTCGCACCCGGGCAGAAGTGCAGGTAGAACGGCTTGTCCGGATCGATCTGCTTGGCGTCGGAGATGAACTCGATCGCCTTGTCGACCAAGTCCTCGGTCAGGTGGTAGCCCTCCTCCGCCGTCCGCGGCGGTTCGACCTGATGGTTGTCATAGACCAGGTCGGGATCCCACTGGCTCGTGTCACCGCCCAAGAACCCGTAGTAGCGCTCGAACCCGCGCCCCAGCGGCCACCGGTCATACGGGCCCGCCGCCGTCTCCTGGCTAGAAGGGATCAGATGCCACTTGCCGACCATATACGTGCTGTAGCCGTGCTCGAGCAGCATCTCCGACAG
>DASTYP010000186.1:0-8366 GCA_035764845.1 Candidatus Limnocylindria bacterium
TCCTCGACGGTCAGCGCGAAGACGCGGCACACGCCGCGCTCGTCGTGGTAGAGGACGGTGAGCTGGGCCCGGGCGTCGTTGCGGCCGAACACCCACGTCCAGGTCGAGTGCTCCTCACCCAGTGTGGCGCGGAGCACCAGAAAGGCGTCACCCAGCCACTCCACGCTCGCCGTGCCGTGGCCCACGAAGCCGGGTTCCATGAACCAGGCGTCGCTCATCGTCAGATCCCACTCGCCGACGAGCCAGTCGAGCATTGCCAGTGCCTCGTTCTTCATGATCCTAGGACGAATGCGGCGCAGCCGGCTCATCGGTCAGCCGCCCGACCCAGATCTCCTCGTGCGGCCACTTGGACGCCCATTCGGGCGTCACGTTGTCGTAGTACGGGTGCGGCTCCGTGCCCTCCGGCGCGAACAGCTCGATCAGGCGCTCGACCTCGAAGCCACTCCCTCGCAGCAGCTCGATCCACCGTCCGTGCGGCAGGTGGTACTCGATCCCCTGCTCTCCCGGCCATTGAATCCGATACGCCCCGACCTGCGGCCGCTGCAAGGTCTCTGACGTCCCCCCCTCGTCGATCCCGCACAGGTACGAGAGGAACGAGTTCGTCAGGAAGACCAGCCGGCCGCCGGGACGCAGCAGCCGAGCGGCCTCCGGGATCCAGAGGGCCGGATCGGCCCAGAGCGAGGCGCCGAACTCGGAAAACGCGAGGTCGAAGGACCGATCCGGGAGCGGCACCCGTTCGGCCGGCGCCTCCACCAGGGGGAAGACGATGCCGGTGCGCTCCATGGCCCGTCGCGCGGTCGCCAGCTGCGCCGGCGTCGGATCGACCCCAACCGGCCGTGCGCCTCGCCGCGCCAGCTGAGCGGCGAAGTAGGCAGTGCCGCATCCCAGCTCGACGACGTCGAGGCCGTTGACGTCACCCAGCGGTGAGCCGATGGCGGCCTCCAGCATGCCGAAGACGCCCCAGGTCAGCTCCTGCGGCGCCCAGGCGCGCTCCGCCTGGGCATCGGTGTACTGCGCGTTCGTCTCCGTCCACTCGGCGACGTTTGCGGCGATCGAGTCGGGAAGCGATCGGTCGGACATGCAGCGCAGTGTACGTATGCCGTCGGGCGACGCCGGCCGCTGGGGCCCGGCCGGTCAGCCCTGAAGCCGATGCGCGCGCTCCGCGTGCGGATGCGCCGCCAGCTCCTCGAACGTCGACGCCGCGGCCGCCAGCTCCCCGGGGTCCTGGCCTTCCTCGGCCAGCCACAGCCGGATGCGGGCGGCGTCGAAGATGCGATGCTCGCGGTCCAGCGTGGGAAGTGCCTGGGCGCGTCCCGGGAGGCGTCCGGTGGGGAGGGTCACCGAGACACGGGTCTCCCTCGCCAGCACAGCGAGCTGCTCCACGGCGGCGCCGACGAGGGCGTGGCGAACCTCGACCTGCACCAGGTCTCCGCCGCGGGCGGCATCGTCGATGAACGCAGCGCAGAAGTCGGCCAGCACCCGCACGCCTTCGCGGAGGGCGGCCGAGGACGGATCGCGCAGGTGGAGCGCGGTCAGCGCATCGGTCGCCTCGAACAGGAACCAGCCGCTGATAATGGATTCGCCCGTGCCGGAGCGGCGCTCGACCGCTTCGCGGAGATGGCTGATCGCCGTGGCGTCATCGCCCAGGCCGATGCGGATCGTGATCTGGGTGGTCAACACCGGCAGCACGGCCTGCATGTCCCGCACACGCCGGGCCGTCTCCACCAGCCCGTCCGTCATCGCGGCCGCCTCGTCGTACCGGCCGCGGTAGGCGAAGAGCTGCGCGCGCAGGGTCAACGTCTCGCTGCGCAGGTACGCCTCGGCCGCGTCCGCGTCCAGGGCGAACAGCACCTCCTCCGCCTCCGCCCAGCGTCCCGACGCCAGGAGGAACTCGCCGCGAGCCCCGCGAATCCACCGATCGAAGATGCCGTCGGGGATGGTGCGTGCCGAGAAGGCCGTTCCCTCGACGAGGTGCCGGTCCATCTCCTCGTAGGGGAGGGGGAAGATCCGCGATCCCTGGTTGGAGAGGTTCGTGTTGGCGCGACCGACCTCGTCGGCCAGACCGAGCTCGAGTGCCAGGTCGCGGCTGCGGCGAAGGTAGGTGACGCCCGCCGCATCGGCCCGCCCGAGGAGGCACGTGCCGAGGTTGTTGTAGGCGTGGACCAGCACGTCCGTCGCACCGGTGGCATCGGCCACCTCGATCGCCTTGCGGGCCCATTCCTCGGCCGCCACGAACTCCGGGACGAGCATCAGGATCTGGGAGCGGAAGCTGTAGGCCCGCGCCAGGTCGGGGCTCGGCCCGTGACGCTCGAGCCCCTCGATGGCGAGCGCGTTCTGGCGCTGAGCCTCCTCCGGATCCCCGAGCAGCCAGTAGTAGCGTCCCAGCCAGATCCGGGTCCGCGACGCGGCACGGTCGTTCCCGGCGCCCTCGTAGAGTCGCACGGCGTCCAGCTGCATCTGCGTGGCACGCTCGATCTCGCCGAGGAGGTGGAGCTCCTGCGTCGCTGCCTCCAGCATCTCCGCGCGCCGTTCCGGATCGTCGGCCCACGCGTCGGCCGCGGCGGTGAACCAGTCGAGGGCCTCCCTCGTGGCGTTCAGGGCGTGGGAGCGCTCACCGGCGAGGCGCAGGTAGCGGCGCGCCTTCTCCCGGTCGTCGGAGTGGTCGTAGTGCCGCGCCAGCTCGGCCACGTTGTCGTCACCGCCGTGCTCCTCGATCCATCGCGCGACCCGAGCGTGCATCTCGCGGCGGGTGGTCGTCAGCAGGCTTCGGTAGGCGACCTCGTGGATGAGCGGGTGGCGGAAGACGAGGGTCGGGTCGTCGCCGGTGCCACCTCGAGCCACCACCAGCTCCGCGCGCTGCAGCGTGCGAAGCGCATCGGCGGTGGCGGTCGGATCGGTCTCCGCCAGGTGCTCGACCAAGGGCTCGGAGAACTCCATGCCCACCACGGATGCGACCTGCAGCGCGCGTCGGGCGGGCGGCGGCAGCGCGTCCAGGCGCGCGAGCAGCATCTCGTGGATGGATGCCGGCAGGCGGTGTGACGGCCCGGCGTCCGGTCCGCCGGCGGTCTCGACGTGCAGCAGCTCCTCCAGGAACAGTGGGTTACCGGCCGCGCGCTCGAGGACGCGAGCGGTGAGCTCCCCCGTGAGCCGCGACCGAGTCGCGAGCTCCGCTGCCAACCGACGCGCATCCTCATCGCGCAGCGGCCGCAGGTTCAGCTGCTCGTAGGCGCTGCGGCCCTCCCAGCCGTGCGACCAGTTGGACCGGTAGGTGGCCAGGACCAGCAGGCGCAGCTCCGGGACCGTGCTCAGGAGGTCCTCGATGACCGCCAGGCTCGCCGGATCCGCCCAGTGCAGGTCGTCGAGCACGACCAGCATCGGCTCCCGCGCGGACCTCGCGCGCAGCACGGCGGCGAGGGCCTGGACCAGGAAGCGCTGCCGGCCCGCCGGCGGAAGCGGTGCGCCGGCATCGGTCGTGTCGGCACCGGTGCCCAGGATGTCGCCGAGCGCCCGCGCCCACGTCCGGAGCGTCGCCTCGTCCGCATCGGCTCCGACATCGCGCAGGGCGGACGCCATGTCCCGTCCGGCGGCAGCCCGCAGGAGCTGGGGAAGGAGCTGTCCCACCAGGTGGTAGGGAACGCCAGAGGCATACGATCGCGACGAGGTCCACGCCGTCGCGAAGCCGGCCGTCTCCGCTCGCTGCCGGACCTCGAGCGCCAGCCGGCTCTTGCCGATCCCCGCCTCCCCCACCAGCGCCAGCATCAGGCCCCGCCCCTCGCGCGCTTCCTCCAGCGCCGACTGCGCCGCCGCCAGCTCGCGGTCGCGTCCGACCAGGCGGGCTTCGCCCCCACGCCCTCGCCGCCGCTCCGGCAGTGCCCCCTCGACGCGCCAGGTCTCGACGGGCTCGCTCCGGCCCTTCAGCGGCAGGGTCTCGTGGGGGGTGAAGGAGAAGGCCTCGTAGGCGAGGCGGCGGGTCATGGCGCCGACCAGGACCTCGTTGGGCGCCGCGCTCTGCTGCAGTCGCGCCGCGACGTTCACCGCATCACCGCTGACCGTGTAGTCGCCCTGCATCGGGCCGGCCATCCCGCCCACCACTTCGCCGGTGTTGATGCCGATCCTCACCTCAAGCTCGCCATCCAACTTGGCCAGCGCCTCGCGGATGGCGAGGGCCGCGTGAACGGCACGCTCCGCGTCATCGTCGTGCGCCTGGGGCGCCCCGAAGAGGACCATCACCGCGTCGCCGATGTACTTCTCCACGACGCCCCCGAAGCGCTCGGCCTCGGCCGCCACCGCCGAGAAGTAGGACCGCTGCAGCTCCCGAACCTCCTCGGGGTCGATCGACTCGGCGCGGCCGGTGAAGCCGACCAGGTCGGCGAACAGGACCGTGACCAGCCGACGCTCGTCCGTGATGGCCACGATCAGACGCTGCCGCGTGCCGCCCAGGCGCGCGCGGTCACGGTGAACGGTGCCGGACCGAGGAGCTCGCGGCATCGGGTGCGCAGGGTGTCGCGGCGTTCCGCATCGAGGGACTGGACGAAGGCGCCGGCCGGCCCGACGCCGCCCTCGAACGGCTCCCACCACGCCTCGAACGACGGATGCTCGAGCGTCACCCACAGCGCGGTTTCCTGCACGTCACGGAGGCCGGCAGCCTCGAACAGCTCGGTCAGGTGCCCGGCCCGCGCTCCGGCCCGCCGCGACTCGTCGTCCTCGAGGTCGGGCTGGAGTTCCCGCGCCGCCTCCCAGAAGGCGCCGAGCGGCGAGATGCCGCCCCCGTAGTCCCAGACGCAGGCCGCGACCACGCCGTCCGGCCGCGTGACGCGGCGCATCTCGCCGATGCCCCCCACCGGATCGGCCATGAAGTGGACGACCAACTGGGCCAGCGCGACGTCGAAGGTCGCGTCGTCGAACGGCAGCGACTCGGCCGATGCCTGCCGGACGTCGACGCCGGGGTGCCGGGCACGCGCCGCCTCGACGAATGGCGACGAGGGGTCGACGGCGGCCACGCGCTCAGGCCCGAGGCGCGCGACCAGCTCGGAGGTGAGGGCACCCGGGCCGGACCCCACATCCAGCGCTCGCATGCCCGATTCGACGCCGGCCAAGTCGGCCATCGGCGCGGCGAGCAGGCGGGAGTATCGGCCCATGAAGCGGTCGTACTTCTCGGCGGCGACCTCGAAGCTCATCGGCGCGCGGCGGGGGCCTCGGCGACCGGCGATCGGGCGCCGCCCGCCGGGGAGGGCTGGGCCTCGACGGCCGCGTCCAGGAGAGCAAGCAGCGCCGGCGATCGCACCCGTTCCAGGGTCTCCCGGGCTTCGTCGGCCGCGGCCCGTGCCGCCGGGTCGCCCGCGCCGAGCATCGTGATCCAGTCGATCGCGCACCAGGCGGCGGTGACATCGAGCCCGAGCTCTCGCCAGCGGCGCATGGCCTCGGCGAACCCGCTGGCGGCCTCCGCGCGGCGCCCGGCGAGGGCGGCGAGTGCCGCCTGGGCCTCGCGTCGCGACGCGGCGGGCGCCCGTCCGGGCTGCTCCGCGAGCCGCTGCTCCACCTCGGCCAGGATCTCGGCACTCCCGGTCCAGGCGGCGGCGCGCATCGCCGTTCGCAGCGACGAGCTGTCCGGCGCAATCAGGTGCTGGTAGGACCGCCGCGCGAGCTCCAGTGCGCGTGTGAAGTTGCCCTGGGCCAGCGCGACGTCCGCGGCTCCTTCATCCAGCGTCGCCTGCACCTGGATCTCCGTCAGTTCAGCCGCCTCCTGGCGGATGGCCGCAAGTTCGGCCTCGACCTCCTCGCCGCGTGCGCCACGGAGCACCGCCCAACGGAACCGCACGGTCGGATCCGGATCACCCTCGACCAGGGCGTCGCGCAGCGCATGCTCGGCCCATTCCCACTCCCCGATCTCCTGCGCGCGGTCCGTGGCGTTCCCGAGCATGTACCCGGCGTACCCACGCATTCCGAGCCGATTGACGATCTCGACGCCCTCGCGGGCGACGGCGAACGCCATCAGCGGATCCTCGGGCGCGGCTGCGTAGCTCAGGTTGATGCGCCCGCGCAAGCCGACATCGGTCAGCTCGTACGACTCCGCGGATGCCACCGCGCCGACCAGGGTCGCGACGCCCTCGCGCACGCGCCCGAGGCCGGCCAGCAACGCGCCGCGCGTCACGAGCATGTCCACCGTCTCCCGGTTCAGCTGGAGGTGCTCCGCGGTCGGCAGGGTCTCGTCGATCATGTGCAGCGCAGCCGGACCCTCACCGCGGAGCATGGTGGCGCGCGCGAGCATCGCCACCAGCCGGACGTACTCGCGCGTCTCGCTCAGCGCGCGGTACTCGTCCCGCGCCGGTTCCAGCAGGGCAGCGGCCTCCGCCGAGTGACCGCTCGCCCCGAGCGCCAGGGCGTGGCCAGTCAGCGCGTCCATGATGTGCCGTCCGTCCCCGCCCTCGCGGGCAAGCTCCAGCGCGCGTGCCGTGTGCACCAGCGGCAGTTCCGGGGCGAGATTGGCCAGGACGCCAGCCTCCCCCGCCGCCGCGTGAAGCTGGCGCTGTTCGTCCGGATGGGTCGTGACCTCCAGCGCGCGCTCGAGGAAGCGGACGGCCTGGCTGAAGGATCCCAGGGCGCGGGCGCGTTCCGCCGCGCCGCGCAGCGCCACCCTGGCCTGGGCGGCGACGGCCTCTCCCTCGGGGCCGTCCGGCTGCGCGCGGTAGGCGGACAGGTAGTGCTCGGCCAGGGCGCCCGCGATGCCCTCGTCCTCGAGCATCTCGAAGTACCGGGCCGCGGCCAGGTGCAGGCGACGACGGTCGCGTCGCGACAGGGTGCCGTATGCCACCTCCCGCACCAGCGCCTGGACGAAGCCGTACTGGCCCAGCTCCGGCGATCGCGGGTTGCCGTCCACGGACAGCATCTCGCGCCGCACGAGCGCGCGCAGGTGCTGCGTCACCTCGTCGGCCGGACGGCCGCTCACCGCGCTCAGCGCGTCGACGGAGAAGATCTTGCCGATGACCGATGCCGCCTGCAGGAGGCTGCGATCGTCCGCGTCGAGCGCATCCAGTCGAGAGGCGATGAGCGCCTGGAGCGAGGGCGGCACCGAGAGGTCGGTCAGGTCGCCGGTCGGGCGGGCCGCACCACCGTCAAGGATCAGCTCCCCGGTGGCCAGCAGCATGCGGACGGTCTCGATCGCGTACAGCGGGATGCCCTCGGCACGGTCGATGATCCGATCGACCGCCCCCGGCGGCAGGCCCGGAACGAGCCCGGCCAGCATCTGGCGCATCTCGTCGGCGGTGAGCGGCTCGAGGACCAGGGAGGTGAAGGCGCGGCGACCGGCCCCCCAGCCGGGCCGTCGGTCCAGGAGCTCCGGACGGGCGAGACCGATGAGGTAGATCGGCCGGTCGCGGGTCCACTCGAGGACGTGGTCGATGAAGTCGAGCAGGCCATCGTCGGCCCACTGGAGGTCCTCGAACACCAGGATGACGACGCCGTGCTCAGCGATGCGTTCGAAGAAGATCCGCCACGCGGCGAAGAGCGACTCTCGATCGGGCCGTTCGGTCGCCTCACTGGTGTCGAGGCCGAGCAGCTGGAGCAGCGGCGGCTCCATCCAGCGCCGTTCGGCATCGTCGCGGACGTACTCGTCGAGCGTGGCGGCCAGCTTCGTCCGCGCGGCCACCGGGTCGTCGGCCTCGGTGATCGTGGCCCGGCTGCGCACCATCTCGGCCAGGGCCCAGAAGCTGATGCCGTCGCCGTAGGCCGGCGACCGACCCTGGTGCCAGTACACGACCTCGGTGACGCCGTCGATGTACTTCAGGAACTCCCACACCAGCCGGCTCTTGCCGATCCCGCCCTGGCCGATGATCGACACCAGTCGCGGACGACGCTCCGCCCCGGTGGCGGCGTGGAAGTCCTTGAGCATGCGCAGCTCCGGGCCTCGGCCCACGAACGGTGCCTCCAGCTGCTCGCTGCGTCCCACGCCGCCCCGCTGGGCGACCACCCGCAGCGCACGGAAGGCCGGAACCGGCGTGGCCTTGCCCTTCAGCAGCTGCTCGCCGGCCGGCTCGAACGCGATCGCCTCCGAAGCGGCCTGCCGCGTCGCCTCGCCGACCAGCACGGTGCCGGGCGGGGCGGCCGACTGGAGGCGACTGGCGGTGTTCACCAGGTCGCCCGCCACCATTCCCTGGTTCGTGGCGCCGACCGTCACGGCAGCCTCGCCGGTCAGGACGCCCGCTCGCAGGCTCAGGGGCGCGTCGATCTCCGCCCCCATGGACTGCACGGCGGAGACGAGGTCGAGCGCGCTCCGCACCGCTCGCTCCGCGTCGTCCTCGTGGGCCGTTGGCGCGCCCCACACGGCCATCACGGCATCACCGATGAACTTCTCCACCGTCCCGCCGTAC
>DASTYP010000187.1:0-6213 GCA_035764845.1 Candidatus Limnocylindria bacterium
ATCCCGCGCGAGGAGGTCATCCTGGCCAGTGCCAAGGAGGGGATCGGCATCCCCGAGATCCTCGAGGCGGTCGTCCACCGCGTCCCGGCGCCGCGCGCGGATGCCGCGGCCCCGCTGCAGGCGCTCGTCTTCGACAGCCACTACGACCCCTACAAGGGGGTGGTCGCCTACGTCCGGCTGGCCGCCGGCACGTTGCACGACCACGACAGGATCCGCTTCATGGCCACCGCGGCCGAGTCGGAGATCCTGGAGCTCGGCTACTTCCGGCCGCAGCCCGTCCCGACCAAGACGCTGGTCGCCGGCGAGGTCGGCTACGTCGCCACCGGCCTGAAGAGCATCCGCGAGGCGCAGGTCGGCGACACGCTGACCTCGGCGACGCGTGGCGCGACCGCGCCCCTGCCGGGCTACCAGGAGCCGCTGCCGCTCGTCTTCGCCGGCATCTACCCATTGCGCGGCGACGACTACCCCGAGCTGCGCGACGCGCTCGACAAGCTGCACCTCAACGACGCCGGCTTCGTCTACGAGCCCGAGTCGTCCGCCGCGCTCGGCTTCGGCTTCCGCTGCGGCTTCCTGGGGCTCCTGCACATGGAGATCGTCCAGGAGCGGCTGGAGCGCGAGTTCGATCTCGAGCTCATCGCCTCGGCGCCGAGCGTCGAGTACCGCGTCAAGCTCCAGCATCGGCCGGAGGAGCTCGTGATCGACAACCCGGCCCAGATGCCCAACATCGGCGAGATCGAGCAGATCAGCGAGCCCTGGGTGGCGGCGCAGGTGATCACGCCGACCGACTACATCGGCCCGCTGATGGAGCTGGCGACCGGACGCCGCGGCGAGTTCCAGAACATGGAGTACCTCGACCCAAAGCGGGTCAACCTGCACTTCGAGATGCCGCTGGGCGAGCTGATCATCGACTTCTACGACCAGCTCAAGAGCCGATCCAGCGGCTATGCCAGCCTGGACTACCAGTACCTGGGGTATCGGCCCGGCGACCTGGTGAAGCTCGACGTGCTGGTCAACGGCGAGCCGGTGGATGCGCTGAGCCTCATCGTGCATCGGTCCAACGCGCAGCGGCAGGGCAAGGCGCTGGTGGAGAAGCTGAAGGAGCTGATCCCGCGGCAGATGTTCGAAGTGCCGGTCCAGGCGGCCATCGGGTCGCATATCATCAGCCGCGAAACCATCCGGGCCATGCGCAAGAACGTCCTCGCCAAGTGCTACGGCGGGGACGTGACGCGCAAGCGCAAGCTCCTCGAGAAGCAGAAGGAAGGGAAGCAGCGGATGAAGCGCGTCGGCTCGGTCGAGATCCCGCAGGACGCCTTCCTGGCGGTGCTGCGCATGAACGACAGCGCGTCGTAGGGGCCGATGAGCTTCTTCGACTCCCTCCGCCTCGCCATCGCCTTCGGCCTGACCCTCTTCCTGGTCCTCCTGCGCTTCGACTCCGATCGGATCGTGCGGTCCGACTACTTCCGATACCGCACGCCGTGGATGGGGCCGCTCAGCTACTACATCCTGGTCATCGGATTCGCCGTCGGCATCGCCGTGATCCTGCCGTCGGGGCGCGAGCAGCTGTTCCTCACCGGCGGTGACCCGGACAGCGTCGCGCCGGTGACGCTCCTCTTCGTCGCCGTGGCCCTCATCAACGGCGTCGGCCTCGCCTTCCTGCGCTACGGCGGCGTGCTGCCACTGCCGGTCGAGCTGCTGCCGTCCCGGGTCCTGGGCGCGGCCGCCAACGCCATCAGCGAGGAGCTGCAGTTCCGCTCGATCGTGCTCGGGATGCTGCTCTTCGCCGGCGTCCCGATGGGGTGGGCCATTGCCGTCCAGGCCCTCGTCTACGGGCTCGCCCATCGCCGGCTGTGGCGTGACCGCGACTGGTACTTCATCGCCGGCTCCGTCCTCCTCGGCTGGGCGGCCGGCGTCGCCACCGCCGAGACCGGCTCGGTCATCCCGGCCATCGTCGGCCACTTCGCGGTGACGATGTCGCTGTTCGCGTTCGCCGGAGGGCGCCTGCGCCAGCGACCGATCTAGGAGCAGATACAGCAACCATCTCGCGTCCTGAATGTCGTTGGTGCATGGCTGACAATGGGTTCGCCATGTCACGCGAGCCGCACCATCTCTACGTCCACGTGCCGTTCTGCCGGCTGGTGTGCGCGTACTGCGACTTCGTGACGGTCGGCGGTCGGGCCGACGACATCGGCCGCTACACCGATGCGCTGGTGCGCGAGCTCCAGCTGCGGCCGGCGCCCGGGCAGCTGCGAACGGTCTACTTCGGCGGTGGAACGCCCTCGCTGCTCGATGCGGAGCAGGTCGCACGGGTGATCGAGGCCGCCTCGGCACGGTGGGAGCACAGCGACGTCGACGAGGTGACGCTGGAGGCCAACCCGAGCTCGCGCGAGACGCCGGACTGGGCCGGCTTGCGCAGCGCGGGCGTGGATCGGATCAGCCTGGGCATCCAGTCGCTGCGCGACGACGACCTGCGCGGCCTCGCGCGGGGGCACACCGCGGCCGAAGGGCGCGCGGCGTTCGCCGCGGTGCGAGCGGCGGGCTTCGACAACGTCAGCATCGACCTGATCTACGGGATTCCCGGCCAGTCGCTCGAGGATTGGAGAGTGGGGCTCATCGCCGCCCTGGCGCTCGAGCCGGATCACGTCAGCACCTATGCCCTGCAGCTCGCCCTTCAGCCGGACGAGTGGGCCGCACCGCCACGCGCCGGTGCCCTCCGGTGGCGAGCGCGCGTCGCGGCCCAGCAGGACGAGGCGCTCGCATCGGAGCAGTACCGGCTGACCGAGGAGCTGCTGAACGCGGCCGGCTTCCGTCACTACGAGCTCAGCTCGTGGGCTCGGCCGGGCCACGAATCGCGCCACAACAGCGCCTACTGGGCGCGCCGGGCGTACACCGGCATCGGTGCCGGAGCGCACTCGTACGACGGGACGGCGGAGCGCTCGTGGAACCTGCGGGACCTGGACCGTTACCTCCAACGGACGGAGGCGGGTGAGCGGGCGATCGAGGACCGAGAGGAGCTCGACGAGCGGACGCGGGCCTTCGAGGCGATCGCACTCGGGCTCCGGCGCGTGGCGGGCATGAGTCGTCGAGGGTTCGCTGAGGAGTTCAGCGAGGACCCCGTCGATCGGTACGCGGAGGCGGTTGGCGTATCGGTTCGGGCGGGCCTGCTCGAGGTCGATGGCGACATGTTGCGCCTCTCGCGGGACGGCCGATTGCTCGCGTCGGAGGTGCTGCTCGAGTTCGCGCCGGTGCCCGCCGCCGCGCGTTGACAGGCGAATTCGGGCGGCGGTACCATGCTCGCCGAAGCCCGTTAGCACTCTCCACCTGAGAGTGCCAGCACACGGGACCCGAGGACCAACCACCAGTCGACGGAGGCGCCATGACGGAGATGCGTGAGGCAGCACCGCGTTCCGCGCCGAGCCGGCCGGCCTTCGAGCTGACCGATCGGCAGCGATCCGTGCTGCGCGCCGTCGTGGAGGACTACGTGCTCACCGCCGTGCCGGTCGGCTCCAAGGCGCTGGTGGATCGGTACCGGCTGAACGTGTCGCCGGCCACGGTTCGCAACGCCATGGCGGAGCTGGAGGCGCTGGGGCTCCTGACGCATCCGCACACGAGCGCGGGTCGCGTGCCGTCCGACCTCGGCTACCGCTTCTACGTCGAGTCGCTCATGCGCGAGGCGGAGCTGGATCCTGCGGATCGGCTCATGATCCGCCACCAGTTCAGCCAGGTGCAGCTGACCAGCAACGAGTGGCACCGGCTGGCGGCGGCCATCCTGGCCGGGGCGACCCACTCCGCATCCGTGGTGACGCCGGCCAAATCGCGTCGGGCGCGCTACGGGCACGTGCAGCTCGTGGCCCTCGGGGACGGGACGCGGCTGATCGTGCTGGTCATGGCCGACGGCAACGTCGTCCAGCGGCGCCTGGATCGGAGCGCGTTGGAGCGACAGCTGCCCGACGTGCCGGTCGACCAGGCGGCGCTCGACTCCGCCGCCATCGAGCTGAACGCGGAGCTGGCGAACCTCGCCGCACCGCACGTCCGGCGCCGGGCGACGAAGCTGCGGCCACTGGCCGGCTGGATCGCCGAGGCCATCGCCGGCCTGCTCGAGGAGGCGGACGGCGTGATCGTGGAGGAGGTCTTCACCGACGGCATCGTGCACGTCCTGGAGCAGCCGGAGTTCAGCGAGGGCACCAAGCTGCGGCCGATCCTCGAGGCGCTGCAGCGCTCCGACTTCATCGAGCAGCTGGTCCCGGTCCTGACGCGTGGGCGGGGCGTACACGTGATCATCGGCCGCGAGAACGCGAACGACGCGATGCACGAGATCAGCCTGGTCTTCGCGCCCTACGGTGCGCCGGACCGGGCACTCGGATTGCTGGGAGTCCTGGGACCGACGCGCATGCCGTATCCACGGGCCATCCCGACGGTCCGCTACCTCTCCACCCTGATGAACGAGCTGATCAACAGCCAGTACGGCGAGACCCAATGAACGACACTCATCACGACGGCCACGACGGTGGCAAGCAGCACGGATCGACGCGGACGCGAGCC
The DNA here is from genome assembly GCA_035764845.1 of Candidatus Limnocylindria bacterium. Taxonomy (GTDB): domain Bacteria; phylum Chloroflexota; class Limnocylindria; order QHBO01; family QHBO01; genus JACDBZ01. Next base: position 4,540 of record DASTYP010000187.1, read on the forward strand.
GAGGAGCGTGCGGAGCAGGTAAAGGCGCCATCGCGCGCCGAGCTGCTCGAGCGCGTGCGACAGCTCGAGACCGAGCTGGAGACGACGAAGGCCAAGTCCGAGGAGCACCTCTACAACTGGCAGCGCTCCGCGGCCGACTTCGCGAACTACAAGCGGCGGACCGACGAGGACCGCGCGACCATCACGCAGTTCGGCAACGCGCTGCTCATCGGCAAGCTGCTGGGCGTCCTCGACGACTTCGATCGCGCCCTCGAGAACGTCCCGGCCGAGGCGCACGACGCCTGGATCGAGGGGGTGAAGCTGGTCGAGCGCAAGCTGCGCGGCGTCCTCGAGTCCGAGGGCGTGACCGCCATCGAGGCGCTCAACCAGCCGTTCGACCCGAACCTGCACGAGGCGGTGGCCCACGAGGCGACCGCCGACCATCCGGACAACCACGTGATCGGCGAGGTCCAGCGCGGCTACAAGCTGCACGACCGGGTCATCCGGCCGAGCCTCGTGCGCGTGGCGAACAATCCGAAGGAGCACTGACGAGACGATGGGCAAGATCATCGGCATCGACCTGGGCACGACCAACTCGGTCGTGGCCGTCATGGAAGGCGGCGAGCCCCAGGTCATCACCAACGCGGAGGGCGGCCGCATCACGCCATCGGTCGTCGCCTTCGCCAAGAGCGGGGAGCGGCTGGTCGGCCAGGTCGCCAAGCGGCAGGCCATCACCAACCCCGAGAACACGATCTTCAGCATCAAGCGCTTCATGGGCCGTCGGTTCGACGACCCCGAGGTGCAGCACAGCAAGGACCTCGTGCCCTACGAGGTCATGAAGGACCCCAAGTCGGACGGCGTCGTCGTCAAGCTGGCGAACGACAAGACCTTCAGCCCTCCGGAGATCAGCGCCATGATCCTCCAGAAGCTGAAGGCCGATGCCGAGGCGTACCTGGGCGAGAAGGTGACGGAGGCGGTCATCACCGTCCCGGCCTACTTCGACGACACGCAGCGCCAGGCCACCAAGGACGCCGGCCGCATCGCCGGCCTGGACGTCAAGCGGATCGTCAACGAGCCGACGGCATCGGCGCTGGCGTACGGCCTCGACAAGCAGAAGGACGAGAAGATCGCCGTCTACGACCTGGGCGGCGGCACGTTCGACATCTCGATCCTCGAGCTGAGTGAGGGCGTCTTCGAGGTTCGCTCGACGAATGGCGACACCCACCTCGGCGGCGACGACTTCGACCAGCGCGTCATCCAGTGGCTGATCGACGAGTTCCGCAAGGCCGAGGGCATCGACCTGTCGAAGGATCGGATCGCCCTGCAGCGCCTGAAGGAGGCCGCCGAGAAGGCGAAGATCGAGCTGTCCAGCACGACCTCGACCGAGATCAATCTGCCGTTCATCAGCGCCGATGCCACCGGGCCCAAGCACCTGGTCACGACGCTGACGCGGGCCAAGCTCGAAGACCTGGTCGCCGACCTCATCAACCGCACGGCCGACCCGGTCAAGAAGGCGCTGGCCGATGCGAACCTGCAGCCGGGCGACATCGACGAGGTCATCCTCGTGGGTGGCATGACCCGCATGCCGGCCGTCGTCGAGGCGGTCAAGAAGATGTTCAACGGCAAGGAGCCGCACAAGGGCGTCAACCCCGACGAGGTGGTGGCGGTCGGCGCGGCGATCCAGGCCGGCGTCCT
>DASTYP010000188.1:0-5027 GCA_035764845.1 Candidatus Limnocylindria bacterium
GCCGGGGTGCGCGAACGCGTGACGCCGCACACGTTTCGGCACAGCTTCGCGACCCATCTGCTGGAGGGTGGCGCCGACCTGCGGGTGGTCCAGGCGCTGCTCGGCCATGCTAGCATCAGCACCACCCAGCTCTACACGCACCTGACCGGCGAGCGCGTCCGCGAGGTCTACGCGCGGGCGCACCCCCGAGCCTGAAAGCCCGAGCCTGAAGCGGAGCGCCGAACGCCGATGAGTTATGCGAAGAACCTCCTGTCGCGTGGCGAGGAGGTCGTGTACGAGAGCCGGCAGCACTGGTTCGCCGTCATCGCCCGCACCTGGGCCTGGATCATCCTCGGCATCTTCGCGCTGGCGCTGCTGATCTTCGTGGTGTCGGGCTCGCAGCCGATCGCCGACAACGAGACCCTCGACGGGGTTCTGACCATCGTGGCGGTCATCGGCCTGCTGCTCGCCGTCGGATTCGTGGGCTTCGTCCTGTGGGACTGGCGCAACCAGGAGTGGCTCATCACCACCCGTCGCGTCATGCGCGCCGAGGGTGTCCTGAACAAGTCGGTGACCGATACGAGCCTCGAGAAGATCAACGACGCGCGGCTGGATCAGTCGGTCTTCGGCCGCATCTTCGGGTACGGCACGCTCGACATCCTCACCGCCGCCGAGGAGTTCAACGGCGGCAACGTCGCCGACTTCCCGATGATCGCGGACCCGGTGCAGTTCAAGAAGGCGATGTTCGATCAGAAGCAGATGCTCGAGCAGCCCGACCTCGCCCCGCCGCGCTATCAGCGCCCCGCGCCGGTGCCGCAGATGGAGCGCCCCGAGCCGATGCCTCCGCGCGCGGGTTCCGATCGGGTGGCCGTGCGCGGCGACGAGGCGCGCGAGCCCGTGACCGCGGCCGCCATGGCCCCGGAGCCCGAACACGCGGCGCTGCCCACGCCCGCAGGTGCACCGGCCGCCCATCGCAGCAGCTCCGAGGAGCTCAGCGCCACGCTGGAGCGCCTGGCCGGCCTGCGCGACAAGGGCCTGATCACGCCCGAGGAGTACGAGGCCAAGAAGCGCGACATCCTGGAGCGGATGTAGGTGGCGGACGCACCGCTCGGCGCGCTGCCGGACGGACTGTACGGAGAGGAGCTCGACCGGCGGATCTCGGAGGCGACCGGCGTCATCGCGGGACGCCTGTCGACGGAGCCGGGGCTCGAACGGCCACGGGCCGTGGCCGTGCTGGGATCCGGCCTGGGCGGCGTCGTCGACCTGCTCGACGCCCAGCCTCGGCTGGTGATGTCCTACGCGGAGATCCCCAACGTCCCGGGTGCCGGGGTCGAGGGCCACGCCGGCCAGCTCATCGCGGGCCACGTCGGCGGCATGCCGATGGTCGTCCTGTCGGGACGGGCCCACCCGTACGAGGGGCACACGCAGCGCGCGGCGACGCTGCTGCTGCGCTCGGTGCTCGCGCTCGGCCCGGAGCTGGTGATCCTCACCAACGCGGCCGGCGGGCTGAACCCGGACTTCGACCCCGGCGACGTGATGCTCATCAGCGACCACATCAACCTGTCCGGCGAGAACCCGCTGCTCGGCCCGAACCTGGACCGGTTCGGTCCGCGCTTCCCGCCCATGACGGACGCCTACGACCCGCGCCTGCGCGCCCACGCCCTCGAGTCGGCGGAGCGCACCCGCATCGGCCTCCGCCAGGGCGTCTACATCATGCTGTCCGGACCGTCCTACGAGACGCGTGCCGAGATGCGGATGCTGCGGACCCTCGGCGGGGATGCGGTCGGCATGAGCACCGCGCACGAGGTCATCGTGGCACGTCACGCCGGCCGGCGGGTCCTGGGCTTCAGCCTCATCACCAACAAGGCCACCGATGACGTGGAGACCGGCGCGACGCACGAGGAGGTCATCGAGGTCGGGCGCATCGGCGCCGAACGGCTCGTGACCCTGCTCGGCGACCTGCTGCCTCGCCTCGCCTGATGCTGTTCAGCAACCAGCCGCTGCCGTACCTCGTGGCGGTGGCGATCGCCCTGCTCGTCGGCCTCACCTTCCACGAGTTCAGCCATGCGGCCACCGCCGACAGCCTCGGCGACCGCCGTCCGCGGGCGATGGGCCGCCTCACGCTGAACCCGCTCCGCCACCTGGATCCCATCGGCGCCGCCATGCTGCTGCTCGTCGGCTTCGGATGGGCGAAGCCGGTCATGGTGAACCCTTACGCGCTGCGCAACGGACGGCAGGGGATGGCCTTCGTCGCCGCGGCGGGACCGCTGTCGAACGTCGTCGTCGCGCTGCTCTTCGGCGTGATCGCCCGGGTGCTCGCGCTCGCCGGCCTCGACGCCGGGTTCGTGTTGACGGTCGTCTTCCTGGTCGTCTGGCTGAACTTCGTGCTGGCCATCTTCAACCTGCTGCCGATCCCTCCGCTCGACGGCTACAACTTCGCGCTGGCGCTCCTGCCACCGCGCTTCGCCTTCTCCCTGCAGCGCTATGCCCCGTACGGCGTGATGATCCTGCTCCTGCTCGTCCTGCTGCCCGGATCGCCGCTGCAACTCCTCCTGCGGTTGGCCGACCCGCTGGCGAGGGCCGTCATCGGTGCATAGGGTCGGACAGTTCGTCGCGCACGTGCGCGCCCGTGTGACCCCCGAGGAGGAGCGCTGGGTCGGCTCGATCCTGCCGCCGCCCGCGGTCGCGCTGTTCGCGGCCATGCCCGTCGCCGATCGGCGGCACGCGCTGGACGTCGCGGATCGGCTGCTGGCCGCGGGGCGTGACGACCGCGACCTGCTGGCCGCCGCCCTGCTGCACGACGCCGCCAAGGGCCACCGCATGCGGCTGTGGCATCGGGTCGCCGGCGTGCTGCTCGAGGCCTTCGCGCCAACGGTGCTGCGGCGCGTGGCGAGCCCCGATCCGCGATCCTGGCGCCATCCGTTCCACCTCTACCTGCACCACGGGTCGATGTCGGCCGAGATGGCCGAGCGCGCGGGCTGTTCCCCACGCGCCGCAACGTTCATCCGGGGCGAAGGCGCCGGCGATGACGCGCAGCTGCAGCGAGCGCTCGAGGCTGCCGATGACGCAAGCTGACCGGATGGAGCCGATCCCGATCGAAGCGGCCGCGACGCAGCCGATGAGCGTCGGCGCCCCGGAGTTCACCGTGGCGCTGCCCGTCTTCGAGGGTCCGCTCCAGCTGCTGCTGCACCTGATCGAGTCGCGTCAGCTGGATGTGCTGACGGTGCCCCTGGCCGACCTGGCCGATGCGTACGTCGAGCACCTGGCGCGTCACCCGGTCGACGCCGCCAACCTGTCGGACTTCGTCGCCACCGCCTCGCAGCTGATCTACCTCAAGTCCCGACGGATGCTGCCCGCCGATCCGCTGCCGCCGATCCCCGACGGGACCGATGAGCCGGACGAGGAGGAGCTGCGACGGCGCATCGTGGAGTACCGCCTCCTGCGCGACGCAGCGGTGGCGCTGGGCGAGCGCGACGGCGTGGCGCCCGTCATGCGTCGCGAGCCGCGCGAGTCGGACCTGCCCGAGGCGCCGGTCGAGCCACTGCCGATCGCCGTGCTGGTCGACGCGCTGGAAGCCCTGGCCGCCATCCCGGAGCCGGTCGCACCACCACCCGAAGTGGTGCCGCGCGAGATCACCATCGGACAGCAGATCGAGGTCCTGCGCGAGGCGCTGTCGCGCGGCGGGCGCGTGATTCTGCAGTCCATCCTGGCCCGCTGCCGCTCCCGGACGGAAGCGGCCGTCACGTTCCTCGCCACCCTGGAGCTGGTGCGCCGGCGCGAGGCGCGCGCCGAGCAGCACGAGATCTTCGGGCCGATCGTGGTGGATGCCCTGCCCGAGGCCGGCCCGTGAGCACGGAGGCCGCCATGACGGACCAGCTCGACGTCTTCTACGAGGCGCTGCTGTTCATCGCTGAGCGGCCGCTGACCACGGCCGAGCTGGCGGAGCTGGGCGGTGTCCCGCGGCTTCAGGCCGAGGCCGAGCTGGCGGCCCTGGCCGAGCGCCTCGAGGACGATGCCCGTGGCCTGCGCGTGCAGCGCCACGACGATGCATGGCAGCTCGTCACCGCGCCCGAGGTCGGTGCGCGCCTGGCCGCGTACGCCGCGCGCGAGGAGGCTCGGCTGTCACCGGCTGCGCTCGAGGCCCTTGCCGTCATCGCCTACCGGCAGCCCTGCACGCGCGGCGACGTGGAGCGGGTCCGTGGCGTCGACTCCGACTACGTCATCCGCTCGCTGCTGCACCGGCGCCTGGTGGTCGAGGTCGGGCGCCGCGATACGCCGGGCCGCCCCGTTTTGTTCGGCACGACCTTCACCTTCCTCGAGCGCTTCGGGCTCACCTCGCTCGACGACCTTCCTCCGCTGTCCAGCGACGCCGCGCAGCTGGCCGCGCTGGCCGACGTCGCCGGGCGCTCGGACGCCTCCGTCGCCGATGGCGGCTGAGCGGCTCCAGAAGCTCATCGCCCGGGCCGGCATCGCGTCGCGTCGGGCGGCCGAGCAGCTCATCGCCGATGGCCGCGTCACGGTCAACGGCATGCGCGCCGGACTGGGCGACTCCGCGGATGCTGAGCTGGACGACATCCGGCTCGACGGCCGCCCGATCGGCGAGGCACCCCCGCCGCTCCACCTGGCCGTGCACAAGCCCCGGGGCTTCCTCTCGTCGGCCCGCGACGAGCGGGGCCGTCGATCCGTCGTTGCCCTGGTGGACGCGGGCGGCCAGCGCCTCTGGCCGGCCGGCCGCCTGGACGTCGAGTCGGAGGGGCTGATGGTCCTGACCAACGACGGCGAGTGGGCCAACCGCGTCCTCCACCCGCGGTACGGCAACGAGCGGGAGTACGCGGCGCTGGTAAACCCGGCGCCCAGCCGCCGAACGCTGCAGCGCCTGCTCGACGGTGTGGAGCTCGAGGACGGCCCCGCCCGGCTCCTGTCGGCCCGCTTCGCCGCTCCGCCGCCGGAGGTCGAGCGCGACCGCACCGAGGACGGGACCTGGGTGCGCGTCCGCATCGGGGAGGGGCGCAAGCGCGAGGTGCGGCGGCTGTTCGACGCGGTGGACG
>DASTYP010000189.1:0-13873 GCA_035764845.1 Candidatus Limnocylindria bacterium
GATGCGGAGAACACGAAGTCGATCCCGCAGTCGGAACAGGTGATCACCTGATCGGTGTAGGTCACTGACGGACCCCTCCCAACAATGAGTTGAACCGCGTCGGTTCCGTCGCTCGACGCCGGCCGGGGATCTTGCCGCTGCCCCGGGCCGACGATTGGACGTGGTGGAGGGGAGGGAAGGAAGGGCTGGTGGCGCCGCTCGGTGCGGCCCGACGGGCGGAGTATGCGAAACGCCCCCGTGAACCGCAAGTGCTTTTTCGCACGTACCATCGGCCCATGCCGCCGATGCGCTCGCTGCAGACCCCGGCCACCGTCCTGGGCCTCGTCCTGGTCCTGGCGGGCGTCGTCTGGATCGCGCAGGGGCTGAACCTGCCGTTCGCGCCGCGCAGCTTCATGACGTCCGATCGATCCTGGATCGTGATCGGAGCCGTCGTCGCGCTCGTCGGCACCGCGCTGGTGTGGTGGGGCCGGAGCGCTCGGGCACGCCCCTAGGAGATGGCCACGCCCGCGTCGGCCATCTCGGCCAGCGCCCGCTCCCCGTCGTCGGGCTCGAGGTTCACGGCGGCCACCGCCGAGCCCAGCAGCTCGACCTCGAAGCCCAGCCGGACGGCATCGAGCGCCGTCGCCTTGACGCAGTAGTCGGTCGCCAGCCCGCAGACCACCACCCGCTCGATTCCCTGCTCCCGCAGCAGCGTCTCGAGCTCGGTGGCCATCTCCTCCCCGGAGACCGGGTCGCGCATGGTGAAGCCGGAGTAGCCGTCCTCCCCGTTGGACCCCTTGCGGACGCGGGGCGCATCGGCCGGGAGCCGGAAGCCCGGCGCCAGTTCCGCTCCCCACGTGCCGGCGACGCAGTGCACGGGCCAGATCCCGCCGTCCCTGGCGAAGTGCGGCGTCGACTCGGGGTGCCAGTCCTGGGTGGCGACGACGGCGGCACCGGCCTCGAGGGCGGCCCGGACCTCCTCGTTGACGCGCGGAACGACCGCGTCGCCGCCGGCGACCGAGAGGCTCCCGGCCGGATCGGCGAAGTCGTTCTGGAGATCCACGACCACCAGGGCCGTGCGCGAGTCGTATCGGGTCATGTCGCCGATGGTAACCGCGCTATCGTCGCGACGTGGACGACCGCCTCCTGACCGATGCCGACCGGGCGCTGCGGCCCGGTCGGGGGGAGCGCTCTCCCTGGCTGCGCGAGGCCCTCGCCGACGAGGGCGATCCGCCGCCGGCAGCTCCCCTCCACGGACCCACCGATGCGGATGTGGTCATCGTCGGCGGCGGCTACACAGGGCTGTGGACGGCATGGCACCTCCTCGAGCGCGACCCCGCGCTGCGCGTGGTGGTGCTGGAGGCCGACATCTGCGGCGGCGGCCCGTCGGGGCGCAACGGCGGCTTCGTCAACAGCTGGTGGGACGAAGCGTCCGGCTTCGTCGAGCTGTTCGGGGCGGAGGGCGCGCGGGCGTGCCTGGATGAGTCGGCGGCCAGCGTGCGCGCCATCGGCGCGTGGTGCACGGCCAACGGCGTGGACGCTCACTACCGCCGGAACGGGATGCTGGTCGTGTCGACCACGCCCTTCCACGACGGCCGGTGGGAGGAGGACGTGGAGGTGGCCGCGCGGCTCGGCGAGCCGGAGGCCTACCGCGCGCTGACGGCTGACGACATCGCCGCGCGCTGCCGTTCGCCGCGGTTCCGCGGCGGGGCGCTGATGCGCGACGGCGCCACGGTCCATCCGGCGCGCCTGGTCCGAGGGCTTCGCCGCCGGTGCCTCGAGCGTGGCGTGGCCATCCACGAGGGCAGCCCGGTCACCGCGGTCCGGCGCTCCGGCGGCGGCGTGGTGGTGCGGACTGCCGGCGGCGAGGTGCGGGCACGACAGGCGGTGCTCGCGGTCAATGCGTGGGCCGCCGGATGGCCGGCGTCAGGTTCCCGCGTGCTCGCCTGGGGCAGCTACATGGTCCGCTCGGAGCCGATCCCCGACCTCATCGCCGCGGAGCTGGGCTGGACCGGCGGCGAGTCGATCGTCGATGCGCGGTTCAGCGTCCACTACCTCCACGTGACGCGCGACGGCCGCATCGCCATCGGTGCCGGTGGCGGGCGCCCCGGCTTCGCCGGGCGCATCGGTCCGTCCTTCACCGATGACGTCTCCTCCGCCCGACGTGCCGCCTTCGCCTTCCGCTGGCTTTTCCCGCAGCTGCACGAGGTACGCCTGACCGATGCCTGGGGCGGGCCGATCGACGTCAGCCCCGACCACCTGCCGCACGCCTGGTCGACCATGGGCGGCCGCATGCACGTGGCCGCCGGCTACTCGGGGAACGGGGTGGCGCCATCACACCTGATGGGTCGGGTGCTGGCCGCGATGGCGCTCGAGTCCGATGAGGCGCTGACGCGCCTTCCCATCGTCGGACGCCCGACTCCCCCCTTCCCGCCGGAGCCGTTCCGGTACCTGGGCGCGCGCGCGATGCGCGAGGCGATGATCCGCCGGGAGGACGCGGAGGAGGCGGGTCGGCGGCCGGGGTGGTGGTGGCGTCAGCTCAGCCGGCTGCCTCGCCGGCTCGGGTACCACCTGGGGCCTGGCGCGTAGGGTGCAGGCGCGATGGGCGCCTGCCGACGACGGCTATCCCGGGAAGATGCGACGCAGTCTGCGGTATGCCCGGGACGCGGGGCCGCTCGGGGTGGCGGCCTGCGGTGGCGCCGTGGGTGGCCGCTCGAGCGATGCGCGCCAGGGGGACGGCGGTCGCTGCGGCTCCCCGGGCTGGATCGGCTGCTCTGCCGGCCGCGACTCACGAGCCAGCGCGTCGAGGGCGGACAGCGCGTCGCGCAGCTCGGGTGAGCCGGGGAACGGCGACTCGGCCGATGCGCGCCTGCCCGCGACCTCCATCTCGGCGGCTCCGTCCTCCGGCGGCCACTCCGGCTCCGCTGGGCGGCCTGCGCGTTCAGCCAGCTCCGCCGCACGGGCCCCGAACCAGAGCAGCTCCTCCTCGTCCGACGGCACGCGGGGGGCGACCGCTTCGGTCGTGGCTTCCGGCCAGGCCGGCTCGGGCTCGGGCGGAGCCTCGGGGGTCGGCTCTGCGCCTGCCTCGGGCGTCTCAGCGGCGGCCGTCACCGGTGCCGCCTCCTCCCAGCCGGGCTGGGGCAGCGGCTCCGCGCCCGATTCGCGCTCGGGTGCCGCCGCCGCGGGCTCCTCCTCGAACGGTCGCTCGATCTCGGCGTACCAATCCGGCTCCTCGATCGCGGTCGTGTATCGGTCCCGATCCCAGGCCCCGTCCAGGGGCTCCGGCTCGGGCAGTGACGCCTCCGGCTCGCCGGCGCTCACCTCTTCGGCCCGCTCGGGCTCCTCGTGCGCGGGCTCCGGTTCGGCCGGTTCGGGTTCCGCCTCCACGCTCGCCGCCGGCGCGAGCTCGGCCTCCGACGCTATCGACAGCTCCGGTTCGGCCCGCATCGCCTCGGGCTCTGGCTCGGGCGCTGGCTCGGGCGCTGGCTCGGGCTCGGCCGGCACCTCCGGCGAGACCTCGGCCTGCGCCGCCGGCTCAGGCGCCGCCTCGGTCACCCGCTCGTCGGCGGCCGGTGCCGTCATCTCGGGGGCCAGCTCTGGAGCGGCCGCCGGCTCCTCCACGGCAGCCTCCTCGACACCCTCCATCGGCTCGGCGACCGCCGTGTCGCGGGGCAGCTCGGCGTCCGTCACCGCGATGTCGTCGCGCAGTGCCGCCAGCGCGGCGGCGGCCTCCTCCGTCCCGGGCAGCTCGGGCTGGGTCGGGTCTTCAGCGCGTGCCAGCGCCTCGGCGAAGGTCTCGGTCGTCCAGCGCAGCGTCCGGCGGCGCGAGGGCGCCTGATCGGCCTCCGTGCCGGGCTCGGCATCGGTTTCCACCTCGGCGTCCGCCTCGCCGCCAGAAGCCGCTTCGTCGGCGATCGTCTCCACGTCGGCCTCGATCTGGACGGCGGTGGCCAGGGATGCGGTCTCGATCAGCACCTCCTCGTCCTCTTGCGGCTCGACCACCGGACCGATGGACGCGGGCTCCTCTGCCACCACGGCGTCGTCGACGTCCGGCTCGGCGGATGGCGCCGGGGGTTCAGGCTCCACAGCCGTCGCTGGCGCGGCGTCCGGCATCGACGGGACCGGCTCCACCGGCGGTGGCGCGGCGGGCTCGGGCTCCGGCTGGGGCTCGGGAATCGGGGTCACCCAGCGGGCCTCCGGGAGCGGAGCGGCGGTCGCCTGCGGTGGCGGCAGGCGCAGGTCCATGCGCGCCTCGAGCAGGTCCACCCGGGAGCGCAGGGCCGCGACCTCGCCGCGGGCCTCACCCAGGGCAAGCAGCGCCTGGCCGTAGCGCTCGGTCAGGTTGCGGAACTCGGTCAGGAGCTCGCGGAACGGTGACAGCTCGCGATCCGGCTCACGAGCGGCGGGCGGCGGCTCCGAGGATCGAACGGCGTCGATGGTCGGCGGCTGAGGACGGCCCTGCAGGAAGACGCGCATCCCGCGCTCCCCGTCCTGGGCACCGGCGAGCACGCCACGAGCGATGAGCTCCCACACCTTCTCGGTCGGGACGCCGAGGATCGACGCCGCCTCCGTGACCGAATAGCCGTCCATCGGCCGCTAGCGTAGCGCTCCGCTCGATCGCTCAGCGGCCGTGACCGACGAGCTCGTGGAGGGCCTCGACCAGCCGGTCGACCTCCTGGAGGGTGTTGTAGTGCACCAGGCCGATGCGCACCAGGCCGCCCGAGCCCGCCAGCCCCAGCGCCCGCACCACCTCCCAGGCGTAGAAGTCGCCGTCCCACACGCTGATCGCGCGGCTCGCGAGGTGCGCGGCCACGGCCTGGGGTGAGTGGCCGGCCAACGTGAACGAGAAGGTCGGCACCCGTTCGTCCAGGCGCGCCGGATCGGTGATGCCGTAGAGCCGGAGGCCGGGGACGCCTGCCAGCCGCTCGAGGACCGCCGCCGACAGGCCGCGCTCGTGGTCGCGGATCGTCGTCATGGCGGCATGAAGCCGCGTGTGGCGATCCGTGGCGTGGGCGGCACCGCCGTACGCCGCGCCCACCTCCTCGAGGTAGGCGAAGGTGCCGAGCAGGCCGGCGAGCGCCTCATGGTTGGCGGTGCCCGTCTCCCACTTCCCCGGCAGCGCGTCGCCCGCCGGCCGGACGCGGTACGCCGTGAGGCGCTCGAGCAGCTCGCGGCGGCCGTAGAGCATCCCGGAGTGCGGGCCGAAGAACTTGTACGGGCTGGTGACGAGGACGTCGGCATCCAGCTGGCGCACGTCGATGGGCAGGTGCGGCGCCGCGTGGACGGCGTCGACGTAGGCCAGGGCGCCGACGGCGTGCGCGGCGCGGATGACGCGCGCCACGTCGGTGACGGTGCCCAGCGCGTTCGAGGCGAGCCCGATGGCGACGACGCGGGTGCGGTCGGTGATCACCCGCTCGAGGCCGTCCAGGTCGAGCGTCGCCCCGTCGTCGCCGAGCTCCAGCCACCGCACGCTCGCCCCGCGGTCCTCGGCGACGGCGAGCCAGGGGGCGACGTTCGCATCGTGATCGAGCCGCGTGACGACGATCTCGTCGCCGGGTCGGAGTTCCCGCCCTAGGGCGCGGCTCATGGCGAAGGTGAGGGTCGTCATGTTCGGCCCGAAGACGATCTCGTCGCCGGACTCGGCACCCAGGAAGTCGGCACCGGCCGCGTGGACCTCGTCGAGGAGCGCATCGGTCTCGACCGATGCCGCGAAGGCGCCGCCGTGGTTGGCGTTCGAGCGCTCGAGGTAGGCGCTGATGGCCTGGATGCAGGAGCGCGGGACCTGGGTGCCGCCGGGTCCGTCGAGGTAGGCGACGGGTCGCCCGTCGAGCGTGCGCCCCAGCGACGGGAAGTGGTCGCGCAGGGCGGCGACGTCGAGGCCGGTCTGCTCGCGCATCGTGGTCATGCGCTGCATCCTACGCCGGGCGCGGGCTATCATCGGCGCCCGTGACCACGTCCCTCCACGTTCCCACCCTGCCCGGGCACGAGTTCTCGCTGCCCGCCGGCCTCGAAGGGCTCGGGGAGCTCGCTTACAACCTGTGGTGGAGCTGGAGCCCGCACGCGCAGGCGCTCTTCTCGCACATCGACCACCCGACCTGGGCCCGGCACCGCAACCCGATCCCCGTTCTGCGTGACACGGACCAGGCGCGCTGGGCCGAGCTCACGGCCGACGAGGACTTCATGGTCGACGCCAGCCGCGTCCTCGACGAGTTCCGGCGCTACCTGGCGAACGGCGCCGACTCCTGGTACCGCTCCGACGCGTCGCGCCAGCTATCCGGTCCGATCGGGTACTTCTGCGCCGAATACGGACTCCACGAGTCGATGCAGATCTACTCCGGCGGCCTCGGCATCCTGGCCGGCGACCACTGCAAGTCGGCCTCCGATGCCGCGCTCCCGTTCGTCGCCGTCGGCCTCCTCTACCGCCGCGGTTACTTCCGCCAGCAGATCGACGCCGATGGGCACCAGGAGCATGCGCAGCCCGACCTGGATCCGTCGCAGCTGCCGCTGCGCCGAGCCCGGGCCCGCAACGGGGCGCCGCTCGAGGTCAGCGTCGAGATCGGCGACCGGACGGTGCACGCCGCCGTGTGGGTGGCGCAGGTCGGCCGCGTGCCGATCTTGCTGCTCGACACCGACATCCCGCGCAATGATCCCGCCGACCGCCCGATCACGCACATCCTGTACGTGCGTGGCCGCGAGATGCGCCTCTGCCAGGAGCTGATCCTGGGCGTCGGCGGCGTCCGCGCCCTGCGCGCGCTCGACATCGACCCCGCGGTCTGGCACCTCAACGAGGGGCACTCGGCATTCCTGCTGGTCGAGCGCGCGCGCGAGCTGCTGGTTCGCGAGCCCGGCCTCGCCGCGGGGGAGGCGCTTCGACGCGTCGGCGGGTCATCGGTCTTCACCATTCACACGCCGGTCCCCGCCGGGAACGAGGTGTTCGACCGCACGCTGGTGGCGCGGGCGCTGCGCGGCTGGTTCGGGCCGGCGCGCATCGAGCCGAGCGAGCTGCTGGAGCTCGGTCGCGGCCACACCGACGATCCGGACGCTCCGTTCGACATGACGGCCTTCGTCCTGCGTCACGCGGTCGGCGCCAACGCCGTCTCGCAGCTTCACGGCGCCACGGCGACGGACACCTGGCAATCACTCGCCGGCCGCCCCATCGACGCCATCACCAACGGCGTGCACGTCCCCACCTGGATGGGCCGCCCGGTGCGACGCCTGGTGCAGCGCGCCATCGGCGTGCCACTCAGCGTCGACATGAACGGGCCGGCGCCACTCGGTTCGCTGGTCGACCTCGACGACGAGGAGCTGTGGGCCGCCCACCAGCAGCAGAAGCGCGAGATGATCGGGTTCCTGGAGGGCCGGCTCTCGCGCCAGTTCGCGCGCCACGGGGAATCGCCCGATGCGTTGCGCGCGGTCCGCCACGTCCTCGATCCCGACTCGCTGATCATCGGCTTCGCGCGACGCTTCGCGACCTACAAGCGCGCCGACCTCCTCTTCCGCGACGAGGAGCGCCTGGCCGCCATCCTGTCGTCGACCGAGCGACCGGTCCAGGTCGTCATCGCCGGCAAGGCGCACCCCGCGGACCGGCCCGGCCAGCAGGTGATCCAGCACATCTTCGCCCTCTCCCGCTCGGAGCGGCTGCGCGGCCGGGTGTTCATCGTCGAGGACTACGACATGCGGATCGCGCGGTTCCTGGTGGGTGGCGTCGACATCTGGCTCAACAACCCGCGACGGCCGATGGAGGCCTCCGGCACCTCCGGCATGAAGGCGGCCATCAACGGCGTGCCCTCGGTCTCGATCCTCGACGGCTGGTGGGACGAGGGCTTCAACGGCCGCAACGGCTGGGCCATCGGCGACCGCACCCCGGACGGCGACGACCAGGCGCAGGACGACGCCGATGCGGGCGAGCTGTACCGCCTGCTCGAGGACGAGATCGTGCCGCGCTTCTTCGAGCGGGATGCATCCGGCCTCCCGGGTGGATGGCTCGAGACGATGCGCGCCTCCGTCGGCTCCGCCCTGTGGCAGTTCAGCACGGCGCGGATGCTCACCGAGTACGTCGACCGGCTTTATCTGCCGGCCGTGCGCGAGGCCGTCGCCGCCTAGCCGCTACGGCAGGTAGTTCCTCGGGTTCTCCCACACGCCGCCGTGGTTGATGGCGAAGTGGACGTGGCAACCCGTCGACATACCCGTCGTGCCCTCGTAGCCGATCAACGACTCGCTGGTCACGATGGTCCCCGGCGAGACGATGACCCGCGCCTGCATGTGCCAGTACCAGCTCTGGATGCCGCCGCCGTGGTCGACGACCACGCCGTACCCCGAGTCCCACGGCCACAGCGGCTGGCCAGAGGCCACCACGACGCCCGGCCCGACGGAGTAGATCGGGGTGCCGCAGCCGTTGGCGAAGTCGATGCCGGCGTGGAAGTGCGGGTAGTAGGTGCCGCGGTAGGTGTACGGCGGCTCGAGGGCGAAGGTCGTGGGGCCCCACTCCTGCGTCACCCGGAACGAGCGCTCCGGCCAGCGGAAGCCATACGACGACATCGCGTTCTGGCGCGCTGCGGCCTCGGCCGCGGCACGGCGGGCAGCCTCCTCGGCGGCGCGCCGCTTGGCCTCGGCGATGGCGGCCTCCTGGGCCGCCGCCTGCTGCTGGAGCTGCGCGGCCAGGTTGGCAGCGGCCTGCGCGGCCTTCTCGTTCTCGGCGATCTTGCGCGCCACGTCGCCCTGCGCGTTGAGCGCGGCGTTCAGCGCGTTCTCCTGCTCGACCCGCTTCTGATCGGCCGCGGTGCGCAGCTCGGCCAGCTGCGCCTCCAGCGCGGCCAGCTCGTCGCGACGGGCCTTGAGTGACGCCTCCTCGTCGCGCGCGACGGCGCGCGCATCGGCCAGGGCTCGACGGCCGTCCTTCAGGGTCGCCCGCCGAGTCTCGAGCTCGGCCCGGATGGCGCGAATCTCATCGGCCAGGGCGGTGTCCTGCTCCGAGACGGTCATCAGGTAGCCGACCTGGGTCGTCGCCTCGTCGAGGGAGTCGGCGGAGAGGATCACCTCGAGCAGCGAGGTCTGGCTGTGCTCGTAGGCGGCTCGCAGGTGCTCCTGGAGCAGCGCCTCACGCGCCTCGAGGTCCGCGGTGCGGCGATTGATGTCCACCGCGACCTGGATGAGCTGGGCATCGAGCTCGTCGATCTGCGCCTTGAGCTCGGCGATGCGCGCCTCGATGTCGGCCACCTGCTGGCGCACCTGCTCGAGCAGGCCGCTGACGCGCTCGTACTCCGCGGTCACGGCGGCGAGCTCCGCCTTGGCGGCATCCAGCTTGGTGCCGAGATCGGCACTCCGAGCCTCCAGCTGGGCGAGCTCCGAGCGCTGGCGCTGCAGGGTAGCCTCCAGCGACTGCTGCGCCGACCGTGCGTCGTTCAGCTGGGCGCGGGTCTGGGCCAGTTGGGCCTCGGGATCGGCAGCAAGGGCATGGCTGCCGGGTTGGGTTGTGAGGACGGTCCACCCGGTCGTCAGCAGGGCACACAGCGTGACGACGAGGATGGATCGCCGCCTCATCGAGCGGTGATCCGCACTATGCAATTGCCCTTTTGCCCCGATAGCGGTTCGTGTTCGGGGCCGATGGTGGCCGATGCCTTCCGGCACCGGAACGCGCCCAAGGTACTACACCGGTCCAGCCCGGTGCCACCGTTGGTCCTGGTCAGGACGCCGCTACAGGTACTCCTCGTCGCGCTTGGTGAGGCGGCCGACGACCGCGCCGAGCAGCGCCACGCCGCCCAGCAGCGCCCACCTCGGGACGCGCCTGGACTTCGGCTGCGGCACCGGCGGCGCAACCTCGACCGGCACCGGCAGGAAGCGCGGATCGGCCGTGGCGATTCGTCCGACCTCGTCGTCGACCGCGCTGGCGCGGGCGAACTCGGCGCCCAGCAGCACGATCACGCTGGCGAAGTAGAGGAACACCAGCAGCGTGATGCCCGTCGAGATCGGACCGAAGGCGCTGTCGTAGTCCGCGACGCTGGTCGCGTACCAGGTGAACCCGAAGCGCAGCAGTGTCCACAGCAGCGCCGCCACGACGGCTCCCGGCAGCACCTCGCCCCAGCCCACCGGGCGGTTCGGCACGACGCGATAGATGACCCAGAAGGCGAGGAAGATCAGGAACAGCGGGACCAGCAGACCGATGAGCCACACGGCCGTTCCGCCACCCGGGATGTTGCCCAGCACGTCGGTCGCGGCGCGCTGCAGGATGCCGGTCACGATGCCGATGACCAGCGAGGCCAGCGCAAGCAGCCCGGTGATGCCCATCAGCGCCAGGCCGATGAGCTTGTCCTTGAGGAACGGTCGCGGGGGGGCGTTCTCGAAGGCGCGGCCGATGCCATTCGACAGCGCCGAGAAGATGCCGAGGGCGGACCACAGCAGGAACGCGAAGCCGATGACGCCGATGCTGCCGCGCGACTCGATGGCCGCGTCGATGACCCCGCCGATCGTGTCCGCGTCGAGGGGCGAGCCGGCCTGTACCTGCTCGATGACGAAGTCCCGTGCCTCGCCCTGGCCCAGGAAGAACGAGCCGACCACGATGGCGAGCACGAACAGCTGGAACAGCGACAGCACGGCGAAGTAGGCCATGCTGCCGGCGTACTGGAGCGCCTCGTGCCGCATGAAGCCGGTCACCGCGCGTCGCGTGATGCGCGGCAGGCGGTGCTCGAGGCTCCACGCGTCGACATCGGCGAGGAGGCGCTTGAATCGGTCGACCATCGGTTGCCGGTCCTCCGCAAGGGGCGTGCCGCTGGGTCGGTGGCGCCGGGCGGTGGCATTGGGTCCGTGGCGCTACCCTGTCGCTCCTATGGCGCGCACCGACACCGAGATCCTGCACCTCGACGGCCACGAGGTGAAGATCACGAATCCCGGGAAGCTCTTCTTCCGCGAGGCCGGGATCACCAAGCTCGACCTGGTTCGCTACTACCTGGCCGTCGGGCCCGGGGCGCTGCTCGGCGTCAACGACCGGCCGATGGCGCTGAAGCGCTTCGTCGACGGTGCCGAGGGCGACCCGTTCTTCCAGAAGCGTGCCCCGAAGTCCGTGCCGGCCTTCGTCCGCACGGTCGAGCTGTCGTTCCCCTCGGGTCGAACGGCGGACGAGGTGGTGGTCGACAACCTCGCGGCGCTGGCGTGGGTCGTGAACCTGGGGTGCATCGATCTCAATCCGCACCCGACGCGTTCCGGCGACCTCGAGCATCCCGACGAGCTGCGCGTGGACCTTGATCCCGGGCCTGGCGTGGCGTGGGCCGACGTGCGCGCCGTCGCCCTGGTGGTGCGCGAGGTGCTCGAGGAGCTCGGCTGCACCGGCTGGCCCAAGACGTCGGGCTCGCGCGGGATCCACGTCTACGTCCGCATCGAGCCGCGCTGGGGCTTCTCCGACGTCCGTCGCGCCGCGCTGGCGCTGGCCCGCGAGGTCGAGCGCCGCGCCCCCTCCCTGGCGACCTCGAAGTGGTGGAAGGAGGAGCGCCACGGCGTGTTCCTCGACTACAACCAGAACGCCAAGGATCGGACCGTGGCATCGGTCTACTCCGTGCGGCCCCGGCCGTCGGCCACCGTCTCGGCGCCTTTGCGTTGGGACGAGGTGCCGGATGCCGACCTCGAGGACTTCACCCTGCGCACCGTCCCGGCACGCTACGAGCGGCTGGGGGATGTCGGCGCGGGGATCGACGCCGTCGCGTACTCGCTCGACCCGCTGCTCGAGCTGGTGCAGCGCCACGAGGCCGAGGGCCTGGGGGACGCGCCGTGGCCGCCGCACTACGCCAAGGCGGCCGGGGAGCCGCCGCGCGTCCAGCCCTCGAAGCGCCGCATGCCCGATCCCTCCGAGCTGGCACCCACCGATCCCACCGCCCCTCGGGGCCGCGTCGGCTCCGTCGCGCCTGCGCTTCCCTCTCCCCCGGCACGGAACGCCGATGGCACCGTCTCCCCCACGGGCCGTCGGCGGTCGCGCCATCCGCTGCTGGTCATCAGCCAGGCAGCCGCCAAGGCCGATGCGATGGCCGGCCTCGACCGTTGGCGCGATCGGCACCGGGAGGCTGCCTCGTACGTGCGCGACCCGGAGGACATCCTGGTGGACGCCATGCGCGGCCGCTTCAAGGTGTGGTGGCGCGTCCGGGTCAACCTTCGCAACGTCCCGGAGCCGATGCGGCCGCCTGCGGAACCGCCCGACCCCGACTACGACCCCTGGCGGGACGGCGAGTAGGTTCGGGTCGCCAGCCACCGGGAGCCTCGACTCCGCCATTCACGCGTGGACGGCGTGAACGTCAGGACCGAACATCCTGAGTCCGCCATCCGACCCGCGTTCACGCCCACCAAGCGTGATCTGGCACGGTCGGGATCTCCACCCACGGCCGCTACCACGGGGAAGCGTGAATGGCGGTAACCCAGCCGTAAGCGGGCAGTACACGTCGACACGTCATCCTCGAGGCGTGAACGGACGCCTTGAGATGTCGCTGAGAGGGCTGCGCCGCCGCCGCCGTTGGTCGCAGCGCCACGTCGGCCATCAACTCGGCATCTCGCAACAGTGGGTGAGCCGACTCGAGGCCGACACGCGCAACGCGCGTATCGGTCTCCTGGACCGGTGGGTCAATCTCCTTGGCGGCTACCTCGCGGTCGAGGTGCGAGTCAACGGCGAACGAGCGCTGGCCGATGCCGCGCACGCGACGCTCGAGAACCAGCTTGTCGCGGATCTTCGGCGGGCGGGGTGGCTCGTTGAGGCCGAGGTCAGCTTCAACCACTACGGCGATCGGGGTCGGGTCGACGTTCTTGCCTATCACGCGCCCTCGCGGATTCTGCTCGTCGTCGAGGTCAAGACGCGGATCCTCGATCTACAGGATCTGCTCGGACGTCTCGACGTCAAGCAGCGACAGGCGCCGAAGCTCGCGCGCGACCGCGGCTGGAACGTTGCGGCGAGCGTGCCGGCAATCGTCGTTGCCGAGGGCAGAACCTCTCGGCGACGCGTCGAGCAGCACGACGCCCTCTTCGCGCCGTATGCCCTCCGCGCCCGGGCAGCGCGTGTGTGGCTGCGGTCCCCGACGCTGCCGGCGCCGTCAGGCATCTTCCTGTTCGAGCCGCCGCGAACCACGACTCGGCCATCTACGCCTTGGAGGCGTTGAAGGCCCCTGGGCGACGCGTGATCTCGCTTACCTCGCCCTGCGGCACCACTCAGCGGCGTGAGTGGCAGAGCCAGGGCCGGCGTCCGCCGCATTGACCACCACACGGCGTGAGTGGCAGAGCCGATCGGTGGGTTCCCGCGCCACTCACCACCCCAGGACGTGAATGGCAGAGTCCACTCCATGCCTCGGCCGCTCCGCTTTGCCTGGTGCAGCTAGGCCGGCACCGACCCGGCCCCGACTACCCGGCGCTGACGGCGGCCTCCACCCAGCCGCCGATCTCGCGGCGGAGCGTGGCGAGCGGCAGCGAGCCGTGGCCGAGCACCTCGTCGTGGAAGGCGCGGAGGTCGAATCGGTCACCCAGGGCGATGGCGACATCGGCCCGCGCTCGCTCGACCTCGCGCTGGCCGAGCTTGTAGGAGAGCGCCTGGCCGGGCCAGACGGTGTATCGGTCCACCTCGATCTCGGCGTCGACCATGGGCAGCGAGCCGCGCTCGTGCATGACGGCGATGGCCTGCTCGCGCGTCCAGCCCATGGCGTGCAACCCCGAGTCGACGACCAGGCGCGCCGCGCGGAACGCCTGCGCCTCCAGCATCCCGAGGCGCTCCTGGTCCGAGGCATACAACCCCATCTCGTCGGCGAGCCGCTCGCAGTACAGCCCCCAGCCCTCGGCGTAGGCCACGCCGGCCATCCGGGCGCCGAGGGTTCGGAACGCGGGCAGCCCCTTCAGCTCCATCTCGATCGCGATCTGGAAGTGGTGCCCGGGCGTC
>DASTYP010000190.1:0-13945 GCA_035764845.1 Candidatus Limnocylindria bacterium
TCGGTACCACCCTCGATGCCCAGGTGGCGGAATTGGTATACGCGTACGTTTGAGGGGCGTATGGGGAAACCCATCCGGGTTCAAGTCCCGGCCTGGGCACCAATTCAGATCTGATCCCCGCACCGATGCGCCGCTCGCTCCGCGAGCGGCGTTCGTGTGTTCCGCGGGCGTTGCGGTCTCGACCGTCGCCAGTCTTCCGGATTCACACCAGGTGAGCGTGGGGCGCCCGGATCGTCGCGGAATCGTCCGGATTCACACCAGCTGACCGCTACGCACCCGCAAACCGGTCCGTCGAGCGGGCACCGCCCGCTTGATGCGGGCGTGGTGTGAATCCGGCCTGTCGGAGCACGCTGGCGGGCATCGGCTACGATCACGCGGAGGGCGGTTAGCTCAGCTGGACAGAGCGCCTCGTTTACACCGAGGAGGTCGGGGGTTCGAGCCCCTCACCGCCCACCACGCGTGGGGCTGAGCAGTGTTTCGTTGCTGCGAGCCGACGACGCACGCGGAAGGGGGCGGGACGGCCCTGGCGCGAGCACACGCCTGCTAGCATCGTCGGTGCAAACGCCCGAGCGCGAGGAACACGCCGATGCCACTCTGGGGCTGGATCCTCCTGGCGGCGATCGTCATCGTCGTCCTCTTCGTCATCTTCACGTACAACGGCCTGGTCCGCCTGCGGAACATGGTCGACGAGGCGTGGAACCAGATCAGCGTGCAGCTGAAGCGACGGCACGACCTGATCCCGAACCTCGTCAACGCCGTGAAGGGCTACATGGAGTTCGAGCAGGAGACGCTGACGCGCGTCATCGAGGCTCGCAATGCCGCGGTGGGCGCCACCGATCGGGGTCCCGCGGCCGCCGGCGAGGCTGGAGCCGCCGAGAACGTCCTGACCGGGGCCCTGCGCCAGCTGTTCGCCCTGATGGAGAACTACCCGCAGCTGAAGGCCAACGAGAATGTCATGCAGCTCCAGGAGGAGCTGACGACGACCGAGAACCAGATCGCCTTCAGCCGGCAGCACTACAACGCGACGGTGCGGGAGTTCAACACCTCCATCCAGACGTTCCCCAACAACACGATCGCGGGCATGTTCGGCTTCCGCGAGCGGGACTACTTCCAGATCGCCGAGTCCGATACGGCGGTCCCGCAGGTCGACCTGCAGCTCAGCTGAGCCGACCTGAGCTGAGCCGATGACCGCCGAGGGGCGGCCGCTGGCGACGACGTTCTACCGCGAGATCGATCGCAACCGGCGCCGCAGCTGGCTGCTCGTCGTCGCCGTGGCGATCGTCCTCGGTGTGCTCGGCGGCGTCATCGGCTTCGCGACCGGCATCGACTGGTTCGGCGTCGTGCTGGCCGTTGCCGTGGCGGCCGTCATGACGGTCGGCTCCTACTTCGGTGGCGATGCGCTGGTCATGGCGACCAGCGGGGCACGCGAGATCGAGACGGCGCAGCCGGCCGAGAAGTACCGTCAGCTGGTCAACGTGGTCGAGGAGATGCGGCTGGCCGGCGGGCTCCCCCGGCCGCGGGTCTGGGTCATCGACGACTCCGCGCCCAACGCGTTCGCGACCGGACGGGACGCCGAGCACGCCAGCATCGCGGTCACCGCGGGCCTGCTCGACAAGCTGGACCGCGAGCAGCTGCAGGGCGTCATCGGCCATGAGATGAGCCACATCGGCAACCTGGATATCCGCTTCACGCTGCTGGTTGGCGTGCTGGTCGGCAGCATCGCGCTGCTGGCCGACTGGTTCCTGCGCTTCACCTTCTGGGGTGGTGGCCGTCGCGGTGGCAACGACCGCGGCGGGGGCGGCGGCGGGGGAGCGGCGCTCATCTTCGTCCTCGCGCTTGTCCTTGCTGTCCTGGCGCCGATGATCGCGCGAATCATCCAGGCCGCCGTCAGCCGCAGTCGCGAGTCGCTGGCCGATGCGAGCGCCGTCGAGCTGACCCGCAACCCGGTGGCGCTCGCCCGGGCGCTTCGGACGATCGCGGACGACCGCGAGGTGCTCGAGGTGGCGAACCGGGCGACCCAGCACCTGTACATCGTCAACCCCATCAAGAGCTTCGAGGAGCGGGCGAAGTCCCTGTGGGACACCCACCCGCCCATCGGCGAGCGGATCCGGGCGCTGGAGGCGATGGGCGCCCAGGCCGGCATCGGCGGGTGAGGCTCCCGCGGTCGCGGCGCGGTTGCGAGCGCGGGAAGGCATCGGTATCCTTGCGTCCGCCTGAAGCGGTACCGCGACGGGAGCTGAGGAGGCCTCAGCGACGATCGGCGCCGAGGTAGCTCAGTTGGTAGAGCACGGGACTGAAAATCCCGGTGTCGCCAGTTCGATCCTGGCCCTCGGCACCAACGACGCGGTATCATTGAGGGGAACGAGCGGGCGGAAGTGGCTCAGTTGGTAGAGCATCACCTTGCCAAGGTGAGGGTCGCGGGTTCGAGTCCCGTCTTCCGCTCCATTTTCCCGCACCGATTGGACTGGGCGGCTGGTTGGGGTCGTCGCTGACCTGCTAGCGTGAGACGAGGCGATGCCCCGTCGTCTAGTGGTAGGACAGCGGACTTTGGATCCGTGAACCGAGGTTCGAATCCTCGCGGGGCAGCCAGCCGCAATACATCGGTGGCGACGTGCCCGAGTGGTTCAGGGAGCGGTCTGCAAAACCGCGTACACGGGTTCGATTCCCGTCGTCGCCTCCACAAGCCTCGGGGGAATTGATTCGGGTCGGATCGCAAGCTCGGAGCGATCCGGCCCGTCTTCCTTCTCACCGATGCAGGAGCAGCGCCTCCAGGCGGGGAAGCACCAGCTCCAGCGTCACGATCGCGGCAGCCGCGAAGCCCAGGGCCAGCACGATCACCCACCCCGCGGCGTCCAGGTCGCCACGTCCCGATCGAAGTGTTCGGCCCACCACCAAGCCGATGAAGCCGGCCGCGGCGAGGAAGAGGCAGAGGATCAGCGTCAGCGCGACGGGGCTCACGCGCGAATCGTACGCGCCGCGCACGGGTACCATTGCCTGAGGGGTTCCGACCCGATATAGTCCGCGCGACGCTATTACCCGAGCAGAGGGGGAGTGCCCGCCGTCCGGCACCATCGCGTGCCGTTTTCTCCTCGACGACCCACCGCCGGCGCCCCGTGCCCGGCTTCCGGCCGACGAACGCCCAGACAGCTGCCCGCTGTGCCCGCCCGGACCCCACGACCGTGCGTCCTCGTGCAGCCTCCTGTGCCCAAGGGGGATCTGATTGCGGCCCGCCCCACCGTGAACAGAAGGGACGCCAGAACGGTCATGTTTCGCCCCAGGTCTCTTTCGTCCATCGTGTTGATGGGCATGCTCCTGGCCGCGTGCGGCGGCCAGGCGCCGGCAGTATCCACGCCGGCGAGCACCGCACCATCGGCCTCCGCGGCCGCCAGTGATTCGGCATCGGGCGCCGTCTCGAGCCTCGACGCCGTCAAGACCGCCACCATCCAGATCGAGGCTGAGGGAACCTTCCAGGATCCCGAGGTCGGCACGGTCTACAACGCCGCCGGTCGTGGGTCCGGCTTCATCATCGATCCGTCCGGGATCGCGGTCACCAACAACCACGTCGTGACGGGCTCGGCCCTGCTCAAGGTGTGGGTCGGCGGTGAGAGCGAGCCGCGCAACGCCAAGATCCTCGGCGTCAGCGAGTGCTCCGACCTCGCCGTCATCGACATCGACGGCGACGGCTACCCATTCCTCGACTGGTACGACGGGTCGGTCTCGACTGGCCTCGACGTGTACGCCGCGGGCTTCCCGCTGGGGGACCCCGAGTTCACCCTGACGCGTGGGATCGTCAGCAAGGAGAACGCGGACGGCGAGACGTCGTGGGCCAGCGTCGACGAGGTGGTCGAGCACGACGCCACCATCAACCCCGGCAACTCCGGCGGCCCGCTGGTGACGGCGGACGGCCAGGTCGTGGGCGTCAACTACGCCGGCGCCAGTGAGACCAACCAGTACTACGCCATCAACGGCAGCGCCGCACAGGACATCGTGGCGCAGCTGGAGGCCGGCTCGGACGTGCAGTCCATCGGCGTCAACGGCCAGGCGGTCAATGACGGGGAGACGATCAGCGGCATCTGGGTCTCATCGGTGAAGTCCGGCTCTCCGGCTGACGCGGCCGGCGTCCAGGGCGGCGACATCATCACCACCATGGAGGGCCTCGTCCTCTCGACCGACGGGACCATGGCGGACTACTGCGACATCCTGCGCAGCCACGACGCCGAGGACACCCTGGCCATCGAGGTCCTGCGATTCGCCTCCGAGGAGGTCCTCGAGGGCCAGCTCAACGGCCGGGCCCTCGAGACGAGCTTCAGCTTCGCGCAGGAGCTCGGCGACGAGGTCGACGAGAACGGCGGGGGCGGCGGATCGACCGGCTACTCCGACTTCGTCGAGGTGCAGGACGACAGCGGCGCGATCGGCATGGTGGTACCGGCCGAGTGGGCGGAGGTCGACGGGTCGGCGTGGATCGCCGGTGAGTCGAACGTCGGTCCCGCGATCATCGCCACGACGAGCATGGACGGCTGGAACAACGGCTGGGACGTGCCGGGCATCTTCTTCGGTGCCTCGTCGTCCCTGCGCTCGTCGTACGACGTCCAGGGCATGCTCGACGCGAACGACTTCTCGGACACCTGCACGTACGAGTCGCGGAGCGACTACGAGGACCCGCTGTACACCGGGGCCTACGACGTCTACCGCGACTGCGGCGGAAGCTCGAACACCTTCGTGGTGCTCGCGGCGGAGCCCGAGGACGGGTCGTTCATCATGCTCCTGCAGGTGGTGCTGGTCAGCGAGGCCGATGCGCAGGCGCTCGACCAGATCCTGAACACCTTCCAGGTGATCGGGTCGCTCTAGGCTCGAACGTCGTCACCCGAGAGGCCCGCCCGGGATGTGCCGGGCGGGCCTTCTTCGTGGGGAGCGCAGCGCGCCTACGGCGCGTCCAACTGGCCCGGCTCCGGCGGCGGGATGAGCGGGTCGCTGGGCGGGAGGGGCGGTGGGGCGACCGACGGGGTCGCCGCCGAGCGCTGCGTGTCCATGCCGCTGGCGCTCGCGCCACCCTGGGCCGTCGCGGCGGCCGCGGTCACCGACGTCGCCTCGGCCGTCCAGGGACCGTCGAGCGCGACCCAGTAGCCGGCCAGCGGACCGTCGACGACGAGTCCTGCCCGCTGCCCGTTAATGCGCGCTGAGCTGCTGTAGCGCCACGCGCTCGAGCTGCTCGGGGCGGTGAGCGTCTCCGCGATGGTGCCGTCGTCGTTGAAGCGGTAGCCGGTCACGTCACCCGCCGGGACGGCGAAGTTGCGGCCCCAGTAGAAGTCGTAGCGGTCGACGAAGCCGCGCACGAACGCCATGGGCGTCTCGCGCACCCACGTCCCGGCGAGCGGCCCCTCGGTCAGGTACATGCGCACGCCGTTGCCCGGGCGGACCCAGCCGTACGGCACGTTGCGCTGGGCATACGCCACCTCGGTCGGTTCGGTGATCACCGTGTTCGCGGCGGCCGACTCCATCCCGGCGCTGTCGAAGCTTGCGCCGACGTGCGTGCCCGGCATGAGGACCACCGTCCCGGAGTCCTTGAAGTAGGGCGTGTCGGTCACGAAGGCATCCGCCATGCGCGCGAAGTCCTCGTCCCGCGTGTACCGGAACAGCTGGATCATCTGGTTCGTGACGACCAGGTGGTAATCGCTGTTCACGACGTTCCGGTCCAGGCAGCTCTGCGCGATGCAGTAGCGCATCACGCCGCCCGGGACGCGCACGATGCTGAGCGCGCGCTTCGACGTCGTGAGGCCGGCCATGATCAGCTGCTGGGCCTGGGAGCTGCCCGTCAGACGCCAGTAGTCGTACAGGCCGTAGATCGCCCAGTTGTGCCCGTTGTAGGTGTGGTCGTTCGGCGTCCAGGGGTAGAGCTCGAACCACAGCAGCCCGTTGTCCGTCGAGGTGACCCACGGACCCCCGGAGTCACGCCCGACCAGGAACGAGGCGTACGTCTCGTTCGCGGCCTGCAGCCACCGCCGGTCGTGGGTGATCTGGTACAGCCGCACGAAACCGCTGAGCGCGATGCCCTGCGCCATGCCGGAGTACCACGGCGCGCGCATGGTGCCGCGTCCGTGCAGGTAGAAGTCGAAGCCGTACGGGAAGAAGACCGCACCCTCGTGCCGGACGGCGCGCTCCAGCAGCCGACTTGCGTTCGCGATCGCGAGATCGAGGTATTCCTGCTTCGGATCCAGCCGGTAGTTGCGCAGCATGTTGACGACGTACTGCGCCTGGCCGACCGGGTGGTCGACCCACGTCCCGTTGTAGTTCCACTTGTAGACGCCGTTCTCGAGCTGGCCATATGGCGCCACGATGGTGTCGCCGTTGTACGCCAGGTACGCATCCGGGACGGTCTCGAGCGAGAAGGCGTCCCAGCGGAAGGCGTGGGGACCGATGAGGGTCAGCCCGCTCGCCGCCACGGCCTGGTCGATGACGGCCTTGCTCAGGACGGTCGGGCCACCGAGCACGACCGTGTGGTTCGGACGCAGGCGCGCGATCTCGGCCGTCGTCGCCGACGGCAGCCCGGCGGTGGTGGACAGCAGCAGCGGGCCGCGGGTGCGGGCGGCTGCCGGAACGGCCGCGACGGCATCGGCGAAGCCCAGGCCGGTGGCGATGTGGGCCGAGGGTGCCGACGCGAAGGCCGCTCGGCTGATGGCCGCGGCCGTCCCGAACCGATCCGCGCCCCACAGCCGGGTGGCGCCCCCCGGCGCCATGGCGTTCAGCTGCGCCAGCACCCCGTCGCTCACCACGGCCGCGCCGCCGGCGACCACGATGCGCTGCGGCTGGAGTCGTGCCAGCTCGGCGCGCACGGCGTCCGGGATGGAGGCGGTATCGACCAGGAGGAGTGGCCCGCCCTGGGCGGCAGCCGCGGCGCCCGCGGCGAGTGCGTCCGGGAACGTCCGGCCGGTCGCCACGTACGCGACCGGCACGCCGGCCGGGAAGGTCCGACTGATGGCGACGGCCGTCTCGTAGCGAGTGGGCCCGAACAGGCGCGACGTTGGCGCGTAGGTGCCCAGCGCGGCGGCCACGGCGTCGGAGACCACGCCCGGCCCGCCGAGCACGACGATGGACCTGGGCTGCAGGCGGGACAGTGCCGAGCGGGTGGCGTCCGGGAGCCGCGACGCGGTGGCGAGCAAGATCGGGGCGCCGAGGCGCGCGGCCGCGGGACCCCCGGCGAGCGAGTCCGGGAAGTTCTGGCCGGTGGCGACGAAGACGGCCGGGAGGCCGGGCGCGAAGTCCTCGCTGACGGCCGCGGCCGTGGCGTACCGATCGGCGCCGTAGGTGCGCTCGATGGTCGCCTCCGATGCGCGCGCCGGAGCGACCGGCACGGCGGACGCGATCAGGACGACGAGGATGAGCAGTGCGCGGGCACGCCGGCGGCCCGCCTCCCCCCGGTGAGGCATGTGGTGAGTTCCCCTCTGTGCTCGGTGGTGACCGCGACCACCATACCGCGACGCGAGGGGACGGCCATGGGACTAATGGCACGAAGTGTCGCGGTGCGACCTCCGGCACGCCCGGTGCAGGTGCCGCGCGCATGACCCATCGCGACGACGACCGGCCTGCACCCGACTCGCTGCGTGGGAAGCTCGACGACCTGTTCGACGAGGACGAGGACACGTCGTCCGAGGAGACGGAGTCGAGCCTGGACGACGAGGCGATCGCCGACGGTTCGCTGCCGAAGCGCCCGACCGATCCACCGTTCTAGCGCCGGCGCGCAGCGGTGCCCGGGGGTGCGTCCGCTACCCTGTGCCCGGCAGGTCCGTGCCGGAGTGGCGGAATGGCAGACGCAGCCGGCTTAAACCCGGCGGCCGCAAGGCGTGGGGGTTCGAATCCCTCCTCCGGTACCAGCACTCAGGCCGGTCGCCGTTCCCCATCGACGATCGGCTCCATCGCATCCTCACCCGGTGGATCCTCGCCCGGCTGCGCGACACGCGGATCGGCGTAGTCGGAGGGATCGGTCTCGCTCCCGAGCTGGGCTGGGTGGCGGTCCTCGGGTGCTTTGCCGGCGTGCCGCTCGTACTCCTCGGTCATGCCCGGCTCAGCGCACGAGGCGTGCCGGAGCGTCAGCGACGGCCGAACAGGCCGCGTCGCTGTTGCCGGGGCTGTCCCGCCGGCGCGACGTCGACGCCGATCACGGCCTGCGCCACGCGCCGGAGGGCGAGCGAGGCGGGGGAGGCCGGGCGCCCCATCACCAGCGGGACGCCCTCGTTGACGGAGCGGATCATCTCCACCTCGGTGTAGGGGATCTCCGCCGCCGGCTTGGTCCGGAGCAGGTTCTCGACGTCGCGGGTCTTGAGCAGCTCCTTCGGGAAGACATGGTTGACGACGATGTGCGTGCGCGCCTGCAGCGGGGTGGTCTCCGCCAGGAAGGCGAGCAGCAGGCTCATCGAGCGCAGGGCCGCGATCTCCGGGAAGAGGACGAAGACGTGCGCGTCGGACTGCTCCAGCACCCACAGAGCTCGCGGATCGAGGCGGCTGCCCAGGTCGACCACGATCTGGTCGAACCCCGGTCGCAGGACCTCGACGATGCGCTGAAGCTGGTCGAGCGTCACCCGGAAGTCGGCCTCGGGACGCGCGGGCGCCGCGAGAACCGCGAGCCCGGACTCGTGCGTGGTCAGGTAGCTGCGCGCCAGATCGGGATCGGCCAGGGCCTGCTCGTCGCTCGCCAGGCCGGCGATGTCGTACCGCGGCGTGACGTTGAGATGCGTCGCGACCTGGCCGAACTGGAGGTCGAGGTCGATCAGGAGGACCCGGGAGGCGGGGAGCGTCGGGGCACCCGTGGCCGCGGCGGCCTGCGGGAGCGGGGCCCCGCCGGCCAGGAGGACCGCCACGTTGACGGCGAGCGTCGTCGTCCCGACGCCGCCCTTGGGGCTGAAGAACGCCACGAGCTCCGCCGTGGTCCCTCGCGCCGAGACCTCGGGCCGGACTCGGCCGGCACGGATGAGCAGCGCCATGACCCGCGCCTCGAGCTCGTTGCGGCCGAACGAGGCGGGCACCACGTCGTCGGCGCCGGCCTCGAGGAACGCGATCCGTGCCTCCACGTCGTGGGCCGGTGCGACGACCAGGACCGGCGTGACGCCGCTGCCGGTCGCGGTTCGCAGGGATCCGATCGCCCCGGACGCCGCGAGCCCTTCCGCCACGACCAGGTCCGGCGGCGACCCGCGCATGGCGGCCACCGCGTCGGCCGGCGTGCTGACCGACGTGGTGCTGTAGCCGGCGCCGCCGAGCGCGGTCTCGAGCTCGGTTCGCAGCTCGGAGCCGCGGGCGACGATGAGGATCGGGTTCGAGGGCATCAACGCTCGCACTGTGGGTCGGGTGGGCCGCAGTATACGGTCCGGGGTGATCGGTGGCGCCGAGCGCCTCCGAGGTCTATACTCGCCCCGCGCCTCCGGCACCCGGGGGCGTGGTTTCTGTCAGTCGAAGAACCACCTTTCCGCCGCGCGACGCCCGCCCGGGGCGCCAGCGCCGCAACCCCAGAGAGAGGAGACACGACGCACATGCGCCGTTACGAGCTCATGCTCCTGCTCCGCCCCGACCTGGAGGACGATGCCCTCCAGTCGGCGGTCGAGAAGGTTACCCGCGCCATCGTCAACGCCGGCGGCAGCCTCACCAAGGTCTCGCCGTGGGGCAAGCGCCGACTCGCCTACGACATCAAGCACTTCCGTGACGCCAGCTACTTCCTGATTCACTTCGACATCGAGCCGGCGGCCATCCGCGAGCTCGAGCGCGGGATGCTGATCAGCGAGGACATCCTGCGTCACCTGGTAACCGTCATCGAGGACCGCGGGCCGGCGGAGGAGCTGGCGCCCGCCGCGGCACCTCGCGGAGCCACCGGAGGTGCCGGCGACGACGAGGTCGAGGAGGCCGAGGAGGTCGAGGACGCTGACGACGAGACGTCCGACGACACCTCGGACGATACTTCCGAGGACCAGGAGGCGCCCGCAGAGGACGCCGCCGATACGGACGCCGTCCCGACGTCCGACGAGGAGCGCGGCGAGGGCTGACCGCCCGGAGCCGATGGAGGAGCCGCGATGACGCTCAACAAGATGATGATCATCGGCAACCTGGGCGCCGATCCCGAGCTGCGCTACACGCCCAGCGGGAAGGCCGTCACCGACCTCCGGGTCGCCGTCAACAACAACCAGCGTGGCCCGGACGGGGAGTGGGTCGAGGAGACCCTCTGGTTCCGGGTCAGCGTCTGGGAGCAGCAGGCCGAGCGTCTCGCCGAGCAGCTGCGCAAGGGCAACAAGGTGTACGCCGAGGGCCAGCTGCGCGTCCGGGAGTTCGAGGGCCGCGACGGCGAGAAGCGCCAGTCGCTGGAGCTCGCCTTCGCCCGCGTCGTCAACCTCGAGCGCCGCAGCCGCGAGGACGGCGAGGGCGGCTCGTACGGCGGTGGTGGCGGCGGCGGCGGATCCTACGGCGATGCTCCGCCGTCGGTTCGCCCGCGCGGTGCGCAGCAGCGGCCGGGATCGTCGCCGGGCGACGAGATGGACGTCGACGACATCCCCTTCTAGATCACGAGGACCGATTCACATGGCAAGCCCCCGTTCCCGCCGCGAGACGGCGGACTACTACCGAGATCGCCGGCGCCGCAAGGTCTGCAACTTCTGCGTGGACAAGGCGGAGAGCATCGACTACAAGGAGGTCAACCGCCTCCGCCGGTACCTGAGCGAGCGCGCGAAGATCGAGCCGCGGCGGAAGACCGGAACCTGCGCCCGCCACCAGCGGATGCTGACCACGGCACTCAAGCGAGCGCGCCAGGTCGCGCTGCTGCCGTACGCGCCGCAGCACCTCCGCCCCTGACCGACCGATGACCCGGGCCGCCGATGAGGCGGCCCGATCGGTTCCTCGCCCGTGCTGACCGCCCTCCTCCTCTTCCTCGGTGGCCTGGGTGCCGGGCTATTCGGGTCGCTCCTCGGGCTGGGGGGCGGGATCCTGCTCGTGCCGCTGCTCACGGTCGGGTTCGGATACTCGATCGTGAGTGCCGTGGGCACCAGCCTCGTGTGCGTGGTGGCCACGTCCGCCGGAGCGGCGTCGCGCTACGTCAGGACCGGGCAGGCCGACGTTCGGCTCGGCATCACCCTCGAGGTGGCGACCGCGACCGGCGCCCTGGCCGGCGGCTTCATCGCCGGCGTCATCCCCGAGCGGCTGCTGGCCGGGTTCTTCGCGCTCCTGCTGCTGTACACGGCCTACACCCTGGGCCGCCGAGCGCTCGACCCGGCCCCGACGGGCACGGCCGCCGAGGCGCGCTCCTGGGCGCGGACTGGCGAAGAGGCGCCCGCGTACCGGACGACCCGGCTGCCGGCCGCCATGGCGGGGTCCCTCGGCGCCGGCGTGATCTCGGCGCTGCTCGGCATCGGCGGCGGGATCGTCAAAGTGCCCATCGTCCACCTGGTGATGGGGGCGCCGATGCACGTCTCGGTCGCGACGAGCAACTTCATCATCGGCGTCACCGCCGCGACCGGCGCGTACGTTTACCTCTTCCGCGGCGAGATCAGCCCCGCCGTGGCAGGACCGGTCGTGCTCGGTGTGGCGCTGGGCGCCGCCGCCGGCGCCCGCATCTCGGGTCGCGTCAGCGGACGCTGGCTGTCGATCATCTTCCTGGCGGTCCTGCTGTACACCGCGTTCCAGATGGCGCAGCGCGCGCTGGGTGCGGGGTGAGCGCGCCCGCCGCGCCACCCGACATGACGAGGGCCGGACCCCTGCGCCGGTGGGTCGCGACCGTCCTGACCATCGGCGTGTGGAGCTCGGTCGCGCTCGTCGCGGTCGGTCTGGGCTGGGCCGTCGTCTCGGGCCGGCCGCTCGAGGTCGCCCGCGGCTCGCTGCTCGAGGAGCTGACGGCCGGTGAGCCGGGCAGCGTCGTCCTGCTGGGGATCCTGCTCCTCGTGCTGACGCCGATCGCGCAGCTGGTGGCCGCGGCCGCCGCCTTCGCCCGCAACCGTGAGCGCGGGTACGTGATCGTGACGCTGGTTGTGCTCGGCGTGCTCGTCTTCAGCCTGGTGCTGGCCGCCCTCACGGGCGGGGGCGCCGAGTCGGCGCGCGCCGCCGTCGTTTGACGCGGGCGCCCGGGGTCGGCGACACTCCACCGGCCCGAGGGGGAGTACCCCTGACAGGTGTCATCGTCAGGACGGCGGGACGGATCCCGTCCGGTGGCACCGGCCGATCGCAGTGGTCGGGAGAGACCTTCGGCGATCGGTAGGAGGCTGCACTGGTGCCCGAACTCGTCTCGTGGTCGATCTTCGCGATCGCCATCTTCGGCCTGCTCGCCCTCGACCTGTTCGTCTTCCACCGCGAGGCGAAGCCGGTCAGCATGCGCGAGGCATCGGTCTGGGTCACCGTGTGGGTGTCCCTGGGCCTTGCCTTCGGCGCCTTCATCTTCCTGACGCGCGGCGCCACCAGCGGCGGCGAGTACCTGGCGGGGTACCTCATCGAGTACTCGCTCTCGATGGACAACGTCTTCGTCTTCGCCGTCCTCTTCGCCTACTTCGCCGTGCCGGCGCAGTACCAGCATCGGCTGCTCTTCTGGGGCGTGCTGGGCGCGATCGTGTTCCGTGCCGTGTTTATCCTGGCCGGTACCGCGCTGCTGGAGGCGTTCCACGTCGTGGTCTACGTGTTCGGCGCGCTGCTGCTGTTCACCGCGTGGCGCATGGTCACGGCGGGGACCGAGAACGTGGACCCCAACGCGAACCCGTTCCTGCGGCTCATGCGCCGCGTCATCCCGGTGACGGAGGGTTACCAGGGCCAGCGCTTCTTCGTGCGCCGTGACGGCCGTCTGTGGGCGACGCCGCTGTTCGCGGCGCTGGTGGTCATCGAGTCGAGCGACATCATGTTCGCCATCGACAGCGTGCCCGCCATCCTCTCCATCACGACCGATACGTTCATCGTCTTCACCTCGAACGCCTTCGCCATCATGGGCCTGCGGTCGCTCTACTTCCTGCTCGCCGGGCTCATCGACCGGTTCGAATACCTCAAGTACGGCCTGGCCGCATTGCTGGCCTTCGCCGGCGTGAAGATGCTGCTGAGCGACGTGATCCACCTCGATGTCTGGGTCTCGCTCGGCATCATCGTCGCGATCCTGGGCAGCTCCATCGTGATCTCGCTGATGGCGACGCGATCCGTGGGGAGCGGCGCCCCGCGTGGCCAGGTCCGCGTCGGTTCCTCCCTCACCGTGGCGCTGGTGGTCGGCGCGCTCATCGCCGCGAGCGCGTTGCTCTGGCTGGTGTGACGGGGAGCGATGGACGTCGTCCTGCTCGTCGTCGCGCTGGGCGTGATCCTCGGCTCGGCCGAGCTGTTCACCAACGGAATCGAGTGGTTCGGGCATAAGCTCGACCTGGCCGAGGGTGCCGTGGGCAGCGTCCTGGCGGCGGTCGCCACGGCAATGCCGGAGACGCTTATCCCGACCATCGCCATCGTCGGTCCGGCCCTGAGCGGCCGCGATCCCCAGGCGTCGCACGAGATCGGCGTCGGCGCGATCCTGGGCGCCCCGTTCATGCTGTCGACCGTCGCGATGTTCGTCACGGGGGCCGCTGTCCTGGCGTTCGCGCGCCGTGGCCGCCGAGCCGAGGCGATGGACGTCTCCACGCCGGTGCTGGCGCGCGACGTCGGCTTCTTCGTGGTGGGCTACACGGTCGCCATCGGCACGGCGTTCCTGCCGGCCGTCGCGTGGATCCGGTGGTCGGCCGCCGCCCTGCTGCTCGGCATGTACCTGTACTACGTCCGGCTGCACTTCGCCGACGATCGGGAGGAGGGGGACGCGTCGGATCTCAACCGGCTCCACGCCACCCGGCTGCCGGGCATCCGCCGTCGGTCGGCGCTCGAGGTCCAGTTCCTGCCGGACGTGGCGGAGGACGAGGGCGACACGACCCCACGGCTCGGTCACGAGCCACGCATGCGGATCGTGGTCGGACAGGTGCTCGCGGCCATG
>DASTYP010000191.1:0-16014 GCA_035764845.1 Candidatus Limnocylindria bacterium
CCCGGGTCCTGGCCCATGATGTAGTCGGCGGACGCGATACCGAGCGACTCGGCGAAGCGCGCCGTCGTATCGGATCCGACCAGGTACTGCATCATCACCGAGGGGATGTTCAGCGAGAAGTGCAGCGCGTCGAGCGCCAGCACCGGCCCGTGCTCCTTGATGTCGGCGTTCGTGGGCCGGTAGCTCGTGTCGCCGAGGCCGAACTCGGTCATGGCGTCGACGAACATCGTCGAGGCCGTCGCGTCACGGGACTTGAAGGCCGATGAGTACGTGATCGGCTTGAAGGCGGATCCCGGCTGACGCTTGCCCAGGCCGGCAACGTCGAACTGGCCCTGCACCCGCGGGTCCTCGCGGTTGTAGTAGTCGACGGAGCCGACGTACGCGACGATCTCGCCGGTCATCGAGTTGATCGAAACGAGCGCCCCATTGTTGACGTTGAAGTCCTGGCAGCGGCTTCCCTGGGGCGTGAGGCAGCCGGGCTCCTCGGCGGTGCTCGTGTTCAGCGCATGGACGTGCGCGGCCACCAGCCGCTTGGCCTCCTGCTGCAGCGGGTAGTCCAGCGTGGTCGTGATCCGATACCCGCCGGTGCGCACCGCCGCCGCGGGATCCTCGACGCCCAGGCTGGCCAGGATGCGCTCCGCCTCCTTCTGAACCCGGAAGCTGAACTGCGGCTCGAGCAGGAGGCTCGTCAGGCGGCGGGGCTCCATGTCGAGCCAGCTCGTCCGACGTGCCTCCTGTGCCTGGGCCGTCGTGATGTAGCCCTCCTGCTGCATGGCGCCGATGACCAGGTCGCGCTCGCGCAGCGCATCGGCCGCGGCCGCCTCGCTGCCGGGCTCGCCGTTCGGGTTCTGGTACGGATCCAGGAAGGACGGCGCCTGCGGCAGGGCGGCCAGGAAGGCGGCCTGCGCCACCGACATCTGGCTCAGGTCGGTGATGCCGAAGTAGTTGGCCGCCGCCGCCTTGATGCCGTACGAGCCGTTGCCGTAGTAGATGAGGTTCAGGTAGGTCTCGAGGATCCGCTCCTTGCCGGCGCGGCCCGGGTAGGCCTCGGTCACCTGCATGGCCAGGATGTTCTCGCGGATCTTGTCCTGGAAGTCGGTCGAGTTCTTGGGCTCCGGCGGCTGGCAGACATCGGTCTGCTCCTGGGGGGCCTCCTCCGGGTTCTCGACCGCCGGCGCGTCCGGGTCGACCTCGATGGCGCTGGGTGCGGGTGTCGCGCCCTCGTCCACCTGGGTCGACTGCCCCTCCTCCTGGAGGACGCGGGCGTAGTCGATGACCTGCTGCGTGATGGTCGAGGCGCCCTGCACGATCTCCCCCGCCTCCAGGTTCGCCAGCGCCGCGCGCACCGTGCCCTGGAAGTCGACGCCGTTGTTCTCCCAGAAGGTGCGGTCCTCGCTGGAGATCGTCGCCTGCCACACGATGTCGGGCAGCTCGGCGAACTTCACGGCCTCGCGGTTCTGGCACTCGAAGCGGGCGAGCAGGGTCTGGCCGGTGCGGTCGTAGACGTAGGTCGACTGCGCCGGCTCGATGCCGTCGAGGACGTTGGGATCAGGCAGGTCCGAGGCGAAGTAGCTGTAGGCGGCGAACATCCCGCCCGCCGTTCCCATGATCGAGCCGACGAAGGTCAGGCCGAAGACGCCCAGGGTGACGAGCAGGAAGGTCGCGAGGCCCCGCCGACGCTGCCCGCGACGCGTGGTGCGCCGGGTCATCATGAGGTGGCGACGCCGACGCTGGAGAGCCGGATGCATCGGGCGCAGGGTACCAGCGAACGGGTGTTCGGTCGAATGCGGTTCCGATCAGCGAACCACGGTCAGCACGCGGTCGTCGAGCAGCAGCGCCAGGACGGCGCCCCCCACGAGGAACGGGCCGAATGGGATGTAGCTGCGCATCCCGACCCGACGCGTGGCGAGCAGGGCCAGGCTGCTGCCAGCCGCCAGGAACGCGGCGGCGAAGAGGGCCGTGAAGATCACCGGCCAGCCGAGCATGAGGCCGATGGGCGCCACCAGGTACAGGTCCCCCAGCGCCAGCCCACCGCGCACGACGAGCGCCAGCGCACCCAGGAATGCCACGGCCGCCACGGCGCCGATGATGGCCATGGCCGGCTCGACCGCCGGATTGAACGGCACGAACGCCGCGGCAAGCACGATGAGCGGGTCCAGGACGAGGTGCGGAAGTCGACGTTGCTCGAGGTCCGTGGCCGTCAGCACGACCAACAGGGCGAGCAGCACGAGGTAGCCGCCGGTCGCCCACGCGGGCAGCTCCGACCGGAGCACGACGAGCACGGCGGCGAGGGCGCTGGCAGCGGCGAGCAGGACGGTGCGCCAGCCGGTCGGACGGCGCTGTGCCTCGTCGGGCGGCCAGACACTCGCCAGGCGCTCGGACGCTGCGCCGATGACGGCGAAGGCCAGGCCCACGGCGATGCTGATCGGCGTCACGCTGTCCTCCCGGGACCTCCTCGCTCGGGCCGGGTCGTCGCAGCCGTGGTGGTGCGTGCCGGCACCGGGATGCTACTTCGGACGCCCGGCTCGACCATAGGCCGATCGTCCCGCGGCTTCGGCGGCGTGCTGGCATGCGACGTGCGTTTTCGGAGCAGCACTGCCGGCACCGGCCGGCGTGATACCGCGGAGGTTGAATCCATGGACAGTGATCGCATCGAGGGCCCGCTCAAGGAAGCGGGTGGCAAGGTCAAGGAAGAGTGGGGCGACCTGACGGACAACCCCCAGACCGAGGCCGAGGGCCAGGCGGACCAGGCCGAGGGCAAGCTCCAGAACACGTGGGGCGAGGCCAAGGACACCGTCCGCGACGCCGTCGACGGCGACGACGACAACGTCTGACCTCTCGTCACCAGCAGGCCCCGGCCGTCACGGTCGGGGCCTTTTCTGTTGCGTGCGTCGGCGCAGGCGGCCCTCAGGGCTTACGCGCGAAGTCCAGGGCCAGCTCCACCAGCGTCGCGACCGATGCGCCGGTGGCGCCCTTCGGCCCGTACGGCTTGTCGCTGGAGTGGTACGCCGTGCCGGCGATGTCGACGTGCACCCAGGGCACCGTGACGAACTCGCTCAGGAAGATCGCCGACTTGATCAGCGACCCGTCCCGGGTCCCGGAGTTCACGATGTCGGCGTGGGGTGAGTCGTACTGGGCGCGGTACTCGGTGACCAGCGGCATCTCCCAGAACCACTCCCCCGCTCGCTCGGCCGCACCGCCCACCCGCTCGCCCCACTCACGCGGGCGCGCGAAGTAGGCGCTGACCGTGTCGCCGAAGGCGACCGAGGCCGCGCCGGTGAGCGTCGCGACGTCTACGACGTGAGTGGCGCCCTGCGTCTCGGCCCAGGTCATGGCATCGGCCAGGATGAGGCGGCCCTCGGCGTCGGTGTTCGTCACCTCGACGGTCATGCCGTTCATGGCCTTCACCACGTCACCCGGCCGCTGCGCGTTGCCGCCGGGCATGTTCTCGACCATGGGCGCGACGGCCATGAGCGGGGTGTCGGGCGCCAGGCGCGCCACGGTGCGCGCCGCGGCGATGACCGCGGCAGCGCCCGACTTGTCGTGCTTCATGTCGCCCATGTGCTCGGCCGGCTTGATGCTGATCCCGCCGGAGTCGAAGCACACGCCCTTGCCGACAATCGCCAGCCGTCGATCGCCGCCCGACTCCCAGCCCGGCAGCTTGATGGCGATGAGACGCGGCGGGTGTGCCGCGCCCTGGCCGACACCCAGGAGCAGGCCCATCCCGAGCCGCTCCATGTCGTCGGGTTCGAGGATCTCGACCGTGCAGCCGTCGGCCTCCAGCTCCCTGGCGACCTCGGCGGTCCGCTCCGGCGAGAGGTCGTTCGCCGACCGATTGGCCAGGTCCCGCCCGAAGGCGATCCCCTCGCCGATGTGCGCGCCGCGGTCGAGCGCGTCCTGGGAGGCGCCGCCCACGAAAAGGACCTCGTCGACCGATCGCTTCATGGCCTCGGTGTCGCGGACACGCCCGTAGACGGCGGTCGACCGATACGTCCCGGCGACGGCACCGGCGGCGGCAGCCGCCCAGGCGTCGTCGTCCTCGCCGTCGCGCAGCCACAGCGCCAGGGTGCGGGCACCACGACCGTTCAGACGCCGCGTGGCGACAGCCGCGAGCCGGCGGGCGCGGAACGGTCCGCGACCGCGGGCACCGGCGTTGAGGAGCAGCAGCCGGTCGACCGCGAGATCGCCGGCGTCCACCAGCGCGGAGGGGTGCTCCAGCGCGTTGAACTCTCCCCACTCGATGGCCGCGCGGATTGCGCCGCCGGACGCGGCGTCCAGCTCGGCGAGGTCACCGGTCAGCTCGGCGTCCTCGCGGTAGATCGGTACCGCGAGCACGTCGGCGACGACGGTGGCGGGAAGGTCGGCGGTCGCGCGCAGGCGCATGCTTCGATGAGCTCCTTCGTCACGGGTGGGACGCGCCGAGTATAGGAGCGTCAGCGGCAGTCGGAGATGCGCGCCGAGTACATCGTGAACGCGCTGCCCGGCGACGCAGGCGTGCCGGCCGGTGGCTCCTGGTCGATGATGCCGGCGGGCTTCGTCTGATCCTCGTTGCAGCGCACCGTCCACTTCAGCCCTGCCGCGCGCGCCAGCTCGATGGCGTCGGGCGTCGAGAGCCCCACCGTGTCGGGGACGACGCCCACCTCCACGGACGGAGGAGCGGTGGCCACGGGCGTCGGCGACGGCGAGCCGCTCCCACCGCCGCGACCCAGCTCGAGCAGCGGCACGACCACCAGCAGCACGACGAGCGCGGCGGCACCGAGGACCGCCGCCGTCCCGAGCCAGCGGAAGGCGCCGGTCCGTCGGCGCGGCGAGGGTCGTCTCGGGGTCGGCGCCGGAGCGGGGCGGGCAGGTGACGGCGTGGCGGCCGGCGCCCTCGCGGGCACGGACGGCGGCACGTACCCGCGCTGGGCGGGCACCACCCGGGTCTCGTCGTCCGGCGCCACGGCCCGATCGCGCGACGCCGCCTCGAGGGCGCGGTCCATGGCCTCCGCGCTGTGGAACCGGGCGGCCGGATCACGACGCAGCGCCTGGAGGATCGCGGCGTCCAGCCGTCCGGGGACTCCCGCCACCAGCGTGGATGGCGGTCGAACCGAGCCCGCGTCCTGCTGGCGGCCGATCTCGTCAGGCGTGCGGCCGTCGAACGGCCGCCGTCCCGTGAGCGCCTCGTACAGCACCACGCCCAGGCTGAAGAGGTCGCTGGCCGGCGTCAGCGCCTCGCCGCGCAGCTGTTCGGGCGACATCGCGTGCAGCGAGCCCAGGCTGATCTCGTCGTCGTTCCCGTCGTCGGGCGGCCGGGCGATGCCGAAGTCGATGAGCTTCGCCGGGCCCGGACCCAGCATCACGTTCGACGTCTTCACGTCGCAGTGCACCAGCGCGCGACCGTGCACCACGCGCAGGCCCGCGAGCAGCTCACGACCGATGCGAACCACCTCCGACGGCGGCAGCGGCCCCTGCTCGTCGATCGCCGTCCGCAGGGTGCGGTGACGATCGAGCAGCTCCATGACAAAGAAGTGGGAGCCGCCGTCGCTGCCCGAGTCGTAGACGTGGACCAGGGACGGGTGGGAGAGGGATGCTGCGGCGCGCGCCTCCTCCAGGAAGTGATCCACGAAGGCCGGATCGTCGGCGTACGGTGCCGAGAGGACCTTCACGGCCACGTCCCGATCCAGTCGCTCGTCGCGCGCCCGGTACACGCGGGCCATGCCGCCGCGGGCGATCAGGGCGTCGACGCGGTAGCGGTCGACCAGGCGCCGCCCGATCAGCGGATCCCCCGCCGGGCCGGTCACGGCACCAGCCCCTGCACGACGTCCCGGGCGGCGGCAAGGCGCGTGAGCAGGTCGGCGAGCCGCCGCAGCGGCGTCCCGGTGACGGCACTGCCACCCTCGCCAATCGCGATACGCAGCGCCCGGTCAGCCGTCGTGGCCTCCCCGGCGCGCCCGGCGAACGCCTGTGCCGCGGCCTCGGCTGCGGCGCGATCACCGTCGCGCGTGGCGCGCACGATCGTCTCGACGTCGGCGATCATCGCGTCCGTCGTGTCGATCCAGATCGGCAGGGTCACGAGGTCGACCTCCCAGGCGGAGACGGCATCATGATCGGTCCGTGCCGCATCGGCCAGCCGCTCGGCCTCGTCCAGGTCGCCGCGGCTGAGGGCGCCGAGCGCGTCGTCGAGCGTCTGTGGGATCCGTTCCGTGCGTTGGCGCATCGTGGCGAAGGCGTCAGCGGCGGCCGCGGTGGCCCGCAGCTGCGACGCGACGGACGCGAGCTCGCGGCGGTCGATCGGCTGCTCGACGAGGGCGCCGGCGTCGGCCAGTTGGATCGCGCCTCGCAGGCGGTCGATGGCTGCGCGGAGCGCGGCCGCATCGGCCTCGGCGTCCTCGGTCAGGCGCGCCGCGTCCTCCAGGCTGGGCCCCGGCGGCTCCTCGCCGGTGACCGTGCGCGCCGCCCCGGCCCGAGCGGCGTCGGTCGCCTCCACGAGACGCGCCTCCACGGTGTCCAGCAAACGCACGACGACGACGGCGCGGTCGTGCATGAGCCGGACGGCGTCCATGGATCGGGCCGCCTCCGGGACGTCGGCGGACAGCCCGACGCAGCAGGCGGCAACGGTGGCCGCGATGGCGACCGCCGGGCGCATCCCTATCATGGGCCGATGTCCCGCACCGATGCGCTGCGCGCCCTCCCCAAGGCCGAGCTGCACCAGCACCTGGATGGGTCCGTGCGGCCGGAGACGGCCGTCGAGCTCGCCGCCGCCGTGGGCATGGAGCTCACCGTGGACGAGGCGCGCCGCCGGATGGCGGGGCCCGAGCGCTGCCGCGACCAGGCGGAGCTGCTGTCGTACTTCGACCTGCCGATCGCCCTGCTGCAGACCGCCGACGCGCTCGAGCGCGTGACGCGCGAGCTGATCGAGGACCTCGCCGCGGACGGCATCCGGTACGCGGAGATCCGGTGGGCGCCACGCCTGCACCTCGAGCGCGGGCTCTCCGTCCCGGCGGTCCTCGAGGCGGTGGCGCAGGGGGTGGCGGAGGCGGCGCTGGTCCACGGTCCGGCCGGGCCACGGGTCGGGCTGATCGTGACCGCCATCCGTTCCCACCCGCCGGCCGCCAACGTGGCCCTGGCGGAGGCCGCGGCCGACTTCGGCCTGCCGATCGTCGGCTTCGACCTCGCCGGCCCGGAGTCGGCCTGGCCGGCACCGCCACACGCGGCCGCGTTCCGCGCCGCGCGCGATGGCGGCCTGGCGCTCACCTGCCACGCCGGTGAGATCGCCGGCGCCGAGCGCGTGCGCGAGGTCCTGGACTTCGGCGTGCGCCGCATCGCGCACGGCGTGACCGCCATCGCGGACCCCACCCTGGTCGACCTGCTGCGGGAGCGCGACGTGACGCTCGACCTGTGCCCGACCTCCAACGTCCAGGCCGGGATCGTCGCTGAGCTGGCGGAGCATCCGATCGCGGCGCTGCACCGCGCCGGCGTGTCGGTCACGATCAACACCGACGATCGAACCGTCACCGGCACCACCCTGACCGACGAGATGACCCGGACGGCAGCAGCGGTCGGCCTGTCGGACGGCGAGCTGGCGTCGATCGCGGTCAACGCGTTCCGGCGCGCGTTCGCGCCGCGAGATGTCGTGGCACCGGTGCTGGATGAGGCCGTCCGTGCGTGGGAGGCGTGGCGCGGCGGCGGCGCCATCAGCTGAGCCGGTCCTCGAGCAGCCGGCGCACCTCGGCGGGGCCGGCGGCCACGGCATCGGGGCGTCGCTCGCCCTCCAGCGCATCGGCCGCCTCGGCGCTCGCGACGCCCGTCAGCACCAGGATCGCGGCACAGCCCGCGCGGTGCGCTCCGGCCACGTCGGCATCCGGGTTGTCGCCCACGACCACCGCGTGCGCAGCGTCGACGCCGCTCGCCTCGAAGATGGCCGTGAACATCGCGGGCGCCGGCTTCCCGATCACCTCGGGCGTGACGCCGGTCGCCGTGGCCAGCGCCGCGACGATCGAGCCGGCGCCGGGCAGGAACCCCGCCGGCGTCGGGTAGCGCGTATCGGCGTTCGTGGCGATCAGGCGGGCGCCTGCCTCGACCGCGCTCATCGCGACCGCCAGCCGCGCGTAGTCGACCTGCGGGTCGAGGCCGACGAGGACGGCGTCGTATCGGTCCGTCAGCGGTCCGCCGTCCGGGATCCCCTCCTTGGCGGCATCGCGCGCCACCTCGTCCGCCATGACGGCGTCGTACCCCGCCTCCAGCAGCTCGGTCCGCATCCCCGCGGCGCCGATGGCGAGGATGCGGCGCACGTCCGGCACGTGGCGCCGCAGGTGCTCGATG
The DNA here is from genome assembly GCA_035764845.1 of Candidatus Limnocylindria bacterium. GTDB lineage: Bacteria > Chloroflexota > Limnocylindria > QHBO01 > QHBO01 > JACDBZ01. The sequence continues at coordinate 8,305 of DASTYP010000191.1, forward strand.
GAGGCGGAGGTCGAGGTCACGATCTCGTCCTCGACGGTCGGGATGCCCATGGCGGCGAGACGCGTGACGTAGCCGCGACGCTCGACCATCGAGTTGTTGGTCGCGAAGCGGACCGCCACGCCGCGCTCGTGGAGCCACCCGACCAGGTCGGGGGCGCCCGCGATCGGCTCCGTCCCTCGGTAGATGACCCCGTCCAGGTCGAAGACGACGAGGCGGACGCGTTCCGGCAGCGGACTCACGCGGCCGATCATAGGCCCGCCGCCGGCCGAGACGGAGACCGGGGGCGACCGGACCGTGCCGAAAGACCCTTGAGGACGGGTAAAGCGCTTCAGTACAATGCCGCGGAGTCTGCGCCAGGTGCCCACTGGCCCGAGCGCATCTGTGCGCCGCGATCGACGCGGCTCGCACCGGACAATGGTGTGGAGGAGAAATGGCGAAGCACACTCGGGCAGTGATGGCCTTCCTGGCCGTGCTGTCCCTCATCCTCGCGGCGTGCAGCGGCGGCGGGTCGAGCCCGTCGGCCAGCGCGAGCGCGCAGGAGTCGAACCCGGCCAGCGAGAGCGCGGCACCGAGCGAGAGCGCGGCACCGAGCGAGAGCGCCGCGGCCATCGACTACAAGGTCTGCATGGTGTCCGACACCGGCGGCTTCGACGACAACAGCTTCAACGAGAACGGCCTTGCCGGCCTCGAGCGCGCGCGCGATGAGCTGGGCGTCGAGATCGCGACGCTGCAGTCGAACAGCGCCGAGGACTACGAGCGCAACATCAACCAGTTCATCAGCGACGGCTGCAACATGATCGTGACCGTCGGCTTCCTCCTCGGCGACGCCACCAAGGCGGCCGCGGAGGCCAACCCCGACGTCCGCTTCGCGATCGTCGACTTCGCCTACGACCCGCCGCTCGACAACGTCGAGGGCCTCGTCTACGCGACGGCCGAGGCGGCCATGCTGGCCGGCTACGCGTCGGCGTCGTGGACCAAGACCGGCGTCATGGGCACGTTCGGCGGCATCAACATCGGCCCCGGCGTCACCGACTTCATGGACGGCTTCATCGCCGGCATGAACTACTGGAACGAGCAGAAGGGCGACGACGTTCGCATGCTCGGCGGCCGCGACCCGAACGATGCGGCGTCCGGCACCTTCACCGGCAACTTCGACAGCACCGACGACGCCAAGAACGTCACCCTGGGCTTCCTCCAGGAGGGCGCTGACGTCATCCTGCCCGTCGGTGGTCCGATCGGTCAGGGCACCTTCGCCGCCATCCGCGAGCAGGGTGCCGAGGCGGTCGGCCTCGGCGTGGACGTCGACTGGACCCAGACCGTCCCCGACTACGCCGACCTGATGCTCGTCAGCATCATCAAGCGCATCGACAACTCGGTCTTCCAGGCCATCGAGCGCGCCGTCAACGACGAGGCGCCCGAGGCCACCTTCCTCTCGAACCTCGAGAACGAGGGCGTCGGCATCAGCGACTTCCACGACTACGACGACCAGATCTCGCAGGAGACCAAGGACGAGATCCAGACGCTGGCCGATGCGATCATCGCCGGCGACATCTCCCCGTCCGACTACTACGGCGAGTAACGGCTTCGACCCGATCGGGTTGAGTATGCTCAGCGGGCGGCGTCCTCCGCGGACGCCGCCCGTTCGGTACCACGCGTGAGGCGTCCGTGAAGCTCGAGCTGCGGGGGATCACCAAGCGGTTCCCTGGCGTCGTCGCCAACGAGGGCGTCGACCTCGTCGTCAACCCCGGCGAGATCGTCGGCCTGCTCGGCGAGAACGGCGCCGGCAAGACGACGCTCATGAACGTCCTCTACGGCCTCTACCAGCCGGACGAGGGCGAGATCCTGATCGACGACAAGCCGGTGCGCTTCGCCGGTCCGTCGGACGCGATCGCGGCCGGCATCGGCATGGTCCATCAGCACTTCATGCTCGTGCCCGTCTTCACGGTCACCGAGAACGTCATGCTCGGCGTCGAGTCGACGCGGCCGCCCTTCGGGCGCCTGGACGAACCCGCCGCCCGGCGCCGCATCATGGACATCAGCGAGCGCCACGGCCTCAAGGTCGACCCGGACGCGGTGGTCGAGGACCTGCCCGTCGGCGTGCGGCAGCGCGTGGAGATCATCAAGACCCTCTACCGCTTCTCGGACGTCCTGATCCTGGACGAGCCATCCGCGGTGCTCACACCGCAGGAGACCGAGGACCTGTTCGGCGTCATGCGCTCGCTGATCGAGCACGGCACGGGCATCATCTTCATCACCCACAAGCTCGACGAGGTGCTCACCGTCGCCGACCGGATCAGCGTCCTGCGCCGTGGCAAGGTCGTCGGCGAGACGACGCCGGCCGAGACCAGCGAGGAGGAGCTGGCGGCGATGATGGTCGGTCGCAGCGTCGAGCTGGTGGTCCACAAGGAGCCGGCGCAGCCGAAGGCGCCCGTGCTCGAGATCAACGACCTGGTGGTCCGTGACGAGCGCGGCCACGCCGCGGTCAACGAGCTCGACCTGACCGTGCGGGCCGGCGAGATCCTGGCCGTGGCCGGCGTGCAGGGCAACGGGCAGACGGAGCTGGTCCAGGCCATCACCGGCCTCCGGCCGCGTGACTCCGGGTCGATCCGGATCGACGGGCAGGAGATGGACGGCACCCCGCGCGAGATCTACAAGGCCGGCGTCGCACACGTCCCGGAGGATCGGCTCGAGGACGGCCTGGTCGTCGACTTCTCGGTGGCGGAGAACCTGGTCCTGAACAACTACTGGACCGATACCTTCGCGAACGGCCTCAACCTCGACCGCGACGCGATCGCGTCGGCGGCCGACGAGCGCGTGCGCGACTTCGACATCCGGACGCCGTCGATCTTCAATCCGGTCGGCAACCTGTCCGGCGGCAACCAGCAGAAGGTCATCGCCGCCCGCGAGTTCTCGCGACCGGGCGTGAAGCTGGTCGTCGCCTCGCAGCCGACGCGCGGCCTCGACGTCGGCTCGATCGAGTACATCCACAAGCGCATCGTCGAGCGGCGCGACGCCGGAGCCGCCGTCCTCATCGTCTCGAGCGAGCTGGACGAGGTCACGGCCCTCGGCGACCGCATCGCGGTCATGTACCAGGGCAAGATCGTCGCGACGCTGTCGCCCGAGGAGGCGACCTTCGAGCGGCTCGGCCTGCTGATGGGCGGCGCGCACCCGGAGGACCAGGTCGCGTCGCCCGAGCTCGCCGCCGAGGTCCTCGCCGCTCCGGCCGGAGACGCACGCCATGACTGACGACACGTTCCGGCGTCAGCCAGACCAGGAGGAGCCGGCACCGGAGCAGCCGATGCTGGCCAGTGAGCCGGACCAGGCGGTGGCCCCGGAGCCGGAGCGAGGCGGACGTGGCGGCATGCGCGTCCTGCGGGCGCTGCTCCTCCCCGTCCTGGCCGTCTTCTCGGCCTTCGTCGTGGGCGCGATCATCATCATCTTCAGCGACGCGCAGACGCTGAGCCTGCTCGGCACCGATCTGGGGGCGGCGGTCGGACGCGCCTGGAGCATCGTGATGCAGTCGTACGGAGCGCTGCTGAGCGGCTCCATCGGCGACCCGGTGCGGCTGCTGAGCGCGCTCTTCGCCGGCGACTGGGTCGAGGTCAAGCGGGCCTTCGGTCCGCTGTCGGAGACCATCGTGTCGGCGACGCCGCTGATCTTCACCGGCCTCTCGGTCGCGCTGGCGTTCCGCGTCGGCCTCTTCAACATCGGCGCCGAAGGCCAGATGTACATCGGCGCGCTGATCGCGATCATCGCCGGCTTCTCGTTCGTGGGCCTGCCGTGGTTCATCCACGCGCCGCTCGCCGTCCTCGCGGGCTTCATCGGCGGCGCCCTGTGGGGGTTCATCCCCGGCCTGCTGAAGGCCCGGACCGGTGCCCACGAGGTGATCGTCACGATCATGCTCAACTTCGTCGCCTACCGGACGGTCGACTACGCGCTGAAGACGGCCTTCGTGCAGCGCCCCGGCCGCTCCGACCCGATCAGCAAGGTCGCGGAGCCCGGGTCGTGGCTGATGCCGATCGTCGAAGGGCTGCGCGCCCACTGGGGCATCGCCATCGCCGTCCTCGCGGCCGTGGCCGTCTGGTGGCTGCTGTTCCGCTCGCGCTGGGGCTTCGAGTTCCGGGCCGTCGGCCTCAACCCCCGTGCCGCTCGCTACGCCGGCATGAGCCCCGGCTGGTCCACGGTGATGTCGATGGTCATCGCCGGCGGCCTGGCGGGGCTGGCGGGCGCGAGCCTGATGCTCGGTGGCTCGTCGAAGAGCCTGAGCCCCGGCTTCTCACCGGGCTACGGCTTCGACGGCATCACCGTCGCCCTGGTCGGCGCCACGCGGCCCGCGGGCGTCGTGGCCGCGGCCTTCCTCTTCGGGGCGCTGCGCGCCGGGGCGACGCCCATGGAAGCCGCCACCGGCACCCCGCGTGACCTGGTGGTCGTGATCCAGGCGCTGGTCATCCTCTTCATCGCGGCACCGGCGCTGGTGCGCGCGATCTACCGCATCCGCACCCAGCGGACGCTCGGGACCGAGGTGTTCGCCAAGGGGTGGGGCTCGTGACCGCCGCCGTTGCCACGCCGCGCACGCTGACGCTGGCCGAGCGCCAGGCTCGCACCCGGCAGCGGGTGCTGGGGGTCATCTACCTCATCGCCGCCGTCGTCATGACCATCGGCTTCGCGCTCCCGGTCGCCGGCGACGCGGTCTCCTCGTTCAACCTCAACCTCGGCGGATCGCCGATCCAACTGCCGCCGCTCGACCTGCCGGCCAAGGGGACCGGCTTCCTGCTCGCCGGGGCGGTCGCCTTCGCCGGCGCCATCCAGCTGACCCGCGGCTTCGGCGCGCGCTGGGCGCTCGTCCTGGGCCTGGTGGCCACGGCCTTCGTGTTCGGCTTCCTGGTGTGGGTCGCCGCCGGGCAGTCGATGAACCTGACCGGGGTGCTGCAGAGCACGCTCCAGCGGGCCGTCCCCATCGTCTTCGGTGCGCTCGCCGGTGTGCTGTGCGAGCGCTCGGGCGTGGTGAACATCGCCATCGAGGGGATGCTGCTGACCGGTGCCTTCGTTGCCGCGGTCATCGGCTCGGTCACCGGCAACTCCTGGATCGGCATGCTCGCCGCCGTCCTTGCCGGCGGCCTGATGGCCGGCATCCTGGCCGTGCTGGCGATCCGCTACCGGGTCGACCAGATCATCGCCGGCTTCTTCATCAACATCTTCGCCACCGGCCTGACCTCGTTCCTGGCCGTGCGCTGGCTCTCGCCGTACCAGGACGCGCTGAACCGTCCCGAGGTCCTCGGCGCCATCCCGATCCCCTTCCTGGCGGACATCCCGATCCTCGGCCCGATCTTCTTCCGGCACAACATCTTCGTGTACATGCTCTTCGGGCTGATCATCGCCATCCACCTCGGGCTCTTCTACACGCGCTGGGGCCTGCGGGTGCGCGCCGTGGGCGAGCATCCCAAGGCGGCCGATACGGTCGGCATCAACGTCTACTGGGTGCGGTACAGCAACGTGATCCTGGGCGGCATGGTCGCCGGCCTCGGCGGCGCCTTCTTCACCATCGGCTCCACCGGTGGCTTCGAGCGCGAGATGAGCGCCGGGCGCGGCTACATCGGCCTGGCGGCCATGATCTTCGGCGGCTGGAATCCGATCGGCGCCTTCCTGGCCGGCCTGGTCTTCGGATTCGCCGATGCGGTCCAGTCGCGCCTCTCGATCCTGAACATCGGCATCCCGTCCGAATTCCTGCTGATGGTGCCGTACGTGGTGACCATCATCGTGGTGGCCGGGCTCGTCGGGCGCACCCGCGCCCCCGCGGCCGACGGCAAGCCGTACATCAAGGAGTGATGCCAGCCGCGCGTCGGCGGGTGGTCCTGGACTGCGATCCCGGCCACGACGACGCCATCGCCATCCTGCTGGCGGCCGCCTCACCGTCGGTCGACCTGGAGGCGATCATCACGGTCGCCGGCAACCAGACCGTCGACAAGACGACGCTCAACGCGCGGCGCGTGTGCTCGGTGGCCGGCCTCACCGACGTGCCCATCGCCGCCGGCTGCGACCGGCCACTGGTGCGCGAGCGGATCGTGGCGGGCGAGATCCATGGCGCCTCAGGGCTGGACGGCGTCGACTGGGACGAGCCCACGGTCGGGACGGACCCGCGCGACGGCGTCGACCTGCTGATCGAGCTGGCCCGGCGCCAGGATCCGCGTCCGCTGACCGTGGTCGCCGTCGGGCCGCTCACGAACGTCGCCACCGCACTGCAGCGAGCGCCGGACATCGCGGGCCGCATCGACCGCATCTCGATCATGGGCGGGGCGATCGGGCTGGGGAACTGGACGCCGTCGGCCGAGTTCAACATCTACGCGGACCCCGAGGCGGCGGACGTGGTGGTCAACGCCGGCGTGCCGGTGACCCTCGTCCCGCTGGAGGTGACGCACCTGGCCCTCGCCACCGAGCCCGTGCTGGACCGCATCGCCGCGCTGGACACGCCGGTCGCGCGCATGAGCGACGCGCTGCTGCGCTTCTTCACCGACACGTACCGCGAAGTCTTCGGCTTCCCGGCGCCGGCCGTCCACGACCCGTGCGCCGTGGCCGCGGTCATCGATCCGTCGATCGTGCCGACCCGCCACCTGAACGTGGCGATCGACACGGCCTCGGCGCTCAGCGCCGGGCGCACCGTGGTCGACGTGTACGGCACCACGGGACGGGAGCCGAATGCCGACGTGGCGGTCGGGCTTGAGGTCGAGCGCTTCTGGGACCTGGTGCTCGAGGCGCTGGCGACCTACGCGGGCTGAGCCCCGGGGCGCTCACGCCAGGCCGGCGCGGCCTCGGACGGGACGTGGGGATGGCGCGAGGGCGGCTGCCGGAGGAGGTCGACGGAGCAGCCGGTCGCGGCGAGGTCGCGCACGACCGCCACGTGGTCGTAGTCGACCGACCGAAAGCCGACGGCGATGTCGGGCTCACCCAGGTAGACGACCGCGTACCGTGCGCGGGCGTCACCCTCCGTGCCGCAGCCGACCGAGCCGCACGCCACGAAGTGCGCCTGCCCGACGACGCGGTGCCAGGCCTCGTGCGTGTGGCCGAAGCAGAAGACGTCATCCGCCTCGTCCGACGCGATGCGGGCGAAGACGCGCGACGGTCGGTCGTTCCAGAGGTACTCGCCCTGCCGCAGCGGTGAGCCGTGGAAGAAGTACAGCGATCGCCCGGCCAGGGTGAGCCGAAGGGTCGCCGGCAGCTGGCGCAGCCAGGCGCGGTTCTCGTCGGTCAGCGTCTCCGCGGTCCAGCGCATCGAGCGGTTGCCGTCCGCCTCCGCCTCGATCGTCGTCCACGCCGCGCCGTTCTGGTCACGGTCCATGCCGACCGCCTCGTCCCAGTTGCCCTGGATCGTGGGGATCTCCAGCCGACGGAGCTCGTCCACCACCTCGTTGGGGTGTGGCCCGCGCCCCACCACGTCGCCGACGCAGTAGAGCGCATCGGCGCCGATCCGCACGACGTCGTCGATCACCGCCCGCAGCGCCGGCAGGTTCGCGTGGACGTCCCCCATCACCGCGATCCGCATGCCGGGATTCTACGGTCCCGTCCAGGTCCGACAATGGGCCTTCCGGGTGACCATCGTCTCATCCGGCACGGACCTCGCAGGCGTGGAGCGACGTGGACTGGAGCTGGTTCTGGGCGACCGATGCGAGCGTGGCGCGCCTCGTCATCGAGCGCGGCATCGCCCTGGTCTACCTG
>DASTYP010000192.1:0-2653 GCA_035764845.1 Candidatus Limnocylindria bacterium
CCGCGTCGCCCTCTCGAACTCGATGGGCCTGGGCGGCCACAACAGCACGGTGATCCTGCGCCGCTTCGACGAGTAGGGCCGAGCGCCCACCGAGGGGAGAGCCGCCACCATGACGACCACCCGAGCATCCCGAGACCCCGGCCGCCGCGCCGTCGTCACCGGCCTGGGCGCCATCACGCCCATCGGCAACGACGTCGCCACCTTCTGGCAGAACCTGACCGATGGCGTCTCCGGCGTCGCCGAGATCGCCTCCTTCGACGCCTCCGCCCTCGAGGTGCGGATCGCCGCGGAGGTCAAGGGCTTCGAGCCGAAGGACTGGATGGACTTCAAGCAGGCGCGTCGCATGAGCCGATTCGCGCAGCTGGCGGTCGCCGCTGCGCGCCAGGCGATCGACGATTCCGGACTGCAGATCGGCGACCACAACCGCGACGACGTGGCGGTGGTGATCAACACCGGCGGCGGCGGGCTGCAGGAGGTCGCCGTGGGCGAAACGACCTACCTCGAGCGGGGACCGGATCGGGTCAGCCCGTTCATGGTGCCGATGATGTCGCCGTCCATGGCCGCCTGCCAGGTGAGCATCCAGAACGGCATCCGCGGGCCGGTCATCACCAGCGTGGCGGCCTGCGCCTCCGGCGTGCAGGCGTTCGTCGAGGCGCAGCGCCTGATCGAGCGCGGCGAGGTCGACGTCGTCATCGCCGGCGGCACGGAGAGCGCGATCATGCCGGTCAGCTTCGCCGCCCTCGCCAACATGGGCGCGCTCTCGAAGCGCAACGACGACCCGACCCGCGCCTCGCGACCCTTCGACGCCAACCGTGACGGCTTCGTCTTCGGGGAGGCCGCCGGCGTGGTCGTGGTCGAATCCGCCGCGCACGCGGCCGCCCGGGGTGCGAACGTGATCGCCGAGGTGGCCGGCGGTGCGCTTACGGGCGATGCGTTCCACATCTCGGCTCCCGATCCCGCGGGGTTCGGTGCCACGCTCGCCATGCGGCGGGCATTGCGCGACAGCGGGCTCGAGCCGTCGGAGGTCGACCACGTCGTCGCGCACGGCACCTCGACGCCGCTGAACGACGCGACGGAGACCAAGGCCATCCACGCCGCCTTCGGTGACGACGCCGCGCGGCTGGCCATCAGCAGCAACAAGAGCATGCTCGGCCACACGCTCGGCGCGGCCGGCGCCGTCTCGGGGCTGCAGGCCATCCTGGCCATCCGCGACGGTGTCGTGCCGCCGACGATCAACCTCGAGACACCCGACCCGGCCTGCGACCTCGACTACATCCCGAACGTCGCGCGCCGCATGCCGGTGAACGTGGCGATGATCAACGGCTTCGGGTTCGGCGGCCAGAACGCGGTCGCCGTGTTCCGCCGCTTCCAGGCGTAGCGACCGGCGCGCGTACCCCACGCCCCCGGACTTCGGTCCGGTTCGTCCTCGAGGCGTCCCCCCATAGCATCGGGCGCGTGACCGAAGTGAACGGTCTCCGCCTGGCCTACCGCGGGTTCGTGGCCGGCCTGGCGGGAGCCTACGTCTGGATCGCGGTGGCCATGCTGCTCAGCCTCCCGACCGGCGGCCCGATGGCGCCGGTGCAGGCGCTGGGGAGCATCGGTCCGGAAGGCGCGCGCACCTCGACGAGCGAGGCGCTCGTGCTCGGCCTGGGGCTGGTCCAGGTGGCCGGCGCCGGCATCGGCATGGCCTTCGCCTACTTCTTCGGTCGCTTCTTCACGGTGCGGGCCACGCTGGGAACGGCCGCCGTGTGCGTCGCCATCCTCGCCTGGAGCCTGCTCGGCAGCCGGATCGGGATCGCCATCGGCGTGAACGAAGTCGACCTGGTCACCTCACTGGCGCTGCTCGCCGCGACCATCGGTTACGGCTGGGTCGTCGGCGCCTGGGTGCCGGTCCGCGGCGAGGTGCTGCGCTACGACTCGTCGCCCGTGACGTAGAGCTCCGGCTCGAACCGCGGCCCGCGTCCGGGCAGCGACGCCACCCAGTCCCGCAGCGCCGACTCGGTCGTCGTGAAGGCCAGCTCGTCCCACGGGATCTCGTCGGGTGAGAAGCCGCGCACCTCGGTCGTCTCGGCGGCGGGCTCCGGCCGGCCGCCGACCACGGTGGCTTCGTAGATGATCGTCACGACGGCGGCGTACGGACGCGAGTAGACGCCGATGAGCCGCCCGACCTCGATCCGCAGCTCGGTCTCCTCCTCCGTCTCGCGACGCGCCCCTTCCTGCGCGGCCTCCCCGACCTCCAGGAAGCCGCCCGGGTAGCTCCAGCGTCCGAGGGCCGGCTCGATCCCCCGGCGCGCCAGAAAGACGCGGCCGCCGTCGACGGGCAGCGTCCCGACGACGATCCGCGGGTTGCGCCACGTGACGTGCCCGTTCGGGCAGACCAGGCGCGGACGATGGTGCGCCTCGAGCACTCGCGGCTCCACGCGCTCGCCGCAGGCCGGACAGAACTCGGGCTCCTCGCCCAGGGTGACGGGATACGTGTTCGAGGCGTCGCGCTCCGGCATCGGTCCATCCTAGTGGGCGGGTGGTGGTCGCGGCCCGCCCGATGTCCGGACATCCGATCGAAGGCCTCACCACCGCATCGGTACAATGCGGCTCCCATGGCGAACGACCTTCCGCAGGTGATGCTGCACAACTCGCTGACGAGGCGGCTGGA
>DASTYP010000193.1:0-2913 GCA_035764845.1 Candidatus Limnocylindria bacterium
GAGAAGACGTTCCGCGTCACGTCAGGGGCGGCGATGTTGCGGAGCCGACAAGCGCTGCTGGCCGAGATTGCCAAGTGCGACATCGTCTGCGCGAACTGTCACCGGCTCCGGACGCAACGACGACACGCTGAACGACGTCCGGCATCCCGCGGCTCGTCCGTCTACCTGGCCCGGAAGCGAGCCGCGTGGCGAGCGCACGCTGAACTCCTGAATCGCCTGCGCCACGTGCCCTGCGCGGACTGCGCTCGCTCGTTTCCACCTTGTGCGATGGACTTCGACCACCGGCGCGGCGTGACGAAGCGGGTCGCAGTGACGCGGATGATTGGTCGTGCCGGAGTCGAGGCGATCTTGGAGGAGGTCGCCAAATGCGATATCGTCTGCGCGAACTGCCACCGCCTGCGAACGTTCACCAGGCGGGCCGGCATAGCGACGCGGGAGTAGCTCAGCTGGTAGAGCGCGACCCTTCCAAGGTCGACGTCGCGGGTTCGATCCCCGTCTCCCGCTCCACCTCAACCGTCGCTGCCTCGGGACGCTCCGAACGGGCCGGGGGCAGGTGACCTTCGGCCCTCATCGGCCGCCGGCTGGCTCCGTAGCGTCGTCATCGGAGGGCCGATGCATGTCGCCACGGACACGGACGGGAGGGCTCGCCGCTGTGGTGACGCTGCTGCTTGTCGCGTGCGGGGGTGTCTCCTCGCCCTCGGCCACCCGCAGCTCCGTGCCGTCGCGTGCGACCCCAACCTCGAGCGCGACCACGAGAGCGAGCGCGTCGGACACGGAGCCAGCCGCCATCATCCCGTCGGCCGAACCGACCGGATGCGGCTGGGGCCCGGCCTCGCCCACACCCGGACCGGACGCGGTGGTCCTGTTCTTCACCTGCACGGGCGGCTTCGACCCGCAGCAGCCCAGCGGCGGGTGGGCGGCACGCCGGGTCGCCGTTGACGCGACGCTCGAGGAGCGGATGACCGCCGCCATGCTCGGGCTCCTCGCCGGCCCAACGGAGGAGGAGCGCGATGCCGGGCTCACGTCGTGGTTCTCGTCGGACACGGCGGGGATGCTGAACGACGTCAGCATCGAGGATGGCCTGGCGACCATCGACTTCGCGGACTTCTCACGCATCATCCCGAACGCGTCGACATCCGCTGGCTCGGCGATGCTCACGAGCGAACTCTCGACCACTCTGTACCAGTTCGCGGAGATCGGGGGGTTCGTCGTCCAGTTCGACGGCAGCTGCGATGCGTTCTGGCAGTGGCTCCAGGGCGGCTGCCAGGTGATCACCCGTGGCTAGGGGGCGTCAGCGCGAGGGACAGGCCACCGCATCGGTCCAGGCCGGGTCGTCCGCGTACCGCTGCAGGAAGTACGACACCTCGCACGCCCCGCCGAACGGGCCACGCACCAGCGACAGCCGGGCCAGGTCGTCCATCTCGAACGTGTGCGACGGCGGACCGGCCGCCAGCACCGCATCGCCCCAGTCGCGACACCCCTCCTCCGAGACCGATGCGGACGCCGGGCAGGTGATCGTCACGTCCGGGTCGACGGACGAGGCGACCTCCACGCCGGGCCGCAGCAACAGGTACCAGGCGGCCGCGCCGAGGGCCGCCAGAACGAGGACGATCATGGCCATCATTCGACCCATCGCGCGGCATCATGCCCGATCGCCACGCCGGCGCGCGGCCGGCGCCCGGTATGCTCGAAGCTGATGCGCCCCCTCCAGCCCCCCTTCGACGATCTCGCGGCGGGACGGCCGACGACCATCGACCTCGCCGGCGCCACGCTGCTGAGCAACCGCCTCTTCAACAAGGACACCGCCTTCACGCTCGACGAGCGCGAGGCGTTCGAGCTCCACGGCCTGCTGCCGGACCACGTCATGGACATCGAGGCGCAGGTCCAGCTCGAGATGGAGCACTTCCACCGCAAGACCGATCCGCTGGAGCGGTACATCGGCATGGCGGCCCTCCAGGACCGGAACGCGACGCTCTTCTACCGCATGCTCGCTGAGAACCTCGAGGAGCTGCTGCCGATCGTCTACACGCCCACCGTCGGCCTCGCCTGCCAGTCGTACTCGCACATCGTGCGGCGGACGCGCGGGGCGTGGATCACGCCGCGCGATTGCGACCGCATCCCCGACGTGCTGCGCAACACGCCGTACGAGGATGTGCGGCTCATCGTGGTGACCGACAACGAGCGGATCCTGGGGCTGGGCGACCTCGGTGCCGGCGGGATGGCGATCCCCATCGGCAAGCTGGCCCTCTACACCGGCGCCTGCGGCATCTATCCGGGCCTCACGCTGCCGGTGAGCCTTGACGTCGGGACCGACAACCCGACGCTGCTCGAGGACCCGCTGTACATCGGCTACCGCGCGCCGCGGCTGCGCGGCGCCGAGTACGACGCGCTGGTGGATCGGTTCGTCCAGGGCGTCCAGGAGGTCTGGCCGGGCTGCATCATCCAGTGGGAGGACTTCAAGCACCACAACGCCCTGCGCATCCTGGACCGATACCGCGACCGCGTCCCCTCCTTCAACGACGACGTCCAGGGCACGTCGGCCGTGGTGGTGGCCGGCACGCTGGCCGCGGTGCGCCACCTGGGCCGGCCGCTGGCTGCGCACCGCATCCTGCTGGTCGGTGCCGGCGCCGCGGGGATCGGGATCGCCCGGCTGCTGCGCGCCGCGATGCGCGAGGAGGGGATGACGGATGACGAGATCGTCCGCTCCCTCGTGCTGGTCGACTCGCGCGGGCTCGTCCACGCCGGCCGCACGGACCTGGATCCCACCAAGACCGACTTCGCGCTGCCGTCGGAACTGACGCAGGCCTGCGGGATCGACGGGGAGAAGGCGACGGACCTGGTGCGGATCATCGAGTGCCTGGAGCCGACAGTCCTGGTGGGCACCACCGGCACCGCCGGGACCTTCCACGAGGG
>DASTYP010000194.1:0-5400 GCA_035764845.1 Candidatus Limnocylindria bacterium
CAGCCCGCCGATCAGCAGCCATCGACGCCAGGGAAGCTCCTCGCCGCCGCCGCCGGCTGCGGTGGGGAAGGGCGGACGCCCGGTGGGGGGCGGGGTTCGGTCGCCGCCGTTCGTCCGGCGACGCACCTCGGTCGGGGGCGGCGTCACGTTGCGCGGCTCAGCACCACGCCGAGGCTCGAACGGGCGTCCTTCGCGCCGCGCGTCGGCCTCTGCCTGTCGGCGCTGCAGCTCCTCGAGGAGCCTGTCGAACCAGCTGGACATCTGCTGCGGGAATGCTACCCGCTTGGCCGCTCGGCGTCCTCCGGCGCATCGGTTCCGAGCCAGTCCCGCCCGACGGGACTATCGGGCACTTCTTCCCCGATGCGGCCCGCGCACGCAACGATCGACAACCTTCAGCCTCGATTCGGCCCCGAGCCTCCCCATCCCTGCCGCCCCGCGACACATCCGACGACTCCCTGCCCGGTACTCCCGGCCCACGCAAACCGGCGAGGAACGGCAGCCGGGACGTGCTCGAGTTGTCAGCCGTCTGTCGTGACGACGTTAGGCGGCTTCCGCGCGACCCGAGTCGTCAGCCGTCTGTCGTGGCGGCGTTACGCGCGCCACGATTAGGTCGATGAGCGTGAGTCGCCACGGTCGCCCCGTGGTCGGTGCCCGGCAGGCCGTCTACCGTCGCCAGGATGCGCATGTGGCAACTTGGCGCTCGCGGCGGGATCCGTGCATCTGCCGCGTCACTCCCACTCGATGGTCGCGGGCGGCTTCGAGCTGACGTCGTAGACGACGCGGTTGACCCCCGGCACCTCGTTCACGATCCGCGACGAGATGCGCGCCAGCACCTCGTATGGCAGCCGCGCCCAGTCGGCCGTCATCCCGTCATCCGACGTGACGGCCCGCACCGCCACCACGTTCGCGTAGGTCCGCCCGTCGCCCATCACACCGACCGACCGCACCGGCGTGAGGATCGCGAACGACTGCCACAGCGACCGATACAGGCCCGCGGCCTTGATCTCGTCGATCACGATCCAGTCGGCCTCGCGCAGCGTGTCGAGCCGCTCGGCCGTCACCTCCCCGATGATCCGGATCGCGAGCCCCGGCCCCGGGAACGGCTGGCGCTGGACCATCGCCTCGGGCAGGCCGAGCTCCGTGCCGACGCGGCGCACCTCGTCCTTGAAGAGGTAGCGCAGCGGCTCGATGAGCCGGAAGCGCAGGTCCGGTGGCAGCCCGCCGACGTTGTGGTGGGTCTTGATCTTCTGCGCCGTCTTCGTCTCGGCGGTGGTCGACTCGATGACATCGGGGTAGAGCGTCCCCTGCACCAGGAAGTCGATCTGCCCGAGCTTCGCGGCCTCCTCCTCGAAGACCCTGATGAACTCGTCGCCGATGATCCGCCGCTTCTCCTCGGGATCCTCCACGCCCGACAGCCGGCGGAGGAACCGATCCCGAGCGTCGACCATCACCAGCCGCATGCCCAGGTCCCGCTCGAAGGTGACCCGCAGCAGCTCCGACTCGCGCTTGCGCATCAGCCCGTGGTCGACGTAGATGCAGGTCAGCTGGTCGCCGATGGCCCGATGCACCAGGGTCGCGGCCACGGCCGAGTCGACGCCGCCGGAGAGCGCGCAGATGACGCTCCCCGACCCCACCCGCTCTCGGATGTCGGCCACGTTCGTGTCGATGAAGCTGGCCGCTGTCCAGGTCGGCCGGACCCCTGCGATGTCGACCACGAAGTTGCGCAGCAGGTCGCGGCCGCGCGGCGTGTGCACGACCTCGGGGTGGAACTGGATGCCGTAGAGGTTGCGGGACGGATCGGCCAGGCCGGCGTATGGGGTCGAATCAGTCTGGGCCGTGGCGTGGAAGCCCTCCGGCGGCCGGAGGATCGAGTCGCCATGGCTCATCCAGACCGGCTGCTCACCCTCGATGCCGCCGAACAACCCGCCCTCGCGCGTCACGCTGACCGTCGCGGGACCGTACTCGCGCTTCGTCGACGGAACCACCTCGCCACCCAGCTCGTGGGCCATCAGCTGCAGGCCGTAGCAGATGCCGAGGACCGGCAGGCGGCCGGACCAGAGGGCGGGATCGGCCTTCGGGGCACGCTCGTCGTAGACCGACGACGGACCACCCGACAGGATGACGGCCTTGATGCCGCGCCGCTCCAGCTCGGCCATCGGCGTGTCGTGCGGCAGGAGCTCGGAGTAGACGTTGAGCTCGCGCACGCGCCGAGCGATCAGTTGGGCGAACTGGCTGCCGAAGTCCAGGACGGCCACGGTGTCGGGCTGCTCCGGCGCCTCGGTGTCGATCCGCTCGGGTGGCGGCGCGTGGAGCGCCTGCTCCAGGTACGCCTCGACCTCGGCGTCGTCCGGGGCGAGGACGCGGTGCCCGGCGTTGGCCGCCTCGCCGTGCACCGTGCGGCCGCGATCGGCCGGTTGTGACGTTGGACTCTCGCTCAATGCCGCTCCGTTCGGCGCAGGATGATGTCGTCCGAGTCTACCGCCCGGCACGCCGCCCGCAGGAGGTCCGAACACCATGATCGACGTCCAGATTCGCGAGCCGATGCCCACCCCCACCGTCGCCGTCCGCGTCCAGCAGCCGATGAGCGAGCTGGACATCGGCGCCCTCTTCGACGAGTACCTCCCGAACGTCGCGCACCACCTCGCCGACGTCGGCGTCGAGCCGGCCGGCCCGCCCTACGCCCGCTACCACGAGTTCGGCCCCGAGCGCGTGGACGTCGAGTTCGGCTTCCCGGTTGACCTCCCGGTCTCGAACGTCCCCGACCTGGCCGATGCGCGCCCGGGCGAGATCGCCTCCTCCGTGCTGCCCGGCGGGCGACTGGCTGTTGCGGTCCATCACGGCGCGTACGACGGGCTCCCGGCCGTCTACGAGCGTGTCCAGGCGTGGATCCGGGAGCAGGGGCTGTCGTCCGGCGGGCCGCCCTGGGAGTCCTACGTCGACGATCCGTCGGAGGTGGCCGAGGCCGACCTGCGCACCGAGGTCTGCTGGCCGATCGGCTAGTGCCCGGTGCCGAAGGCGCGCTCCAGGTCGTCGCTCGTGAGCGCGTCGTCCTGGTACGTGGAGGTGCCCGGACCGAGCAGCTCCTCCGCCGCGCGCCGCAGGGCTCCATACGCCGCGCGCGCCAGTGGGCCACCGGTGGACACGCGCCGCACGCCGAGCTCGGCCAGCTCGGGGATCGACGGTCCGTGGCGCATGGCCAGCACGTTGACCGGCGCGTCGGTCGCCGCGACCACGCGCCGGATGTCGCCGGCATCGGTCAGGCGAGGCGCGTAGACGACGTCGGCACCGGCCTCGCGGTATGCGCGGAGCCTCGTCACGGTGTCCTCGATGTCGTCGATCCCGTACAGGGCGTTCTCGGCACGCGCCGTGAGGAGCATGCCCTCCCGATGCGCGGCCTCCGCCGCCGCGGCGACGCGATCTGCTGCCACCGCGATCGTGTCGATGAGCGCACGGGCCGGGTCGTAGTCTTCGATCGAACAGCCTGAGGCGCCCGCCTGGGCCAGCAGGCCGACCGTCTCCGCGACGCCGGCAAGGTCGTCCGCGAAGCACCGCTCGGCGTCGACGTTCAGGGGGAGGTCGACGGCCGCGGAGATCGCCGCCACGTGGGTCACCAGCTCGTCGCGGGTGACCGTCTGGTCCACCTTGCCGAGGGAGGCAGCATGGCCGAGGCTCGTCGTAGCCAGCGCGGGGAAGCCCATCGAGGCCAGGATCCGGGCGGAGCCGATGTCCCACGGGTTCGGCATGACGAACAGGCCGTGCTCGTGGAGCTGACGAAACCGATCGCGGCGTGCGGACCAGTCGGATGAGCCCATCGGCATCAGCGTACCGCGAGTTCGGCACACGCCGCTAGACGCTCAACCACTCGCGCGGGTGGGTCGACAGGAAGGCCTCCGGATCGATCCCCCCGGCGCCCACCACGAGCGCGGTCGAGCCGCGGTGCGTCTGGGTGAAGGCGACCGTCCCGGGGAGGCCGCGAGCGTGGCCGGTCTTGACCTCGATCGCCACGGGCTCGTCGCGCCCGCGCAGGAGCTTCCCCGGGCGGATGACCCAATCGACTTCGTCGTTGCCCTCGCGCCAGTAGGTCAGCTCCTCCGGGTCGGCGTGCGCCCAGAGATGCGCGCCGACGGCGGTCTCGACCAGCCGGCCCCAGAACTCGTGGTCGGCGCGAGCCTGCGCGAAGGTGGTGCGCGCCGTGGCGGAGATGAGCGCCGTGTTGAGGGCCAGCAGCTTCGGCGACGATGCCCGGCGCCGCACCACCGAGCCTGAGTACTTCCCCACCCCGGTCACCATCCCGGCGCCGCCAAGGAGCTCGAGATAGTGGGCGAGGGTCACCGTGTTGCCCGCGTCGGTCAGGGTGCCGAGCATCTTCGTGTAGCTCAGGACCTGGCCGGAGTACGAGCACGCCAGCCGGAAGAGCTGGCGCAGCAGCGCCGGCTTCTCCACCCGGTTGAGCATGAGGATGTCGCGCGACAGGTTCGTCTCCACGATCGAGTCGAGGATGTACTGCTCCCACCGGTCGTGGCGCTTGATGAGCGCCGCGGCACCGGGGTAGCCGCCGTAGAAGAGGTAGGTGTCGAGGTCCCAGCCGAAGGCGTCGCGCATCTCGGCGAAGGTCCAGTGCGTGACCCGGATGACCTCGAACCGGCCGGCCAGTGAGTCCGACAGCCCCTGCCGCACCAGCAGCGGCGCGGACCCGAGCAGCATCACGCGCAACGGCACCCCCGACGCGGTGTCCTCGTCCCACAGCTGCTTCACGACGTCGGACCAGGCGCGGATCTTCTGCACCTCGTCGAGGACGAGCAGCCCACCGGCACGCCCCCCGTTGCGCGCCGCCTGCCGCCCGATCTGCCACTGGGTGTAGATCCAGCCGACGTCCTCCGGGTCGGGCGCATCCGCCGAGGCGAAGTGCCCCGGGATGCCGATGGCGTCCATGACCTGCCGCGCCAGCGTGGTCTTGCCCACCTGTCGGGGCCCGGCCAGGACCTGGATGAAGCCGCGAGGTTCGTGGGCCCGCTCCAGGATCTCTTCGTAGATCGGTCGCCGGTACGCGCTGGCGCGCTTCGGGCTCATCTGCTCGCTCCGCTGAGTGGATTTACTCAGTGACGCGAGTAACTTTACTCACCGACCTCGAGACGCGCGCGCTCGATCGCCTCGGCGGTCACTTCGGCCGGGAACGGCGAGCGCCGGATCGCCTCGTCCAGGCCGATGCTGCCCGCCACCGCGTCGCGGGCCAGCTCTGCCACCACCGCGATCTCGGCGACCTGGCGCTCGGCGAAGTGGACGTCGAACGGATCGCCGTGACCGGGAACCACCGCCCCGTCGACCAACGACAGCAGCCGTCGGCCGGTCTCCGCCCAGGCGATCGGGAACGCGTCGCCGTAGGCCGGGGCCGGCGCATTC
>DASTYP010000195.1:0-13976 GCA_035764845.1 Candidatus Limnocylindria bacterium
GCGCTGGCCGTGTGGCGGCGCCTCGGCCGCGATGCGGCCAACCCTCCCACTGAGCCGATCCGGCCGCCCCGGGCGGCCGAGGCGGCGCCGACCACGCCCGATGCCGCCGAGGCGCCGCTCGTGGCGACCGAGCCGACTGCGCCGGTCGCGCCGGCGCCACGCCCGCCGGGCCGCACGCTCCCCGCGGACCTCGAGCCGCATCCAACGGGCATCTTCGCCGCCGTCGGACGCTTCGACTACCGATTCCGCAAGGTTCTGCCCGTCATCGGCCTGCTGATCGTGGCCGGGCTGTTGGTGTGGAGCCGCGTCGACGGAGGCGACCTCATCCAGGGCGGCTGGGTGATCGACGGATCCGAGGAGCAGCAGGCGGAGGCGCTGCTGGCGGATCGGTTCGGCGAGCCCTCGACCTCGATGATCGTGCTGTTCACCGATCCGGAGGGTGACGCGGCGTCGTCCGCGTTCCAGGACCGGGTGGCCGAGACGCTCGATCCCATCCGGGACGACCCGCTCGTGACCGGCATCACCACCTACGCCGACTCCCCGGTCGAGCAGCTGCTCAGCCGAGACGGGTCCAAGACGCTGGCGATCGTGACGCTCAACGAGGAGCTGGAGGCATCGGTCGACCAGGCGTTCGAGCTCGGCCAGCGGATCGAGCCGCCGTCCGGCGTGGAGGCGGAGGTCACCGGCATCCCGCAGCTCTACCACGAGTTCAACCAGAAGATCGAGGAGGACCTCGTGCAGGCGGAGATGATCAGCCTCCCGATCGCGTTGGTCATCCTGCTCGCGGTCTTCGGGACGCTGGTCGGCGCGGTGCTGCCCCTGCTCATCGCCGCCTTCGCGCTGCCGGCCGCCTTCGCGGTGATCGGCCTGCTCGCCGGCGTGACCGACATGAGCATCTTCGTCACCAACCTGGCCTCGATGATCGGCCTGGCGCTGGCGATCGACTACTCGCTCTTCATGGTGAGCCGCTACCGCGAGGAGCTGCGCCACCACTCGGTCGAGATCGCGATCGAGCGGATGATGGGCAGCGTCGGCAAGGCGGTGGCCGTGTCCGGCGTGGCGGTGGCCATCGGCCTCTCGTCGCTCACCGTCTTCGAGGCCGCCGCGCTGCGGAGCATGGGCATCGGCGGGATCATCACCGTCGTCTCGACCCTGCTCTTCGCCCTGACCGTGCTCCCGGCCATCCTGGCCATGCTCGGGTCGCGCGTGAACCGGCTGCGCATCCCGCTCCCCGGGCGCCTGCGCCTCGCGGAGGAGGACGCCGATGCGGCGGACGTGCGGCAGGGCCACGGACTCTGGGGCTGGATCGCCGGGCACGTGATGCGGCGGCCGGTCCTCATCTCGCTGCCGGTGCTCGCGCTGCTGCTCCTGGCGGGGTCGCCGTTCCTCGGCATCC
Source organism: Candidatus Limnocylindria bacterium (assembly GCA_035764845.1). GTDB lineage: Bacteria > Chloroflexota > Limnocylindria > QHBO01 > QHBO01 > JACDBZ01. Next base: position 1,397 of record DASTYP010000195.1, read on the forward strand.
AGCTCTCGACCGGCCAGAACCTGGAGGACCTGCCGTCGACGCCGGCGCGGACGGCGTTCATGACCATCACCGAGGACTTCCCGGGCGGCGAGTCGGACCCGATCCGCGTCGCGCTCACCTGGGAGGACGCCACGCCGGGCGAGGACGGTCTGAGCGTCGAGCAGCAGTCGGCGATGCAGTCCTACGTGGACGATCTCGGCGCGCTGGGCGACGTGACCGGCGTCGAGAGCGTGCTCGATGCCCCACCTGGCATCCCGGCGGAGCAGTACCGTCAGCTGCTGGCGCTGCCGCCGTCGCAGCGCCCGGCCGAGGTCCGCGATGCGCTCGACGAGTACGTGTCCGAATGGCTGGCCGGGGACACCGCCGAGATCCAGGTCCGCAGCCGGTTGCTGCCCGACTCCGATGCCGGTCGCGCCCTGGTCGACGAGGTGCGCGCCGTCGACACGCCGGACGAGACCGATGCGCTCACCGCCGGCCTTCCGTCCCGGTCGCGCGACTTCATGGACAGCTTCTACGACTCCGTGCCGGTGGCGGTGCTGATCGTGGTGGCCGTCACCGGCGGGATCCTCTTCCTGACGTTCGGATCGGTCTTCCTGCCCGTCAAGGCCGTGCTCATGAGCCTGGTCAGCGTCTCCGCCTCGTTCGGGGCGCTCGTATGGATCTTCCAGGAGGGCCACCTGTCCGCGATCCTGGGCGTCGAGCCGTCCGGCACGACCGCGGCCTGGCTGCCGATCATCATGTTCGCGATCCTCTTCGGCCTCTCCATGGACTACGAGGTGCTGCTGCTCTCGCGCATCCGTGAGCGCTACCTGGCCCACGGCGACAACACGCGCGCCGTGCGGGAGGGGATCGGGATCACGGGCGGCATCATCACCGGCGCCGCGCTGATCATGGTCGCCGTGTTCGGCGCCTTCAGCCTGTCGAGCATCATCTTCCTCAAGGCGCTCGGGTTCAGCATGGCGCTGGCGGTGCTGGTCGACGCCACGGTCGTGCGCGGCATTCTGGTGCCGGCCTTCATGCGCCTGGCCGGGTTCGTGAACTGGTGGGCGCCGCGATGGATCCAGCGGATCGTCGCGAAGCTGGGGCTGTACGAGGGGCCCGACGTGGAGGCGGCACCGGCCGGGAGCGTTCCGTAGGGGCGCGGTCAGCGGCTGGAGTTGCTCGGTGGCGGAACTAGCGGACACGCAACGTCGCGAATCGGCCGCTTCCTCCCCGCACATTGCCGTGCGGCGCGAGCCATGGTGACGGAGGGAGGCGGAATCCGCGCAACTTCGCCGTTAGCTTCGCCAGGAAGCAACCCCGTCGCCTCCGGTTGCCGCTTGCCGGAACTAACGGACACGGAACGCCCCGAATCGCGGGTTTCGTTGCCGCCCGTTGCCCCTCGGCGCACCCCACGGCCACGCAGGTGGCTGAATCGCGGGGAGCTTCGCCGTTAGTTCCGCTGTGGAACAACCGCGTCCGCTCCGGTTGCCGCCGGGCGGGAGTATCGGGGACTTCCTGCCTGTTGGTGCCGTGACGCGGAACGAACGGGGAATCTGCGTCGCACATCCGCGCCAGGCGTCGCCATCCTTGCCGTGGGGCGACACGATCAGGCACTTCTTCACCGATACGCTCGCCACCCGGCAACCGTCCGCGCCCCGCGACGCTAGGCTGACTCCGATGACCCGCGACGACCGGCTCCAGGCCCTCACCGAGCGGTGGCGCGCCCGCCACGACGCGCGCCGGCCGAGCCCGGAACGCCGCCAATCGGCTCCGTCGGAGCGCGAGGCACTCGCGAAGCGCGCCTTCCCGTACCGGAGCACGCCGCCGGCCGAGTACGTCGACGCCCATGGCGCCGACATGACGGCCTTCACCTACGACGATGAGCGCTACGCCGATCCGGACCTTGACGCGTGGATCCTCGAAGTCGGGCGGCTCCTCCGGGAACGAAGCGGCCGATGAGCGCACCGCCCTGGGCGGCCGCGCTGGTGCACCAGGTGTGCGCCGATGCCGGCGTGGAACCACCTCGCCTGCTCTGGCGGCGCCGCAAGGACGAGCACTCGACCGGCGTCGCCCGGCGCTCGGAGGGCACGATCGCCGTGCGGGCCGGCCGCGACCCAATGGACCAGCGGCTCACGCTCCTCCACGAGCTGGCCCACTGGCTGAGCCCTCCGGCACGGCGACGCCGTGGGAGCCGGCCGGCCGAGCACCACGGGCTGGCCTTCTACCGAATCGCCTTCGAGCTGTACCGGCGCCACGGCATCCCGGCCGCCGACGCCGTGCGCCTGGAATCCGCGCGCTACCGCAGCTCGCTGCGCCACGCGGCCGCGCTCGGCATCGATGGCGCCGTCGACGCGCTTCGTGCGCACCGCGCCACACTGCGGGAACGGGGAAGGCGCGAGTGGCGCGTCCTGGTCCCCGAGCATCCCATCCGGCTCGCGAGGGATGGCCGCTGGTCGGTGTGCGAGACGTGCGGGCAGCGGGTGGTGGGAAGCAACCTGGCGCGCGTCCGTCGTGCCCGGCGACCGGTGCGCCACGTCCTGCTCGGCGCCGTCGCCTCCTAGGACGCCTGCGCGACCAACCCCGCGCGCTCGCGCGCCAGCGCGGCGGCCTCGCCGAGACGGGCGACGGCATCGGTGGTGCGCGGGAAGATGTGCGCGATCAGGTGGGTGACCCCGTACTCGGCGTACCGCGCCAGCACGTCCGCCATCTCCTCCGTCGTGCCGCGGATCGCGCGCTCGGGCGTGTCCTCGTCGGCGCCCTCGAACGCCACGAAGATGCCGGCCGTCCGCTCGAGCGTCGACGGATCACGGCCCGCCGCCTCCAGCGCCCCGTCGAGGTTGCTCAGCCGCTCGTGGAGGTCGGTCGCGGTGCGGGGATCGCCGTACCAGGCGGCGTTCCACTGTGCGGCGTGCTTCGCGACGAGCTCCAGCATGCGCGGCTGCTTGCCGGCGATGAGGATCGGCGGGCCGCCGGCGCGGACGGGCGGCGGCAGGAGCACGAGATCCTGCGCTCGGTGGAATCGGCCCTCGAAGGTGACTGTCTCACCGCGCAGCAGCGGGGCGATGATCTCCATTCCCTCGGCGAAGCGGCTGACGCGGTGGTCGAACGGGTAGCCGAACGCGTCGAACTCCGGCTTGTGCCACCCACACCCCAGCCCCAGGATCAGCCGCCCGTCACTCACCTCGTCCAGCTCGGCCGCCATCTTCGCCACCAGCGCCGGGTTGCGGAACGGCAGGGCCAAGACCAGCGGCCCGATCTCCACGCGCGAGGTGACGGCGGCCACGGCGGTGAGCACCGTCCAGCACTCGTGGATGCCGACGGTCTCGCCCTCGTCGCGGAAGATGAGATGGTCGGCGCCCCACACCGAGTCCAGGCCGCTCTCCTCCGCGGCGATCGCCATGGCGCGCAGGTCGGCGAACCCGCTGGTCTCATCGGCCCCGAGGGGCAGCATCAGTCCGATCTTCATGCGCCGCATCCTAGCGGCGAGCGTGCCAGCACTCCGGCTAGGGTTGTGTCGTGACCGATCCACCGCCGCGGCTCCCCCTGGACGGCATCCGCGTGATCGACGTCAGCCGCGTGCTGGCGGGACCGTTCGCGACCATGCTCCTGGCCGATCTCGGCGCCGATGTGGTCAAGATCGAGCCGCCCGAGGGCGACGAGACCCGCACCTGGGGACCGCCATGGTGGGGCGATCCGGCGGATCGGCGGAGCGCGTACTTCGCATCGGTCAATCGCAACAAGCGCAGCGTGGTGCTGGACCTGCGGACGGCCGAGGGGCAGGCGCGGCTGCATCGGCTGCTGGCGGGGGCCGATCTGCTGGTCCACAACTACCGTCCGGCAACGGCTGCGCGCCTGGGCCTCGAGACCGATGCGCTCCGCGCCCGGCATCCCCGGCTGGTGGTGGCGCACGTCGGCGGCTTCCCGGCCCCTGACGCCGACCGGCCCGCGTACGACCTCCTGGCGCAGGCCGTGAGCGGCCTGATGAGCGTGACGGGCACGCCGAACGGCCCGCCGCTCAAGGTCGGCGTGGCGCTGCTGGACCTCATCGCCGGATTGGAGTGCGCGGTCGGCGCCCTGGCCGCCCTACTCGGCCGTGGCCGGGTGCGCGAGGTGGAGGTCGGGCTGGTCGAGGCCGGCGTGACGTCGCTGGCCAACGTGCTGGCCAACCACCTGGCCACCGGGGACCAGCCGCCGCGGCACGGCAACGCGCACCCGAACATCGTGCCGTACCAGGCCTTCGCGGCTCGGGACGGCGACCTCGTCATCGCCGTCGGCAACGACGCGCAGTTCGCGCGCCTGCTGAACGTGCTCGGGCTCGTCGACGCCGACGCCCGCTTTGCCACCAACCCGAGACGCCTCGCGGCGCGCGACGAGCTGATCACCCGGCTCACCGATGCCATCGCGGAGCGCGGACGCGCCGAGCTGCTGGCCGCGCTCGAGGCGGCCGACGTGCCGGCCGGTCCGGTGAACACGGTCGGCGAGGCGGTGGCCGCCATGGGTGCCGGCTGGGTGCACCAGGTCGACGGGATCCGGCTGGCCCCGGACCCGATCCGCGTCAACGGGGCCGCGCTCCCGGTTCGGATGCCGCCGCCGCTCCTCGGCCAGCACACCGCGGAGCTGCTCGAGGACGCCTCCGCCTCCGCCGAGCGCTGACGGCCGGCCCATGGCCGAGCGGTATGATGCCGAGCGGATGGACGAGTCCCCCGCGACCGGCGACCAGGCGGCCTCCTTCTCGCTCGACGAGTGGATCGAGCGCCTGCGCACGGCCCTCGGTTCCGCGGACCCGGGCATCGAGCTCGGGCCGGAGGAGCGGGAGGCGATCCTCGAGCTGACCCGCGTGGCGGCGCACGCCAGTCAGCGGGTGGCCGCTCCGTTCACCGCGTTCCTCGTGGGCGCCGCGCTGGACGACCTCGCCGAGCCAGCCCGCATCGAGCGCCTCCGAGCGCTGACGAGCATGCTGTCGAGGGCCGGGACCGGCGAGTAGCGGTCAGTGGTCGGTGGGCTCCAGGGGCAGCCACCGCGCCGCCATGGTGAAGACGAACGCGCCGAAGGCGAGGACGCCGATCACGATGAGCCACTCGATGGCCGACGGGACGTACCAGTTGGACATGGCGAAGGAGGCCCCGTCCTGCGGCGTGCCGATCGAGACGCCGGGCGGCAGGCCGATGGGCGAGACAGCCAGGCCGTTGAGCACCAGGTTCAGCCGGTGCACGTAGATCCCGACGATCGCGATGCCGGCGGCGATGGCCACCACCCGCGGTGACGCCCGCCATCCCCGTCGCGCGAGCATGACGAACGGCACGAGCAGGCCGACGCCCACTTCGAACCAGAACAGCGGTGCGAACTGCCCGGTCAGCATGCGGGCGATCGGATCGCCCTCGAACTCCGCTCCGGGATAGGCCGCGGTCAGCGCTTCGGAGAGGACGAAGAAGGCCTCGACGCTGATGAACACCGCCAGCAGCCCGCCCAGGTACGCCACCAGGCCGTCGTCGAAGCGAAGGCGCCCGACGCGGCGCACCACCAGCGCCAGCAGGATCACCAGCGCCAGCCCGGAGACCAGCGCCGAGGCGACGAACATCGGCGCCATGATCGCCGTGTACCAGAAGCCGCGGCTGATCTGGAGCCCGAAGATCCAGGCCGTGATGGAGTGCAGCAGCACGGCGGCCGGCAGGGCGACCCAGGCCAGCGCCCCCTTCAGCCGGTCGTCCCGTGCGCGTGCCTCGACCGACGCCGACGTGCCGAGCGCCAGCCGGCTGCCGGCGGCGGCGAGATCGGCGCGGGTGTAGAGCCACACGTACAGCGCGGACAGCGCGAAGTACACCGTGACGATGGCGATGTCCCAGATCATCGGCGAGGTCAGGTTCGGGTAGCGGAACAGATGCCACAGGCGCTCGGGGCGCCCGATGTCGGGGAAGAGGAAGATCGCGGCCAGCATGACCGCGACGGTCGCCTCGAGCACGGCCAGCCGCACGATCGGGCCGAAACGGGTCGCCCCGAAGAGGCGTCCCGACGACGCCACGATGAGCCCGCCGGCCGAGAGGCCGACGAAGAACATGAAGAACAGGATGTACTGGCCCCACATCACCGTGTTACGCAGGTTCGTGACGGCCAGCCCGTTGCTGACCTGGTAGACCCAGGCGCCGAAACCGACCAGCATGAGGAGCGCCAGCAGGCCGAGCCACAGTCCGAAGCCGCCGACGCGCCGTTGCGCGCCTGCCGGAGCCCGCGGTTCGGCGTGCGCGGTCACAGCTCTCGCCTCCGCCGGGGCGGCAGGTAGCGCACCTTGGGCAGCGTCCCCTTCTCCTCGAGCAGCATCTCGCCCTGCCGGTCACGCACCAGGCGAGAGACGCGGCTGTCCGGGTCGTCGAGGTCGCCGAAGATGCGCGCCCCGGCCGGGCACGACCACACGCACGACGGAACCTGGCCCTCCTCCAGGCGGTGGACGCACAGGGTGCACTTCTCGACGGTACCGACGGGCCGCGCCTCCACCATGCCCGTCTCGAGTCCGTTGGGACGGGCCGGCGCCCCCCAGTTGAAGGTCCGCACGCCGTACGGGCACGCGATCATGCAGTAGCGACAGCCGATGCAGCGCGCGCTGTCCATCATCACCACGCCGTCCTCGCGCCGGTACGTCGCCTGGACCGGGCAGACCTTGACGCAGGGCGCGTTGTCGCAGTGCTGGCACGCCAGGGGCGTCCAGCTCATCTCCTCCCGGCCGTGCTCGGTGGTCGGCAGGTCGAGCCCCTCGCCCTCGGTCAGGATGCGGTTCCACCACATGCCCAGCGGGACGTTGTTCTCGCTCTTGCAGACGACGGCGCACGACCAGCAGCCGATGCAGCGCTCGGTGTCGACGACCATGCCCCAGCGCGGGCTCGAGCTCGGCGGCTCGATCGCGCCATAGGCGCGCGAGGCCGGCGAGAGCAAGTCGACGGGGGAGCGGCGATCAGGCATCGGAGCTCCCCGCGATGCGGCGCACGTCGCATCGGCAGTCCTTCCAGCCGGTCGATGGCGACCACATGTTCGCCACGAAGTGGACCTCGTGGATGGGGTTGACCTCGGATGTCGTCAGCTCGTTGACGCCCTTGCCGGCGGCGAAGTCGCGTGGCCACCAGCCCTCCGGGAGCGTGACGGAGCCGATGCCGGCCGCCTCGCTGACCTCGGCCCAGGCGCGGAACGCCCCGCGCGTGTTGTAGACCTCGACCAGGTCGCCGGGCTCGATCCCGCGACGCGAGGCATCGTCGGGGTGGATGAGGAGCTTCGGGCGTCCGCCGTGGATCTCCGCCAGCCACGGGTTGTTGCCGTACGTGGAGTGGATGCGCCACTTCGAGTGCGGGGTGAGGAAGGTGAGCGGGTAGACGGCCGGGTCGTGCACGCCGTCGTCGTGCGGATCCCGGTACGTCGGGACCGTCTCGCCCAGGTCTCGGAAGCGCTGCTCCTCCTTGTACAGCTCGATGCGGCGGGTGGGCAGGAACGCCGCGGTCGCCTCGATCGGCGCCGGCAGCGAGACCGGCGGGAAGGGCTCGAGGTCCTCGATCTGCTTCAGGAAGGGGATGTCGGGGTCCGGGACGTTCAGGCGCACCGGGCCGGCGCGCAGGTCGGCCAGCGTGATGCCCTTGGTCGGGCCGTCCGCGCCCGCGGCCAGGATCATCTCGATCGCCTCGTCCTCGCTGACGTCCATGGCCGCCGCCTGGTCGGGAGCGATGCGACGCACGAGCTCGCGCCACATCCACAGCTCCGTGCGCGACTCGCCGACCGGATCGATGGCGGCCTGCTGCAGCTGGAGGAACGGGTGGAGCGGGGTGGCGGTCAGATCGGTCTTCTCGTACCAGGTCGCCGCCGGGAGCACGACATCGGCCCAGCGCACCGTCTCCGTCATCTGGTGGTCGACGACGACGACCAGGTCGAGCCCCGCGAGCGTCTGGTGCAGCCGGTTCACGTCGGGCGCCTGCACGAACATGTTCGCGAAGGTGACGACGAGTCCGTGGAATCCGTTCGCCGGGTACGGGACGTCGGGGTGCATGGTGTCGGAGCGGCCGCGCACGAAGTAGATGGACGGGACGATGTGCGCCTTGACGCCGTCGGGGTTGTTCCACGGGCCCACGTTGACGCGGACCTTGTACTGCCCGACGTAGACGCTGAAGCCGCCGCCGGATCGCCCGATGTTGCCGGTCATGGACGCCAGCAGGCCCATGGCGCGCCCCGTGAGATCCCCGTGGAACCAGTGGTTGGCCCCGCCGCCCATCAGGATGGCAGCGGGCTTCGTCGCTGCGTAGGCGTGCGCCAGCCGGCCGATCATCTCTGCCGAGATGCCCGTCACCTCCGCCGTGCGATCGCCGGTCCAGCGCTCCAGCTCCCGCCACACCAGCTCGAACCCCGGCGCGACCTGGACCGCGGATCCGTCGGCCAGCCGCACGCGGTAGGTGCCGGATACTGCGGCCCGCGTGCCGTCCGGCATGCCGAGCCGCTCGGTGCCGACCCACGCGGGCTGGCCGGCTGCCTCGTCCCAGATCGCGAAGCGCGCGTCGCTGCCGCCGGCCACGACGTCGGCCTCGCGGAGGCGGACACCGGTGTCGAGGCGGACGAGGAGCGGCGCATCGGTGTAGGTCCGCAGGAAGTCGAAGTCGGCCAGCTCGCGGACGACGATCTCCCGCGCGAGGCCGAGGCCGAGCGCGGCATCGGTGCCGGGACGGATCTGGAGCCAGGTGTCGGCCTTCGACGCCGTGCCCGAGAAGTTCGGATCGACAACGACCATCTGCGCGCCGCGCTCCAGGGCATCGAAGAGGAAGTGGACGTCCGGGATGCGGGTCTCGACCGGGTTGGCGCCGATGAGCAGCAGGAATCGGCTGTTCGCCCAGTCCTTCGCCTCGTGCTCGGCGTTCTGGACGCCGAAGGTGATCGGCATCCCCATCGGCAGGTCACCGTTGAAGTCGAAGCTCGTGCCGTGCGTCAGCCCCAGCAGCGCCGATGCGCGGTAGTTGGCACCCTTCTGGATGTAGCCCGATCCGGGCACCTGGCCGAAGACGTGGATGGAGTCGTAGCCCCAGCGCTCGCCGATGCGCTTCATGTCTCCGGCGATCCGATCGAGGACCTCGTCCCACGTCGCCCGACGGAACTCGCCGGAGCCACGCTCGCCGGTGCGGATCAGCGGCGTGAGGATGCGGTCCCTGCCGTGGATCAGCGTGTGGTAGCTGATGCCCTTCATGCATCCCCGCGGGTTGTACGCGGTGTCGGGGTAGTCGGCCGCCTGCTGCACCTTCACGACCTTGCCGTCCCGCACGAACGCCAGCTGCCCGCAGCTGCCGGTGCAGTTCGGGGAGCAGGTGGTCCGCACCACGCGGTCCACTCCTTCTGACGCCGCCACCGCGGGATGGTCACGACCGAGCAGGACGAAGCCCGCGCCACCGGCCGCGGCCGCGGTCGTCGCGCCGACCGCGGCGGCTCCCTTCAGGAAGCGGCGCCGCGAGACCGTCATGCCCGCAACCGTTGCGGCAGGCACGCACCGGAGAGCATCGTGTGGTCGGGGCTGCCGCACGCGGCGCAGCGCGCGTCACTGGTCTCCGTAGCGTCCGGACGAAGGGTGGGAAGGACCGATGGGCCCGCCGCTGCCGCGGCACGGGCCATCCCGGTCGCGCCGAACGCGCCGACCAGCGCGGCACCCGCGAACAGCATGCGGCGACGGCTCAGGGCGCGCACGAACAGCGGATCCACGGTGGCACCTCCGCCCGCAGTGTCCGGGCCGGAGTGCGACCCTCGACAGGGCCGGTCGGCACGTCGCCCCGGGACCATGGACCCGAACGACGCGTGGTGGCCGTGCGGGTTGCGGATACCACGAGGCCCGGCGTGGCGCCGGGCCTCGGGTCGCGAGTCGTCGCTGCTCTAGATGAAGCCACCCAGCGCGTCGCGAAGCTGGAACAGCTGCTGATCCTGGACGGTGAACTCATCGATGAGCGGTGTCGGCTGGAGCAGTGCCCACGCGGCAACGATGGCAAGGACGACGAGGACGACCACGGCGGCGGCGATGAGCGTCGCACGCGAGATCGCCACTGGCGCCCGAACCTGCTCGAGTCGAGGCGCATGCTGCTGAACGGTCACCTGCGCGCCTCCTTTCGCCCGGACGTCCCCCGGACAACGGCTCCATTCGGCGCCGCTGGCGAGCGCTGCGCAAGAGTCGAACGGCCCCTTCGACGGCCGAGTCCGGGCGCGCGGCGATAACAGTCGGTTTGGCACTGGTCGCTCGCAGTGGACGACCACGACGCTCACCGCCTCGATCGACAGAGGGGAGAGTCCCATGCAGCACGCTGGAACGGCCGGGCGGCCGGCGCGGTTGATCGCGCGGCAGCGCCACACCGGTCGCCGCATCCTGCTCAGCATCACCACGGCGGCCATCTTGGGTTTGGCGGCCTACCTCGTGTACGTCGGTGTCGAGGGTTCGAGTCGGTTCGTCGCGGCGTACGCGAGCACCACGTGCACACGCCCATCCGACCTGCCCTACGGGTGGACGTACGAGGCGGTCAACTACGACTCCACGCTGGACGCCGGATCCGCGTGCGCCCCCGTTGGCGCACGCGCGGGCGGCGAGGTCTTGGCTGCGGATGGAACGCCCATCGCGGGCTGGTACATCCCGGCGGCGGCCCGGAGCGGCGACACGGCCACCGTCGTCGTGGTGCACGGCCACGACGCGAACAAGAGCCACATGCTGCCAATTGCGGCGGCGCTCCACGACCGATTCGACCTGCTCCTGGTCGACCTGCGTGCAACGGGGTACAGCGGTGGCTCGCAGCAGACCATGGGCGTGCTCGAGCAGCAGGACGTTCGCGCGATGGTGGACTGGCTGGTGGAGACGAAGGCACCCCCTCGCATTGCTGCGCTTGGGGTGTCGGGAGGCGCGGCCGCAACGCTCGCGGCCATGCGAACGGACGAGCGCATCGGCGCCTTCATCGGCGACTCGATGCACGCGCGGATCGGCACGCTCCTGGCCCAGCAGGTGGACAACGCCGAGCTGTGGGGGATCTCGCAGCCGGCCTACCCGGGCGTCTGGGCCGCCCAGGTCGCAATCTGGCTGCGCACCGGCGGCCTCGACCTCGCCAGTGTCGATCCGATCGACTCACTCGCCTGGCTGGGAGACCGCGAGCTGCTGCTGATTCACGGCACCGCGGACGCCGAGGACGTTCCCGCTGAGAGCGTCGACGCGAATTTCGAGGAGGCTCGGCGTCTGGGGATCGATGTCACCCGGCGCGACTGCACGGGTGGCGCCCATGCGGGGCTGGCGACCGCCTGCGCGACCGAGTACGGAACGTGGGTGTCCGAGTTCCTCGACAGCGCCTTCGCCGACTAGCGGCGGTCGATGCGCTGCAGGTCCTCCGGCGTGTTCACGTTCGTGGTCGACACACCGTCCGGGTCGAGCGCGCGCCACCGCGCGGGCGGGATGAGCACGACCTCGAGATCGTCGATGAGATCAAGGAGCCTGAACGCGCCCCTCCCGAGACGGCTGGCGATGACCGAAGTCGCGCTCGGCCGATACACCGCGTGGAGCGGCTCGACCCCGTGGTCCGAAACGAGCATCACCGCATCGGCAGCCGGGTCCGCTCGAGCGGCATCGATCAGGAGCTCCAGGACGTCCCGACGAACGAGCGGCATGTCGACCGCGACGACGATGAGCAGGTCGCTCCCCGACGCGCGGAGGGCCGCGTCGAGGCCCGCGAGGGGTCCCGCGCCTGCGATGGCATCCCGCACGAGTTCCGTGCCTGATGGCGCGTCGACGGCCTGGTCCGCGCGGGCGACGACCAGGACGCGATCGGCGACTTCGGCGAGCGTCTCCGCGACCCGGGACAACAGCGTGCGGCCACCGAACACGACCCCGGCCTTGTCCCTGCCCATGCGAAGGCTGGCACCGCCGACCAGGACGGCGCCGCAGATCCGTTCTCGATGGCGCCGTCCCGGCTCACGGGCCACGGTCACGGGAGTTCAGCCGCGCTGGTAGGGCACGTACTGCGGCCACCACATCGCCGCGTCGACCTCGGCCTCCAGCGTCTCGGGGGAACCGCCGGCGTGGCCCGACTCGATCGCCTCCCGCCCGACGGCGATCGCCACGGACCGAGACACGGAGCGCAGGTCGCGCACCGACGGGTAGAGCGCCCCGCACGCGAGGCGCTCGGGCGTGACGGCGGCCGCCAGGGCACGGGCGGCGGCCAGGACCATCGCATCGGTGATGTGCGTCGCCTCCGCGACGATCGCGCCGAGCCCGAGTCCCGGGAAGACGAAGACGTTGTTCGCCTGCCCGATCTCGTGCGTCTCGCCGCCGAAGGTCACCGGCGGGAACGGCGAGCCGGTCGCGACGAGCGCCCGCCCACCGGTCCAGCCGATCACGTCGCCCGGTCGCGCCTCCGTCACGGCCGTTGGGTTGGAGAGCGGCATGACCACCGGGCGTTCGCATCGGTCGGCCATCGCGCGGATCACGCCCTCGTGGAAGGTCCCGGCGGTGCCGGTGGTGCCCACCAGGACTGTCGGCTCCAGGCACTCGATGATCCGCACCAGGTCCGTCGCCTTCTCCCCGTCGATCCCGCAGGCCTGCGTCAGTTCCGACGGCAGCGCGAAGTCG
>DASTYP010000196.1:0-3349 GCA_035764845.1 Candidatus Limnocylindria bacterium
TCCGCATCGGTCGCGAAGCCGCCGCGCACGGTCGAGAGCACCCGCGCCGCCTGCTGCCCGCCCATGACGCTGATGCGCGCGTTCGGCCACATCCACAGCTGGCGCGGACCGTACGCGCGCCCCGCCATGCCGTAGTTCCCGGCGCCGAACGACCCGCCGATGATGACCGTGAACTTCGGCACGTTGGTGGTGCTGACCGCGGTCACGAGCTTGGCGCCGTCGCGCGCGATGCCGCCCGCCTCGTACTCGCGGCCGACCATGAAGCCCGTGATGTTCTGCAGGAAGACCAGCGGGATGCGGCGCTGCGAGCACAGCTCCACGAAGTGGGCGCCCTTGAGCGCCGAAGCGCTGAACAGGATGCCGTTGTTGGCCACGATCCCGACTGGGTAGCCCCACAGGCGCGCGAAGCCGCACACCAGAGTCTCGCCGTAGCGCTCCTTGAACTCGTGGAACTCGCTGCCGTCGACCAGCCGGGCAATCACCTCGCGGACGTCGTAGGCCTGGCGCGGATCGGCCGGGATGACCCCGGAGAGCTCATCGGGGGAGACCGATGGCTCCGTCGGCTCCGCGGTCTCCCACGGCGCATCGGGCTTGCGCCACGCCAGGTTGCGGACGATCTGGCGACCGATGGCCAGGGCGTGCTCGTCGTCCAGCGCGTAGTGATCGGCCACACCTGAGCGGACCGTGTGCACCTCGGCCCCGCCGAGCTCCTCGGCGCTGACCACCTCGCCGGTCGCCGCCTGCACCAGCGGCGGTCCGCCGAGAAAGATGGTGCCGGTGCCGCGCACGATGACGGTCTCATCGCTCATGGCCGGCACGTAGGCGCCGCCGGCGGTGCAAGAGCCCATGACGAGCGCGACCTGCGGGATGCCGCGCGCAGAGAGCTGGGCCTGGTGGTAGAAGATGCGCCCGAAGTGGTCGCGGTCGGGGAAGACCTCGTCCTGGAGCGGCAGGAAGGCGCCACCGGAGTCCACCAGGTAGAGGCACGGCAGCCGGTTCTCCAGCGCGATCTCCTGCGCCCGCAGGTGCTTCTTCACCGTCATCGGGTAGTACGTGCCGCCCTTGACCGTCGCGTCGTTGGCGACGAGCACGCACTCCACCCCCTCCACCTGGCCGATACCCGTCACGATGCCCGCGCCTGGCGCATCGCCGTCGTACAGGTCCGTGGCGGCCAGGGCGGAGAGCTCGAGGAACGCGGAGCCGGGATCGATCAGCCGGTCGATGCGCTCGCGGACGGGCAGCTTGCCGCGCTCACGGTGCCGCGCGATGGATCGATCGTCACCGGCCGCTCCGCGCTCGGCGAGGGCCCGATGCCGGCTTCGCAGGTCGTCCACGAGGGAGCGCATGGCGGCCGCGTTCGCCGCGAACGCATCGGAGTCGGGATCGATCGTGGAGCGGAGGACGGCCATCGGCGCCGATTATGGCGCCGCTCGGCGGCGAGCCGGAGCCGCCGCAGTCAGGCGAGGGTGACGAGCGGGACGATCTGGGTGACGTGCGCGCTGTTGACGATCACCACGCTGACCACGTGCTCGAACGGCGGCGTGCCGTTGTGGAGCAGGTACGCATCGGTCAGGGGGATGAAGGGCTGCTGACGCGCGACGTGCAGTCCGACGTCGACGCCGGGATGCAGGTGCACGTTGCCGGTGACCGAGAACGGACCTGCGGTGAGGGCCGCGCGACGGAGTCGCTTGTGCAGCCGCAGCTGGCGGCTGGGACGCCACTCCGGTGGCATGGCCAGGATCACCTGCGCCGTCGGCAGCATCTCCCACTCGCCGTTGTCGCCGGCCGACGAGCGGGCGGCATCGGTCCCGTCCAGCGGTCCAGGGCTGGGGCGCCAGAGGCGCAGCACATCGGTCGTGCTGAGCAGGTCGGTCACGCGCTGCCCGTTCGGCGCGATCCACGCGACGATGCGGGCATCGGCCGTGTAGAGCTCGATGGGCGCGAGGTCGGGCTCGACCGCGACCGCCGAGGTCCCATGACTGACCACGCCGCCGGGTCCGCGACGCCAGTTCCAGAACGACACGCCATGCCTCCGATGAGGGTGGGGGCGCGCGGGGCACGTGGCGCGCCCCCCGATGCGAACCGTACGGACCGACGGGACGCGCACCAACGGCCCGATAGTCCTAGTCGAGGGCCGGTGCGTGGCGGCACCCAGGCGGCTGGACCGGCAGGCCGACCGAGGGCTATGCTCGACCGATGACGCCGATGATTCGCCGCATCCTCCCCCTCGCCGGCGCCATGGCGTTGGCCCTCGCCGTCGTCGTCGGGACGGCCCTCGCCGGCGGCAGCGCCGCCGACCATCGGACCGATCGTGCCGACCAGGCACGGGCCGATGCCCCGGGCCTCGCCCACGCCGAGAACGTCAACGCGGACGAGACCGAGGAGAACGCCGACGAGGCCGATGGCGCCGTCGACCCGCAGCGGTTCGTGGACCGGCTCGCGGCCGTCGGCATCGAGGCCGATCGGGCAGCCTTCGCCGCGCTGGTCGATCGGCTGGGTGTGGGTGGTGCGGTACGCGCGTTCGCCTGGGCCTCGGCCCTCAGCGACGCCGGGACCGCCACGACCGCCGAGCAGGTCGCCGACGCGTTCGAGGCAACCCCCGGCTGGGGTCGCCTGGCCCGTGAGCTCGACCCGGACGGCACCGCGGAGCTGCGGCCGGGGATCGGCTGGATCATGCGAGGCGACGCCGGGGACGACGCCTCCGATGACGCCGCCGACGACGCGACTGGCTTCGGCCGCCCGGATGATCCGGGCGCGCACGGCCGTTCCCGCGCCGCGGCGGCCGGCGCCGACCACCCCTGATCGAGTTCGAGGACTTCCTGCGCGTCGACATGCGCGTCGGCCGCGTCCTGTCCGCCGAGCCGTTCCCGGAGGCGCGCAAGCCGTCGTACAAGCTGCGCATCGACTTCGGCCCCGAGCTCGGCGAGCGCGTCAGCTCGGCGCAGCTGACGGTCACCTACCCGGATCCCACCACGCTCATCGGCCGCCTGGTCGTGGGCGTGGTGAACTTCCCGCCGCGGCGCATCGCGGGGTTCAAGAGCGAGGTGCTCGTCCTCGGCGCCACGGGTCCCCGGGGAGAGGTGGACCTCCTCCGGCCTGATCCGGAATGCGAGGTGGGCCTGCGCATCGGCTGATCCGACGGACCCGCACGGTCCGTAGAGGTGGGCACAACCCCGAATTGCCCACTGGAGGATTCCTCTCCGATGCGAACGCTCTCCCGCCTCGCCGGCATGCTGGCCGGCACGGCGCTGGTTGCCGCCCTCGCGGTTCCCGTGGCCGCAGCCGATGACGCCATGGTGCGCGTCGTCCACGCCTCGCCCGACGCCCCGAACGTCGACGTCTGGGTCGA
>DASTYP010000197.1:0-2334 GCA_035764845.1 Candidatus Limnocylindria bacterium
CCGATCGGTCCACAGCTTCTTGTCCTTGCGTCCGACGTTGCGGCTCACGACCGCGTGGGCGGCGTCCAGGATCGTCTGGGTCGAGCGGTAGTTCTGCTCGAGCTTCACGACCTTCGCATCGGGGTAGTCGGCCTCGAAGTCGAGGATGTTCCGCAGATCGGCGCCGCGCCACGAGTAGATGCTCTGGTCGTCGTCGCCCACCACGGCCAGATTGCGGTGCTTCGCGGCCAGGTGGCGGCAGATCAGGTACTGCGCGCGATTGGTGTCCTGGTACTCGTCGACGAGGATCTGCTGCCAGCGTCCCTGATACCTCGCGAGCACGTCGGGGTGCTGCTCGAAGAGGAACACCGTCCGCATGAGGAGGTCGTCGAAGTCGACAGCATCGTCCTCGCCCAGCTGACGCTGGTACGCCTCGTACACGCCGGCCGCCGTCTCGTCGTAGTAGTTCGCGGCCTGCCGCTTCGCCGTCGCGACGTCGGCCAGCTCGTCCTTGCGTTGCCCGATCCAGGCCAGCATGCCGGCCGGGCTGAAGCGCTTCTCGTCCAGGTCGAGGCGGCGCAGCACGGACTTGACGAGCGCCACCTGGTCAGCCCGGTCGTAGATGGTGAAGCTGCGGGTCAGACCGATGGCGGCGCCGTCGCGCCGCAGGATGCGCGCGCAGATGGCGTGGAAGGTGCCGATGGTCGCCTCGCGCGCCTCGACCTCGCCGATGAGCCCCGCAATGCGCTCCCGCATCTCGCCGGCTGCCTTGTTCGTGAAGGTGACTGCCACGATCTGCCATGGCTTGACGCCGCTGGCGATCAGATACGCGACCCGATGCGCGAGCACGCGGGTCTTGCCGCTCCCCGCACCGGCGAGGATGAGGAGCGGACCGGAGACGTGGCTGACCGCCTCCCGCTGCGGCGGGTTCAGACGGTCGAGGATCTCCTGGGGCGCGAGCCGTGGGCGTGGCGGCGGCGTAGTGGTGGCGGAGTCGGGCATCTCCCCGATTCTAGGGGCGCCCGGAGTGGACCGCAGCCGCCGGCCCGGTTCTCAGCGCTCTCGGTCGATGTGGACGCGGATCCGATCCGGCTCGGCCTGCCGGCCGTGCTCCAGCACGACGCCGACGGCCAGGAGGATCAGGGCAATGGCGAGTTCCATGCCCCTCCCAATGCAGCGACCGTGCCACGCCCGCCCGAACGCGCGTCTGGCCGGTGCATCGGCGCGACATCCCGCATAGTCGTGCCATGACCGATGCCGCCCGGATCCGCCCCATCCGCCCGGACGAGCACGACGCCGTCGCCGACCTGACGGTGCGCGCCTACCGCGCGAGGTTCGAGGACCTCGGCGACTACGAGGGTGTGCTGCGTCGGGTCGGCCATCGCGCATCGCGCGGCACGGTGCTCGTGGCGGTGATGGCCGGCCAACTCGTCGGGACCGTCACCTACGTCCGAGGCCCGGGGCCGTACGCCGAGGGCGACGACCCGGACGCGGCCTGGATCCGCATGCTGGCCGTCGCCCCGGAGCAGCAGGGCCGGGGGCTCGGGCGGGCGCTGACGATCGCGTGCATCGAGCGAGCGCGAGCCGACGGCCGCCGTCGCATCGCCCTCCACACGGGCGACACCCAGCTCGCCGCGCAGCGCATCTACGCCGGCCTGGGCTTCGTCCGCCGTCCCGCCCTCGACGAGCTGGTGGACGACGAGTTCTGGCTGCGCGGCTGGGTCCTCGAGCTGGAGGAGGAGGAGGAGGCTCAGCCTCGCTCGTAGACGGGGTGGAGCTGCACCGTCGCGTTCGGCTGGCTGGTCAACGACGGCCACTCGGACGCGATCGCCAGCGCCTGCTCCAGCGTATCGGTCTCGAGGATCACGAAGCCGCCAAGCAGCTCCTTGGTCTCGACGAACGGCCCGTCGGTGACCACGACGCCCTCCCCCTGCCGCCCCCGCCGCAGCGTCTTCACCCGCTGCGGCTCGCCCAGCTCCTCGCCGCCGACGATGTGCTCGCCATGCTTGCGGAACCACGCGATGTGGCGTTCGACATCGGCCTGCTGCTCCTCGGGCGTCAGGGCGTAGTACGCCGTGGCGTCGTCGGGGTGGACGTAGTTCATCAGGACGCTGCGCATCGGTTCAGTCCCTCGTCTGTGCGGCGTCCAGCGGACGCCATTCGAACCCTACGACGCGGCGCGGTTGCGGCTCTCGACAAAACGTCGACGCGGTACCGTGCCGTCATGAACGACTGCGTCTTCTGCGGTCAGCCGATCCAGCCGGACCAGCCGACGGCCGGCCGACCGCCCATGGCCGCCCACGCCACCTGCGCCGATGCGGCCCTCGCCGATGACGGCCACTGGGACGCGGTCGC
>DASTYP010000198.1:0-2579 GCA_035764845.1 Candidatus Limnocylindria bacterium
GCGGCCGAACGGTCGCAATTCACGCGAGGTGTGCTTCGGCCGCGTGGCGGGCCGGCCGAACGGTCGCAATTCACGCCGGATGTGAAGAGAGGCGCTTCGCGCCACCACTCCGGGCGCGGAACGCTGCGACGGAGCGACGGATGCGCGCGCGGTGTGAGTTCGGACCTTTCGCGTCATGCGGCTCGCTCCGTGTGCGCCGTCGGCGCCGCGGCCGTGCGCGCCGGTTGCCGCCCGCCGAGCCACTCGATCACTCCGGCCGCGCCCTGGCCCCCGCCCACGCACATGGTCACCAGCCCGTATCGCGCCCCGCGGCGGGCCAGCTCGGAGAGGAGCTGCACGGTCAGCTTGGCGCCGGTGGCGCCGAGGGGATGGCCGAGCGCGATGGCCCCGCCGTTCACGTTGGTCGTCGCCTCGTTCAGCCCGAGCTCGCGGACCACGGCCACGACCTGGGCGGCGAAGGCCTCGTTGAACTCAGTGACCGCGATGTCGTCGAGGCTCACCCCCGCCTTGGCGAGGGCCTTGGGAACCGCCTCGACCGGACCCACGCCCATGATGGCGGGGTCGACGCCGGCGGTCGCGAAGCTCACCAACCGGCCCAGCGGCGTCAGACCCAGGGCCGCGGCGCGCTCGCCGGTCATGACCACCATGGCGGCCGCCCCATCGCTCATCTGCGAGGAGTTGCCGGCCGTGACGCTCCCGCCGGCGGCGAAGACGGGGCGCAAGCCGGCCATCTGGCCGGCATCGGCGTCGTGGCGGATGCCCTCGTCCTCGTCGAACGCCGTTTCCCGGACCGATGGACGGCCGTCGGCGTCGAGCTCGGTGAGCCGCACGGCGACCGGCACGACCTCGTCGCTGAACCGGCCCTCGCGCTGAGCGGCCGAGGCCCGCTGGTGGGAGCGCAGGCCCCAGGCGTCCTGGTCATCGCGGCTGACGCCGTACTGCTCGGCGACGTTCTCGGCGGTGAGGCCCATCGAGAGGTAGACCTGCGGCCGCGTGTCGGCCATCGTCGGGTCGGGCGCGAAGTGGTGGCCGATCATCGGGACGTAGCTCATCGACTCCATCCCGCCGGCTACGACCACGTCGTGGACGCCGGTCTGCACCGCCTGCGTGGCGAGGGCCAGCGCCTGGAGGCCGGAGGCGCAGAACCGGTTGACGGTCATCGCCGATGCACTCATTGGAATCCCGGCCCCCAGCGCCACCTGTCGGGCGATGTTCAGGCCCTGCGCCCCCTCCGGCATGGCGCAGCCGAGGATCAGGTCCTCGACCTCAGCCGGGTCGAGGCCGGGAGCCCGTACGAGCGCCTCCCGCACGGCGACCATGCCGAGCTCCGACGGTGGCGTCTCCCGCAGCGTGCCGCGCGGCGCCTTGCCGACCGCGGTCCGGACGGCGGAGACGATGACGGCGTCACGCAGCTGGTTCATCGGTCCATCTCCTCGTCAGTTCCGCAGCGGCTTGCCGGTCTTGAGGATGTGGCGGATGCGATCGCGTGTCATCCGCTCGCCCAGGAGGCGCAGGAACGCCTGGCGCTCGAGGTCGAGCAGGTGCTGCTCGCTCACCGCCGTTCCCTCGGCCACGTCCCCACCGCTCATCACGTGCGCCAGCTCCAGGACCAGGCGCCGGTCGTACTCGCTGATCTGGCGGGCGACCAGCTGGTTGTAGGACAGCGACTCCGCGGCGGCGATGCCGCGACGACCGAGGACCGGGATGCGGGTCTCGCCCGGGGGCCGGTAGCCGTTCTGCGCCAGGGTGCGGGCGGTGCGAGCCGCATCGGCCCACTGGCGGTCGGGGTCCGCGGTGATGGGGTCGGCGTCCCTCAGGAAGAGGTAGCGGCGGGCCTCGAAGGCGCCGGTGGCCACGGTGGCCGAGGCGACCGCGGTGAAGACGTGCCCGTACAGCGGGAAGAGGTCGCCCCGCGCCCCGTCCGGCAGCCGCTCGGCGATCCGCCGCGCCATGGCGGTGGAGCCGCCGCCGGCCGGGATCAGGCCGACGCCCAGCTCGACCAGGCCGATGTAGGTCTCGGCCAGCGGTTGGGCCCGGTCCGCAGCCAGGACCAGCTCCGCGCCACCGCCCAGCGTGCGGCCGCGCGGCGCGACCACCACGGGGATCGGCGAGTGCCGGAGCGCCATGGCCGCACCCTGGAAGCGGCGAACCACCCGGTCGAGCTCCTGCCACTCGCCCTCCTCGGCCTCCAGGAGCAGGAGCGCCAGGTTGGCGCCGGCGCTGAAGTCGGCCGCCTGCGTGCCGATGACCAGGCCGTCGTAGCGCTCGGTTGCGAGGGCGACGGCGCGTTCCAGCATGGCGATGGTGTCGAGGCCGATGATGTTCAGCTTTCCGTGCAGTTCCAGCCCCAGGATCCCGTCGCCGAGGTCGAGGGTCGTGGCCGCGGCGTTGGAGGGCAGCTCCGCCCGTTGGGCGGCCGCGAGGTCGACCGATCCGGGGCGCGCCGGCCGCGGCTCCAGGGCGCCGGTCGCGAACGAATGCGAGGAGCCGTTCTCGTAGGCCGGCGAGGGTCGCTCGAGCTCCGCGAGGAGCCGCTCCGCGTCCTGCCCGAGTGCGTCCAGCAGCTGGAACGGCCCGAG
>DASTYP010000199.1:0-7237 GCA_035764845.1 Candidatus Limnocylindria bacterium
CGCGGAACGCCGGCGTCCAGGATCGTGGCGAGGCGCATCGGCGCCGTCAGGCGGCCACGGCCTCGAGCAGTCCGACCTCGGCCAGCACCTCACGGAGGGCACGACGCTCGGTCTCGCTGATCGGCAGCAGTGGCGTTCGGACCGTCGCGTTCTCGAGGACGCCGAGCATGACCAGCGCCTCCTTGAGGCGGGCGCGGTAGTTCGCGACGGGCGGCGCGAAGACGGCATCGGCCAGGCGCTGGACCCGTGCGGCGAGGGGCGCGGCCTCCTCGTAGCGGTGCTCGTGGGCGAGGCGGATCAGCTCGACCTGCTCGCGCGTCATCACCGCGCCGAAGCCGATGAGCGCCCCCTCGGCGCCGAGCAGGAAGGACTCGTAGATGAAGTTGTCGTTGCCGGTCAGCATCGCGACGTCGCGGCCGGAGGCGCGGACCATCGCCACGGTGTCCATGTAGCGACGCGCATCGAAGGACGCCTCCTTCAGCGCCGCGACCCCGTCGATGGCCAGCAGCCGCTCGAGCGTTGCGCGGTCGTAGTTCACGCCGCCCAGCGCCGGCTGCAGCTGGAACAGGATCAGCGGCACGCCGACTTCGGCGATGGCCTGGTGGTAGCGGACCGGGATCTCCGGGTCCAGAGGCGAGGAGAGGTAGGCGGGGATCGGGAAGACGAGCAGCGCATCCGCGCCCGCGGCGCGGTAGTCCTTCGCCTGCTGGACCGCGACGTCGGTGTAGGGCCCGCCGAGCCCTGCGACCATCATCACGTTCGACGGCAGCTCCTCGCGGACGACCTCCAGCACGCGGACCTTCTCGGCATGCGCCAGGTGCGCGGACTCGCCCGTGTCGGCGTTGATCGCCACGCCGACGACGCCCTGGTCCGCGACCCATCGAATGTACGCGCGCAGCGCGGCCTCGTCGACGCGCGCATCGGCGTCCATCGGCAGGACGGTGGCAGCGATCAGGCCGCGGAAGTTGAGAGTCATCGGACGCACTCCAGCAGTGATGTTGTGGCACAGGATACTGCCCCGGCCGCGCGGTGGAAATCCTTTTCTCTCGGCATGGGCAGGAATCCTTGACGCTGCCGCGGCGCACGACCTAGCCTACTGCAAACCTTTTCCCACACGGGGTGTCCATGGCCTCGATCGTCGACGTTGCTCGGCTGGCCGGTGTCTCACCCGCGACCGCGTCGCGGGTGCTGTCCGGGTCCACCCATGCCGTGAGCCAGGTGACGCGGAGCCGGGTCGAGGCCGCGGCGGCGGAGCTCGACTTCGTCCCCAACGCGCTCGCCCGCGGCCTGCTCAAGAGCCGGGCCCCGATCGTCGGCGTGATCGTCCACGACATCACCGACCCGTACTTCTCGGAGATCGTGCGGGGCATCGAGGATGAGGCGGAGGCGAGCGGCTACCTGGTCATCACGTCCTCCTCGGACCGGATCCCGGCGCGCGAGGAGTCGTACGTGCGGCTGCTGCGCGGCATGCGCGCGACCGCCGTCCTCTTCGCCGGCAGCGGGATCCGCAACGCCGAATTCGAGGAGCGGATCGGCCGCCACCTCGTCGCCATGGAACGCTACGGAGCCGCCGTGGTGCACCTGTCGCCCAGCGCACGCGGTCCGGCGCTCGTCGGCGTCGACAACGTCGCCGCCATGGCCGAGGTCGTGCGGGCGCTCGTGGCGCTCGGCCATCGGCGCATCGGCTACGTCGGAGGGCCGGAGTGGCTGTACGTCGCCGCCGATCGCGAGCGTGGCTACCGGAGCGCACTGGCCGAGGCGGGCATCGGCATCGACCCCGGCCTCGTCGTCACGGCCTCGTTCGACCAGGACGGTGGCGCGGATGGCGCCGAACGCCTGTTGCGAGCCGACCCGCGTCTGACGGCCATCGCCTGCGCCAACGACCTCCAGGCGCTCGGCGCCCTCGACCGCTTCGCGCAGCTCGGCGTCTCGGTGCCCGATGACGTGTCGGTGACGGGCTTCGATGACATCCCGGGCGCGTCACGCACCAGCCCCAGCCTTTCGACGGTGCACCTCCCGCTGCGCGAGCTCGGACGTTCCGGCTTCCTGCAGGCGGAGAAGATCCTGGCCGGTCGGCGGCCTCACCGCCGGCTGCTGGCGCACGAGATCGTCCTGCGCCGCTCGACCTCGAAGCCGCGTCGTGCCGCACGGGTCGCCGTCGACGTCCCGGCGGCGCTGGTGGCGTCATGACGGCCGCCGCCACCGCCGGAGCGACCGCGGGGCGCGGCCGCGTGGCAGGTCACCAGATCGAGATCCGCAACCTCTCGAAGCGCTACCGGACGACGCGCTCCACGCAGGAGGCGCTGAAGGACGTCTCGCTCGATATCGCGGCCGGAGAGTTCGTCTCGCTGCTCGGACCGTCCGGCTGCGGCAAGACGACGCTGCTGAAGATCATCGGCGGGCTCGTCACGCGGAGCAGCGGGGAGGTCCGCATCGACGGCGGAAGCGTGGACGACGCGCTCCGGGCCCGGAAGTTCGGGGTCGTCTTCCAGGACGCGACCCTGCTGCCGTGGCGCACGGTCCTGGGCAACGCGCGGCTGCTGCTGGACATCACCGGTGAGCGGGACCAGGCGGCGCCGGTCGACGACCTGCTGCGCACGGTCGGGCTCGGCGGCTTCGAGGACTTCTACCCGTCGCAGCTGTCCGGCGGCATGCGCCAGCGCGTCGCGCTCGCGCGGGCGCTCGCGCTCAGCCCGGAGATCCTGTTGATGGACGAGCCGTTCGCCGCGCTCGACGCCATCACCCGCGACCGGATGGGTGAGGAGCTGCTCCGCATCTGGGACGGCAGCCGCACCGTGGTCTTCGTCACCCACTCCATCCCCGAGGCGGTGCTGCTGAGCGACCGGGTGGTCGTGCTGTCCGCACGTCCGGGGCGCATCCGCGCGGACGTCACGATCGACCTGCCTCGTCCGCGGAGCGGGCAGGTGCGGGCGAGCCCGGCGTTCACCCGCTACGAGGCCGAGCTTCGCCAGTACATCGAGGAGACGTCGAATGGCACAGGCGACTGACGAGGTCCGCGTCGGTGCCGCCGACCTGGTCGACCGCGACGACGCGGAGCTGCTTCCGGAGGGGCGGCGGCCGTGGCAGCGCATGGTCCTGCCGGTGCTGCTGCTCGTCGCGATCGTGGTCGTCTGGGAGCTCGCGTCCCGCTTCACCGACGTGCCGGCGTACATCCTCCCGGCGCCCACGGCGATCGTCGAGCGGCTGGTCCGGTCGTTCCCGCTGCTGTGGGAGCACAGCGTGGTGACGCTGACCGAGATCGGCATCGGCTTTGCGCTGGGCGTGGCGCTGGGGCTGGGCCTGGCCATCCCGATCGCCTACTCCGCGGTGGTGCGTAACACGCTCTACCCCCTGATCGTGGCGTCGCAGGCGGTGCCGAAGATCGCGATCGCGCCGCTCCTCGTCCTGTGGCTTGGGTTCGACCTGTGGCCCAAGATCGTGGTCACCGCCCTGATGGTCTTCTTCCCGGTCACCGTCACCGCGGCCGAGGGCTTCTCCTCGGTCGATCGCAACCTGCTGGACCTGCTGCGTTCGGTCCACGCCAACCAGGCGCAGATCTTCTTCAAGGTCCGGTTTCCACACGCGCTGCCCCAGATCTTCGCGGGCCTGAAGATCGGCATCACCCTCGCCGTGGTGGGTGCCGTCGTGGGCGAATGGGTCGGCGCCGATGCGGGGCTGGGCTACCTGCTGGTGTACGCGAACACTCTGCTCGACTCGACCCTGCTGTTCGCGTCGCTGATCCTGTTGATCGTGATCGGCGTGGTGCTGTTCCTCATCGTGGGTGTCATCGAACGGCTGCTGCTGCCGTGGCACCGCGACGAGTCGACCTACCTCGGAACCTGAGGCCAACGGAGACACGTTCCATCGACGGCGGAGCATTGGAGGTGAGGAAAAGGATTTCTAGCCCGGTCGACCGCGAAGGATTGATGAACGAAGGAGGACACGGGAGATGAAGGGGATGCCCCGCTACCTGGCACTGCTGCTGGGCCTGATGTTCGTGCTCGCCGCGTGCGGGCAGGGGGACGAGTCGTCGGCCGCGGCGACCGCGGAGCCGTCGGCGAGCACCGCCCCGGCCAGCGATGCGCCGTCCGACGAGGCCACGCCCGAGCCGACCGAGGTCGCCATGACCAGCGTCGACTTCCGGCTCAACTGGGTGCTCGCCGGCAATCACGCACCCTTCTTCCTGGCCAAGCAGGAGGGCTTCTGGGAGGAGTGCGGGCTCGACGTGTCGATGGCCGCCGGGCAGGGCTCGGGCGACACGGCCCAGCAGGTCGCCAACGGCTCGCAGGAGTTCGGCCTGACCGACGCCGTCTCGATCGTGGCGGGCCGGACCCGGGGCCTGGAGATCACCGCGCTCGGCGTCCTGTACCAGACCAACCCCTCGGCCATCGTCTCCAAGAAGTCGGCGGGCATCGAGGCCCTCGAGGACGTCCAGGGCAAGACGTGGGGCGCCGTTCCGGGTGGCTCGCCGTACCTGCTCCTGAACGCCCTGTTCCAGGAGAACGACATCACCGACGTGCGCGAGGTCAGCGTGCCGGCGCCGGGCATCGCCCAGCTCCTGGCCGACCAGGTCGACTTCATCACCTTCTTCGGCAACGAGGTCGCGAACATCGATCCCAACCCCGATGAGAACCTGAACGTGGTCCCGTTCTCGGACTACGGCCAGGACATCTACGGGCTGGCCATCGCCTCTCACCCCGACTACATCGCCGAGAACCCCGACCAGGTCGCGTGCTTCGTCGACGGCGTGCGGCGCGGGTTCGAGGCGGCTCGCGAGGATCCGGAGGCGGCGCTCGACGCGCTCGAGGCGGCGAACCCGGAGACGGCGGAGCGCCGCGAGGTGCATGCGAAGCTGCTCGAGGGCGCCTTCGAGTACGCGGGCGACGATCTGCTCGTGCAGTCGGAGGAGAAGTGGGCCGAGACCCAGGACGTCCTCTCGAGCGCGGGGATCATCGAGAGCACCGTCGAGCCATCGGACTTCTTCACCAACGACTATCAGTAGGCAACCAGTGAGTGGGCCGGGTGGCGCCGCTGGCGTCGCTCGGCCCGGCACCCATCGAGGCACGTGACGGCATGACACTTCTCCAGGACCGGGTCGTCCTCGTGACGGGGAGCAGCCGCGGCATCGGTGCCGAGGTGGCCGTTCGCGCGGCCGCCGTCGGCGCGCGCGTCGCCATCCACTGCCACTCGCACCCCGAGGGCGCGGAGCGCACCCTGCAACGTGTGCGCGAGGCGGGCGGCGAGGGAGCCGTCTTCCGCGCCGACCTCGCCGACGGCGGCGAGGCCGAAGAGCTCGTGGCGGGCGTCATCGGCCACTTCGGACGAATCGACGGGCTGGTGAACAACGCCGGCCGGACCCAGGTCGGCCCGTTCCTGGACCTCAAACCCCACGAGTGGGACGCGGTCATCGCGACCGACCTGAGCGCCGCCTTCCACACCTCGCGCGCCGCGCTGCCGAGCATGGTCGAACGTGGGAGCGGCGCCATCGTGAACGTCGCCTCGCGCCTGGGCCAGATGGGCATCACCCAGACGGCGGCGTACAGCGCGGCGAAGGCCGGGCTCATCGGCCTCACGCGCTCGCTCGCACGCGAGTTCGCTCCGTACGGGGTGCGCATCAACGCGGTCGCTCCCGGCTTCACGGTGACCGAGATGACCGCCGACCTGGCCGAGACCGAGACGGGCCGGCAGCGCATGCGCGACATCCCGCTCGGCCGGTTCGGCGAGGCCGGTGAGGTCGCCGATGCGGTCGTCTTCCTCCTGTCCGACGCGGCGGCGCTGTTCGTCGGCCAGACCCTCAACCCCAACGGTGGGAGCTACATGCCGTGACCAAGATCATCTCGGTCCGGGAGGCCGTCGGGAAGGTCGAGGACGGCAAGACCGTCCTGATCGGCGGCTCCGGGGCCGGCCACGCCGTTCCGCAGCGCTTCATCGACGAGCTGGCGGCGGTCTTCCAGGAGCAGGGACGGCCGCGTGACCTGACCACCGTCCGCATCGTCGGGATCGGCGACTTCGCCGATCGCGGCTTCAGCCAGCTCGGGCTGCCGGGCCTCATGCGCCGAACCATCGGCAGCAACATCGGCAACGAGCCGGGGCTCGGCGCCCTGGTGGAGGCCGGCCAGCTGGAGGCGTACTCGTTCCCGCAGGGCGTGCTCAGCCAGCTGACCCGCGAGATCGCCGCGGGGCGGCCGGGCCTGGTGACGCAGGTCGGGCTCGGGACCTACGTCGATCCGCGCCACACCGGCGGCAAGCAGAACGCGGTGACGACTGAGGACTTGGTCGAGGTCGTCACGCTGCGCGGTCGCGAGTGGCTCTTCTTCCACGCCTTCCCCATCGACGTGGCGGTGATCCGCGGGACGACGGCCGACGAGGACGGCAACATCACGATGGAGGGAGAGGCCGTCCAGGGCGAGATGCTGGCGATGGCCATGGCGGCGCGCAACAGCGGCGGCATCGTCATCGCGCAGGTCAAGCGCCTCGGCCGGCGCGGCAGCCTCCCCCTGCGTGACGTCAAGGTGCCCGGCGCGCTCGTCGACTACGTCTACGTGGACGACCACCAGTGGCAGACCTACGTCACGCAGGACTCGCCGTACTACGCCGGGGCGTTGCGCAAGCCCGTCACGCCGGAGCCGCCGCTTCCGCTCGACGTGCGCAAGATCATCGCGCGCCGGTCGCTCCTGGAGTTCCCGCCAGGGGCGATCTGCAACCTGGGCTTCGGGATCAGCCAGCTGATCGGCCGCGTCGCCTGGGAGGAGGGGATCACCGACCAGCTGACCCTGACGGTCGAGCAGGGCATCTTCGGTGGGGTGCCGGTCGCCGGCAACGAGGGCGGCGCCGGCTTCAACTACCAGGCGATGATCGACCAGCCGTACATGTTCGACTTCTACGACGGCGGCGGGCTCGACATCGCGTCGCTCTCGTTCGCCGAGGTCGACGCCGAGGGCAACGTCAACGTCCACGCCTTCGAGGGCCGCGTCCGCGGTCCCGGCGGCTTCCCGAACATCAGCGCTCGCACGCCGCGCATCAACTTCGTGGGCACGCTGACTGCCCAGGGCCTCGAGCTCGACATCGACGACGGCGTGCGCATCGTGTCCGAGGGGCGGCTCTCGAAGTTCGTGCCGAAGGTCCGGGAGATCTCCTTCAACGGGCACCTCGCGCGCGAGCGCGGCCAGCAGGTCCGGTACATCACCGACCGCGCGGTCTTCGCCCTGACCGATGACGGCCTCGAGCTCATCGAGGT
>DASTYP010000200.1:0-5832 GCA_035764845.1 Candidatus Limnocylindria bacterium
GACGCGGCCTCCTCTCGCTGTGCCCGGAGCGCCGTCAGCACCTCCGCGGGCGTCGGCACCATCCCCCCGGTGCGTCCATGGAAGCCGATGCGGCAGCGTCCCTCCACGGCCAACCGGACGTCCTCGATCATCTGGCCCGCCGACAGCTCCACCACGAGAATGCCGTTGACCTGGGCCGAGAGGTCGCGGAGCGCCGCCTCCGGGAAGGGCCACAGGCTGATGGGCCGGAAGAGCCCGGCACGGATGCCCTCGTCACGCGCGAGGACCATGGCGCTGTGCGCGACCCGCGCCGCCGTGCCGTACGCCACGAGGACGACGTCCGCGTCCTCGAGCCGCTCCCCCGACCACCGGACCTCGTTGGCCGCGATCCGCGCGAACTTGGCCTGGAGGGCCGTGTTGTGCTGCTCGAGCTCCTCGGGGTGCAGGTGCAGGGAGCGGACGACGCGCGGCGCGCGGCCTTCGGCCCCGGTCAGGGCCCAGTCGAAGGCCGGCCGCTCGGGGTTGCGGAAGACGAGGTCCACCGCCTCCATGGCCTGGCCCTGGATGCCGTCGGCCAGGAGGATGACCGGCGTGCGGTAGCGCTCCGCCAGCTCGAACGCGGCCGGCACCAGTTCGACGGCCTCCGCGATGGACGCCGGCGCGAGCACCGGGACCTTGTAGTCGCCATGCCCGTGGCCCTTCGTGGCCTGCAGGTAGTCGCTCTGCGACGGACCGATGCTCCCCAGCCCGGGGCCGCCACGCATGACGTTGACCAGCACGACGGGGGTCTCGGAGCCGGCCATGTAGCTCATCGCCTCGGCCATCAGGCTCATGCCCGGGCTCGAGGTGCTGACCAGCACCCGCGCGCCGGTGGCGCCGGCGCCCAGCGCCATGTTGATCGCCGCCAGCTCGCTCTCGGCCTGTACGAAGACGCGGCCGAGCTCCGGCATCCGCTTCGCCATCCACTCCAGCAGCTCGGCCTGCGGGGTGATGGGATAGCCGAAGTACGCCTCGCAGCCGGCCTGGATGGCGGCCTCGGCAATCGCCTCGTTGCCCTTCATGAGGGTGCGGCCGCGGCGCTCATCCGGCGAGAGCGCTGCGGCCGCGGAATCGGTGGCTGTCGTGGTCGCGGTCACTTGGGACCGCCCTTGGGCGCCGCCAGGACGGTGAATACCGCATCGGGGCAGACCCGGGCGCAGAAGGCGCAGCTGGTGCACCCGGCCGCGTCGAGCAGCTCGATCGGGTGATACCCGAGGGCGTTGACGCGTGAGCGGTCGAGCGCCAGCACGTGCTTCGGGCACGCGGAGATGCACAGCTCGCACCCTTTGCATCGGTCGACGGCGATGAGGAGCGGGCTCCAGGGAGCGGCCGCGACCGAGGCAGCCGGCTCCAGCTCCGCGACGGGCGTCATGCCGCGAACCTGCGCCCGGCACCCACCCCCGGGTAGGGCCGAACGGCCCGGCCCGACTGCTGCGATGGTCACCAGGCGAGTGCGGCGGGCGCGACTAGCATCCGATCGTGCAGATCGTCCCCTTCGAGCCGATGCATCACGAGGCGGCTGCCGCGCTGGCCGCCGCGGCGTTCCGCGCTGGGCGTCGGAGGAATCCGCTGCTGCCGGCCCGGTGGGAGCAGGCAACGACCTACCTGCCGGAGCTGGACGCGATCCAGCGGCACGGCAGCGGCGTTGCGCTCGTGGACGGTGGACGGCTGCGCGGCTACCTCGTGGCGTTCGAGGTGACGCGCGGTGATCGTCGCTGGACCTTCACGCCCGAGTGGGCGTGGGCGGCGTCGGGACGGGGCCGCACCGGGGTCATCCAGGACCTGTACGCCGCCGCCGCGGACCGATGGGTGGCCGACGGGTCGCGGACGCAGCACGTCAGCGTCCACGCCAGCGACCGCGTGGGCCTCGGCGCATGGAGCTGGCTGGGCTTCGGGCACGAGGTGATGGACGGGATCCGCGACCTGACGCCGATCCCCACGGCGGCCACCGGCGTGCGCGTCCGCCGGGCCCGGCGCTCCGATGCCGCGAGGCTCGGCGACCTGGAGGAGGGGCTGCGTCAACACCTGGCCGGCACGCCGGTGTTCTTCAGCCTCGGGGCGGCGCGGACGCTCGAGGAGCAGCGACGCCGGATCGGGCGCGCGGACGCGGCGGTGCTGCTCGCCGAGGTCGGTGGCGAGATCGTCGGCCACCTGCTCGTCGGCCCGTCGTCGGACGATGCCGCGACGGTGATCCGCGACGAACGGACGGCGAGCATCGTCGGGGCATTCGTGCGGGTGGAGCACCGACGGGCAGGCGTCGCCGAGACGATGCTGGCGACGGCGGTCGCGTGGGCTCGCGACGGCGGCTACGAACGAATCGCGGTCGACTTCGAGACGGCGAACCTGCTCGCCACGCGCTTCTGGACCCGCTACTTCCGGCCGGTGACGTACAGCCTCGTTCGGCGATTGCCAGCCGTCTAGCGCCCGGGAACCAGTCTGGCGATCTGGCCCAGGTGGTCGCCATCCTCGCCTGCGCTGTGGGCGGTCAGCTGCTGGACGGTGATCCTGCCGTGCTCGCCGTGGATGCCCGACCGCAGCCAGCCGGCATCATCGAGTGCCGCCAGCAAGCGCACGTGCTCCGCGCGAACGTCGGCGAAGCGCCCCAGCTGCTCGGCGAGATCCATGCCGATGTAGTTGCGCTCGACCGCCAGCGCCGCCTGGTCGTACGGCTCGAGCATCGGCTCATCCTCCGCGAGCATCCGCCGGAGGCGTTCCACCGTCCGCTCGTCGGTGTCACCCAGGTGGGCCACTACCTCGATGATCGCCCACTCGCCCTCGGACGGACGTCTGCGCACCTGCGCGTCAAGGAGGCCGCGGACCAGCCGCTCGACCACGAGGGGCGTGGAGCGCAGTGTCTTCAGGAGCTCGTGTCTCTCGTCGATCATCGGCCGACCATAGCGCTCTCCACCTCGACCGGCCACTCCACGGCATTCACGCGCAACCGCAGCGTGAATCTCGTAGACCGCGCGACGGTGCGAGTGATGGTGCCGGTCTTCAGCGCCCGCTCGACGATGCCGGCAACGCGCCCGCCTGGTGCCGCCGTGGTGAGATCGACCTCGACGTGGACCGCAGTGATCGCCGGCGGCGCGTCGCTCCGCTCGGCTGCGATGTGCAGGTCGATGCGGTCGAACTCGACGTGCGAGCCATCGGCCACCCAGCGGAGGTTGCGCACGAAGCAAGCGGCCACGGCTGCCAGCAGCGCCTCGACCGGGCTCGGTCCGTCGTTGGTGTCCTCGGGCGAGGCATTGAGCACGCCATCCCACAGCGCACCGTGCGCCCTCGTCCGATCGCCGCGCTCGACGCTGACGTCGAGCAGGTAGAGCGGCGCCGAGGCCGGCCGGCGGCGGATGACGCGGACCGGAGCCGTCATGTGAGGAGTCCTCCGAGGATCGCGAGCGCCCGCGCACAGGCGTCGTCGTCGCGCTCGTAGGACACCCAGCGCGCATCAGCCTGATGGCGACTGGCGCGCACGAGACCCCCTGCGCGCAGCTTCGCCAGATGGTTGCTCACGTTGTTCTCCCGCTCACCGGTGGCGGCGGCCATCTCGCACCCACGGGCGCCGGACAAGCGCGAGGTAAGCCATCAACACGAAGAGGTGTCTCAGTCTGGGCTGAGATGTCCGGGGCCGAATGGCGTAGATCGACCGTGCTGAGTGTCACCTCGCGACTCCAGCCAGGGTCTTCGGGGTCTACGCGGGTCCGATGATCTCCAGCACGGAGCCGTCCGGCGCGCGGAAGTGGCACCACGCGGCCGAGTCGGTGCGCTCGA
The DNA here is from genome assembly GCA_035764845.1 of Candidatus Limnocylindria bacterium. Taxonomy (GTDB): domain Bacteria; phylum Chloroflexota; class Limnocylindria; order QHBO01; family QHBO01; genus JACDBZ01. The sequence goes on from DASTYP010000200.1 coordinate 3,787, forward strand.
CCTCGGTCAGCATCGTCAGGCCATCCGCCTCGAGCGCCGCACGCGTCGCCTCGACGTCCGCGACACGGAGTCCGACCACCGGCCCGGTGGTGAAGAAGGCGTGGTCCCGGTCCGTATCGGCGTAGACGTGCAGCTCGGCGTCCGTGCCGAGCCGGAACCAGGTGGCGCCGGGCGCCTCGCGGATCACCTCGAGGCCGATGCGGTCGCGGAACAGCGCGACCATGGCGTCGAACCGATCGGTGCGGAAGCCGATGAACCCGACGCCGGACGCGCCGGTCACCGAGCGGGCGGGAGCAGCCGCCCGAAACGGTCGGGATCGGCGGCGGCAGCACTCTGGATGGCGTTCAGCGCCGCGCCCTTGCGCAGGTTGTCGCTGCTCAGCCACAGGGCAAAGCCGCGCGGGCGCCCGGGGATGGCGCGCAGGCGGCCGACGAGCACCGGGTCGCGGCCCTCCACGTCGAGCGGCATCGGGTGGCGCTCCGATCCGTCCGCCGGCCGGTACTCCAGGCCGGGCGCGGCCCGCAGCGCGCCCTCCAGCTCCTCGACGGTCGTGTCGCGCTCGGTCCGAATGTGGAGCGCCACCGAGTGGCCGGTGTGGACCGGGACGCGGACTGTGGTGGCGGCCACGTCCACGTCCGGCAGCTCGAGGATCTTGCGCAGCTCGGCGTGGATCTTCTTCTCCTCGCCGGTCCATCCGGTCTCGTCCAGGACGTCGATCTGCGGCACCACGCTGTCCGCGATGCGGCCGTGGAACGGCGAGTCGTCAGCGCGCTCCCGGTGCTCGGTCCCCCGCTCCGCCTCGAACGCGTCGAGGCCCTTGCGACCCGCGCCGCTGACCGCCTGGTAGGACGCCAGGTCGACGGACGCCAGGCCCGCGACGTCCCGGATCGGCGCCAGGGCGACGACGGCCGCGGCGGTCGTGCAGTTCGGGTTGGCGATGAGGTTGCCGGATCGCTCGCGGGCGGCGTGCGCGTTGGCCTCGGGAACGACGAGCGGAACGTCATCGGCCAGGCGGAAGGCGCTCGAGTTGTCGACCACGAGCGGCACCGATGCACCCGGGCCGGCCATGATCTCGCGGCTCTGCGGGCCATCGACCGCCAGGAAGAGCACGTCCAGCTCGCGTGCCGACTCGTCGTCGAGCACGGTCACCGGCACGGATGTCCCGCGGTACTCGAGCGTGTTGCCGTCACCGCTGCCGAAGGGGCGGAGGTTCTCGGCGGGCAGGCCCGCATCGGCCAGGATGGAGCAGAAGACGCCACCGACGACGCCACGGGCACCCGCGACACCGACGATCGGCCAGGAGGAGTCGCTCATCGCCCGACCATAGCCGAGAAGAGGATGGGGCGCTCCCCGGTCACCAGCCGCGCGAGGTCACCGTACACGGCACCGGCCGTGGCCCGTCCGCCCGCGCCGGGTCCCGAGACGCGGAAGACGCCGGCGTCACGGACGGTGACTTCGAGAACGCTCTCGACGCCGATGGCTCGGGCAACGGGGTCGTCGCCCTCGACGGGCGTGGGCGCCACGCGACGCTGGTCGGGGGTCGCTTCCGCCACCAGGCGCACCGTGTCGCCGGCTGCCACGGTGAGATCGCGGATGCCCGCCGTCTCGACATCGGACTCCGGCCGCCAGCGGCCCCAGGCCACGGACGCCAGGATGGCGAGCTTCTGGGCCGCGTCGCGGCCGTCGACGTCGAAGCTCGGATCGGCCTCGGCGTAGCCGGCCTCCTGCGCCTCGCGCAGTGCATCGGCGTAGCTGCGGCCCTCGCCCATGGCCGAGAGGATGTAGGTGGTGGTGGCGTTCACGACGCCACGCACCCGCTCGATGTCGCCGGTCGCCGCCAGGTGCTGGACCGTCTCGATCATCGGCGTGCCGCCCCCGACCGATGCGCTCCCCAGCAGCGCCGCGGCGCGTCGCTCGGCCAGCTCCGCCAGCTCGGCCCCGTGCGTCGCCAAGAGGGCTTTGTTCGCCGTCACGTACGGCATCCCGCGATCCAGCGCGGCACGAGCCCACTGCAGCGGGCCATCGAGGCCACCGGCGAGCTCCACC
>DASTYP010000201.1:0-3291 GCA_035764845.1 Candidatus Limnocylindria bacterium
TCGGCTCGTTGACGCGGTCCCGGTCGGGGCCGAGGTAGGGCGAGTCGGTCTCGACCAGGAACGTGCCGGCCTCGAGCGACGGCGCCGCAGCCCGCGGACCGACGGCAGTGCGGAACGTCAGCGGCAGGGCGAACGACACCAGGAAGCCGGCGGCGATCAGCCGATGCGCCATCGCCACGTCTCCGGAAAAGGCATGGATCACGCCCGGCGTGCCGCGTCCCGAGGTCCGAGCCCACGCGACCAGGGCCTGCGTGACCTCCGCGTGCGCGTCACGATCGTGGACGAGCACCGCCAGCCCGTGCCGGCCCGCCAGCTCCAGCTGCCGGTCGAACACGGCGCGCTGGACGTCGGGCGGCGAGAGGTTGCGGAAGTGATCGATCCCGATCTCGCCGATCGCGCGCGTCCGCGGGTCGCCCACGAGCCCCTCCAGGCGCGTCCACGCGGCCTCGTCCATGTGACGAGCGTGGTGCGGATGCACGCCGACGGCCGCGTCGACGAGGCCGGGATGGCGGGCGCTGAGCTCGAGCGCCGCCTCTGATGAGGCGACGTCCCAGCCGGGCACCAGGATCCGCTCCAGGCCCGCCTCGACGGCCCGCTCGAGCACGGGCTCGACCGCGCCCGCGAATCGCTCGTGCTGGAGATGGGCATGCGAGTCGACGAGCCCCGGGAGTCGCCGAGGGCCGCGGCGGCGGCTCAGGCGGTCGCCTCCAGCTCGAGCCGCGGGAAGATCGGGCTGGCACTGCCCGTCCGCCAGGACGACGGACCAGCGCCCCAACGGACCAGCGCCTCGAGCCCGGGCCCGCCGGCGCCGCGCTCGTCGTACGGCGCCGGCACGCCCAGCTGCTCGTGGATGTGGCGTGCGCCCACGGGCGCCACGGGCGCAAGCAGATGCCCGACGATGCGGCACGCTTCCGCCATGCACGCCAGCACCTGGCCCACGCGCTCTCGCTCCCCCGCCTTGTTGAGCGCCCACGGCGCCTGCGACTCCGCGTAGCCGTTCGCGGCGCCCGCGACCTCCATCATCGCGGCCAGCGCCTCGTCGAGGTGGTGCCGCCCCATGGCGGCCCGATAGGCCGCCACCGAGCGCTCGGCGGCGGCACGCAGCTCCAGGTCGGCCGCGGCGCCCGCATCGGTCACCGGCGGAAGCTCGCCACCCAGGTAGCGCGTCGCCATGCTGATGGTGCGGTTGACCAGGTTGCCGAGGTCGTTGGCCAGGTCGGCGTTGTATCGGCGCACGAAGCCGTCCCAGGTGACGTCGGCGTCGCGGTCGAACGGGACCTCGCGCAGGACGGCGTAGCGGACGCCGTCGACGCCCATGGTGTCCGCCGTCTCCCACGCGTCGCGCACGTTGCCGCGCGTCTTGCTCATCTTTTCGCCGCGCTCGAGCATGAAGCCGTGCGCGAAGACCTGCTTCGGCAGCGGCAGGCCCGCGCTCATGAGCATGGCCGGCCAGTAGAGGCAGTGGAAGCGCGTGATGTTCTTGCCGATCACGTGCAGGTCCGCCGGCCACCAGCGCTCGACCTCGTCGGGATGGTTGGGGAAGCCCGCGCCGGTGAGGTAGTTCACCAGCGCGTCGAACCAGACGTAGATCCGGTGCGACGGATCGCCCGGGAACGGAATGCCCCACGTGCCACCGGCCCGGCTGATGCTGAAGTCCCGCAGCCCCTCGCGCAGCCAGCCGAGGACCTCGTTGCGGAAGTGTTCCGGCTCGCAGAACGCGGGGTTCTCCGCATACAGGCGCTCGAGGCGCTCCTGGTAGGCCGAGAGACGGAAGAAGTAGTTCGACTCCTCCAGCCACTGCGGATCGAGGGTCGGGTGCTCGGGACATCGCCCGTCCACCAGCTGCTGTTCGGTCTTGAACTCGTTGCAGCCGGTGCAGAACCAGCCCGAGTACACGCCCTGGTAGACATCGCCGTTGGCCTGGGCGCGTCGGACCATCTCGGCGGCCGCGTCGGCGTGGTCGGGATCCGTCGTGCGGATGAACCGATCCGCGCTGATCAGGTAACGCTCGAAGGTCCGTTCCCAGGTCTCGGCCCACGGGTCGATCAGCGTGTGCGGGTCCACTCCCTGTTCCCGCGCGTCGCGCTCCACGTTGGCGGAGTGCTCGTCGAGACCGGTCAGGAACCGCGTGTCGTCGCCCAGCAGGCGGTGGTAGCGCGCGATCATGTCGGCGCCGATGGCCTCGAAGATCGAGTGCAGCGCCGGACGCGGGCTGGGGTAGAAGATCGCGGTGGTCAGGTAGAAGCGGTCGGGCATCGGGACGGCGATTGTAGCGACCGGACGTCCGGGGCCGGTGACTACACTGATCGGCGTGGAGATCCTCACCGAGGACCGACGCGAGATCTCGCTGGAGTCCGAGCATTACAACGCGCGCCTCGTGCGCCGCGTGGACGAGACCGATGACCTCGGCTACTTCTGGGTCAAGTTCGACGGCGAGCCGATCGAGTTCTCACCCGGCCAGTACATGACCATCGGCGTCTACGCCGATGACAAGCTGGTCCAGCGCCCCTATTCGGTCGCCTCGGCGCCGCGCGAGTCTGGCGACGGCGGTTACGAGTTCTACGTCCGCCTCGTGCCGATCCTGCGCTTCACAACCCTGCTGTGGCGGCTGCCGATCGGCCACGGCATGCGGATGATCGGTCCGAAGGGCAAGTTCGTGCTGGAGCCGGACGACGACCGGACGCACCTCTACGTGTCGACCGGGACGGGCATCGCGCCGTTCATGTCGATGATCCGCGACACCATGGACCGCCCGCGCCGGACGGTCATGCTGCACGGCTGCTCGTACGCCGACGAGCTCGGCTACCGCGACATCCTGGAGGGCTGGGAGCGCGGTGGCGGCTACCCCGTCCAGTACGTCCCGACGATCTCGCGCCCCGGCGACCCGCGCAACGCCGCCTGGAGCGGTCGCACCGGCCGCGTGGAGCAGGTGGTCGCGTCGGTGTGCGAGGACCTGGGGCTGCAGCCCGACCGCACCGTCGTGTACATCTGCGGCAATCCCGAGATGATCCTGAACGTCGAGGCGGTCCTCATGGAGCGCGGCTTCCCGGAGTTCCACGTCAAGAAGGAGCTCTACTGGCCGAAGGGGAAGCAGGTCACCACGGTCGGCTGACCTGCAGCGCGGCTGCCGCGCCGCGTTGTCCCGGCAGTGCCCGGGCCAAAGGGCCCGCCAGTTGGGGCCCACTGACCGATGGGATCGCGCGCCGGCGCGCGGAGCATCGGCTCATGCATCGCATCGTCGCTCGCACGCAGCTGTCTCCGAACGTGACCCGGCTGGTGGTGGAGGCGCCG
>DASTYP010000202.1:0-2333 GCA_035764845.1 Candidatus Limnocylindria bacterium
CAACGTGACGCAGCCAACCGACGCGCCGGACGCTCCGCGCGCGCGCACGATCGCCTTCGTCTTCCCCGGCCAGGGCTCGCAGTACGTCGGCATGGGCGCCGACCTCATCGAGCGCTCGCCGGCGGCCGCGGCTGCCTTCGAACGCGCCGACCAGGCGTTGGGCATCCCCCTCACCCGCCTCATCCTCGAGGGACCGGCCGAGGAGCTCGACCAGACGGTCAACGCCCAGCCGGCGATCCTGGCGACCAGCGTCGCGTATCTCGACGCCATGCGCGAGGAGGCACGTCAGGCTGGCATCGACCTGGTGCCGATGGCGGTGGCCGGCCATTCCGCCGGCCAGTACGCCGCCGCCGTCGCCGCCAACGCCCTCGACTACACCGATGCGCTGCGCCTCGTCCGCGAGCGCGGCCGGATCATGCAGGAGAAGGGCATCGCCGGTGGCATGGGCGCGGTCATCGGCCTCTCCGACGAGCAGGTGGACGAGGTCGTCGAGCAGGCGCGCGAGCATGGCGAGATCTCGGTGGCCAACGCGAACGCTCCCGGCCAGATCGTCCTGTCCGGCGTCATCCCGGCCCTGGTCTTCGCGCTCGAGATGAGCAGGACGGTCGGCGCCCGCAAGGCGGTGCGACTCACCGTCAGCGTGGCGAGCCACTCACCCCTGATGCGTCGCGCCCGGGACGAGTTCGGGCGCATCCTGGCCCGCGTCCCCTTCCGCGATCCCCAGATCCCGATGCTCGGCAACGTCCACGCCAGCTTCATCGACACCGCCGACGGCCTCCGTCTCGAGCTGCGCGAGCACCTCGTCCACGGCGTGCAGTGGACCGCCACCGTGCGCCGCATGGCGGGCTCCGGTGTGACGGACTTCGTCGAGGTCGGCCCGGGCCGCGTGCTCTCGGGCCTCATCCGCCGCATCACGCCGGACGCCGTCACGCACCAGCTCGATGGCGTGAATCCGGCCGCCTGGCTGCAGAGCCTGCGCGAGAGCCCCGCGTGACCCGCCGCCGCGCGGTCATCACCGGCTACGGCGTCCTCTCGCCGGTCGGGATCGGCGCCGATGCCACCTGGGACGCGCTCGTGTCTGGCCGCTCAGGCATCGACGAGATCACGCTGTTCGACTCGTCGCCGTTCGAGGTGAAGGTCGCGGGCGAGGTCAAGGGCTTCGACGCGACTCAGTACATGGATGCCAAGGACGTGCGCCGCCACGACCGATGCACCCACTTCGCCGTCGCCGCCACCGGCGAGGCGCTGCGCCACGCCGGCCTCCTCGGCGACGACGGCCGCGTCAGCGACGTGGACCGCGACCGGTTCGGCATGGTGTTCGGGACCGGCATCGGCGGGATCGGGATGCTGCTGGAGGGCCAGATGACGCTCGTCGAACGCGGTCCCCGGCGCGTCTCCCCGTTCCTGCTGCCCCACATGCTGCCGGACTCGCCCTCGGGCCAGGTCGCGATCCAGTACGGCATCCGTGGCCCGAACATGGCGGTCGTCAGCGCCTGCGCGACCGGCGGCCATGCCATCGGTGAGGCGATGGAGACCATCGTGCGCGGCCAGGCCGACATCATGCTCGGGGCCGGTGCGGAGGCGCCGCTGGTGCCACTGGCCTTCGCCGGCTTCGGACAGATGCGGGCGCTCGGGACGCCGAAGGACCCGGACACCGGCGAGTACGACCCGAGGATGGCCTCCCGGCCCTTCGACGCGACGCGCGACGGGTTCGTGGTGGCCGAGGGTTCGGCGGTGCTGGTCCTCGAGGAGCTCGAGCACGCGCGGGCGCGCGGGGCACGGCCGATCGCCGAGGTCATCGGCTACGGCTCGTCCGCCGACGCGTACGACATGGCCGCCCCGGCCGAACGCGGCGAGGGCAACCAGCGGGCGATGCGGGCCGCGCTGGCACGCGCCGGCATCGGTCCTGAAGCGGTCGACTACATCAACGCGCACGGCACGAGCACGCCGCTGAACGACCGATACGAGACGATGGCGATCCGCGATGTCTTCGGCGAGCACGCGGACAAGCTGGCCGTCTCGAGCACGAAGTCGATGACCGGCCACGCCATGGGTGCCGCCGGCGCGATCGAGGGCTTTGCGTGCGTCAAGGTCCTGGAGACCGGCTGCATCCCGCCGACGATCAACTACCGCCATCCGGATCCCGAGCTGACCCTCGACTACGTGCCGAACGAGGCGCGGGCCGCGGACGTCCGCGTCGCCCTCTCGAACTCGATGGGCCTGGGCGGCCACAACAGCACGGTGATCCTGCGCCGCTTCGACGAGTAGGGCCGAGCGCCCACCGAGGGGAGAGCCGCCACCATGACGACCACCCGAGCATCCCGAGACCCCGG
>DASTYP010000203.1:0-17085 GCA_035764845.1 Candidatus Limnocylindria bacterium
TCGAGACCGGTGTAGGCATAGGCGCGAATCAGGTCGCGCCCCTTGGTGGCGTGCTTCAGCAGGGCGACGTAGTCGACGTCGACGTCCTGCCCGCGCGCGGCGTAGTACATGTTGGCGACGTCGACGAACATCGCCACGTTCTTGCTCACGGTCGAGCTCTTCTCCTGTGGTATGTGATGTGGCCGACGCGGTGGTGGCGCTCGGCGGGCCTCGCATCGAGGTTGCCTCCGAGGACTCGCCCGCGGCTCGCGAACCGTGATGCCCTATGGCATCGGTTCAGCGGTTGCCTGGCGCGTGCAGCCCTTGTCTGGTGCCGAGGCGGCGCGGTGGGCGTCGGATGTTCCGCGCAACCCGCGTCGTCGGCGGTCGCCGCGGCCAGCTTGGCGCTGGCGACCCGCGTCAGGATACCACGCGCCGCTATTGCGCCCGCCGAGCGAGCGCCGGTATGATGCCGCGCACCTTTGATACGCCGGGCCGCGTGCGCGCGTTTCCCCGAGCAATCCCATTGGAGGAGAGATACCCGGATGCAGAAGTACATGCGATGGAGCGCCATCCTCGTCGTGCTGATGCTCGTCCTCGCGGCCTGCCAGGGCGGCGGCGGATCGAGCGCGGGCGAGAGCGCCGGCGAGAGCGAGCCGGCGGCCAGCCAGCCCGAAGCGAGCGAGGGTGGCGGTGGTGGCACCGGCTCGGCCGCCGACTGCGAGGCCGACGAGTTCGGCTGCATCGAGCTGGCCGAGGGCGATCCGCTCGTCATCGGCACCGCGCTGGTGATCAGCGGCGCCAACGAGGCGCTCGGCACCGACAGCCAGTGGGGCGTCGAGGTCGCCGCGCAGTTCCGGCCCGAGATCGCCGGCCACGAGGTCGAGTTCAACCACCAGGACGACGGCTGCTCGGCTGAGGGCGGCACCGCCGCTGCTCGTGCCCTGGTGTCCGAGGAGAACATCGCGGCGGTCATCGGCACCAGCTGCTCCGGCGCCGGCGTCCCGGCTGCCGAGATCACCAGCGCCGAGGGCATCCTGATGGTCTCGCCCTCCAACACCGCGCCGTCGCTGACCGCGCCCGAGACGCACGAGCCCTTCTACGCCCGCACGGCGCACAACGACAACATCCAGGGCGCCGCCATGGCGCAGTTCGCCTGCGAGGTCCTGGGCGTCGGGTCGGCCGCCACCATCGACGACGGCTCGCCGTACGCCGACCAGCTGGCGAACGTCTTCGCCCGCCAGTTCGAGGAGCAGTGTGACGGCACCGTCACGGCCGAGGAGGCCGTCACGGTCGGCCAGACCGACTTCAGCGGTGTGCTGGAGAACATCGCGGCCGATTCGCCCGAGCTCCTGTACTTCCCGATCTTCGTGGCCGAGGGAGCGCTGATCACGCAGCAGGCGAAGGACACCGCGGGCCTCGAGGACACCATCCTCGCCGGCGCCGACGGCTACTTCACGCCCGACTGGCTGGAGGCCACCGGTGATGCGGCCGAGGGGCACTACCTCTCGGGACCTGACCTCGCCTTCAGTGGCAACTTCTACGAGGACGAGTTCCTCCCGGCGTACCGGGAGATCTCGGGCCAGGACGAGCCGATCAGCGTGTTCCACGCTCATGCCTTCGACGCCTACAACATGATCGCCGATGCGATCGAGGCGGTCGCGTTCACCGACGGTGGGACGACCTACATCCCGCGCACCGCGCTCCGGGATGCGTTCTTCTCGACCTCGGGGTACGAGGGCGTGACGGGTACGCTCACCTGCGACGAGAACGGCGACTGCGCTGACGCGAAGATCAGCGTCAGCCAGGTCCAGGACGTCGACGGCGAGCTCCAGTTCGTCCGCGTCTGGCCGGAAGGCTGACGGTTCGCACCAGCTGAACCGATCCTGAGGATGCGGGTGAGCCGACAACGGCTCACCCGCATCGGCTAACCGAGACCAAACCAGAACGGGAGCACCAGATGCCTGGCCGCCCGCCCCGGCTCAATCTCGTCAACCTGTTCCTTTGGCTGCTCGGGGGCGGCATCCTGGTGCTGGCCGGGGTCGGCGCCTTCCTGACGCTCTCCCAGGGCCGGCTCTCGGGCGACCAGTGGGAGTCACTGATCGTCGCGGGCATCGCGCTGGGCAGCGTCTACGCCCTCATCGCGCTGGGCTACACGCTGGTCTACGGCATCCTCTTCATGATCAACTTCGCCCACGGCGAGGTGTTCATGTGGGGTGCCTTCACCGCCTACTTCGCGGCCACCGCCCTCGACGACGCGGGGATGATGGACGCGAACCCGATCCTCGCGCTGTTCCTCACCCTGCTCACCGCCATGCTCGTGAGCATGGTCATCGCCATCATCCTGGAGCGCGTCGCGTACCGGCCGCTGCGCGGGGCGCCGCGGCTCGTGCCGCTCATCACGGCCATCGGCGCGTCGCTGTTCCTGCAGTACACCGCCCGCGGCTTCTACGGATCGGGCGTGCGGGCGTACCCCAGCTACGGTGGGCTCTTCGAGGGCACCATCGACATCGGACCCCTGACCATGCCGATCGAGGACGCCGTCGTCGTGGTCGCAGCGCTGGCCCTCATGCTGGCGCTGTACTTCTTCATCAACAACACGCGCACCGGGCGCGCCATGCGCGCCGTCAGCGAGGACAAGGACGTCGCGGCGATGATGGGCATCAACGTCGACCGCATCATCGTCACGACCTTCGCGATCGGCGGCCTGCTGGCGGGCGCGGCCGGCATCCTCTACACGCTCCTGTTCAACCAGGTGCACTTCTTCATGGGCTTCCTGCCCGGCATCAAGGCCTTCACCGCCGCCGTCCTCGGCGGCATCGGCAACATCATCGGCGCGGCACTCGGCGGACTGACGCTCGGCATCCTGGAGCAGCTCGGCCCCAACCTGTTCCTGACCGGCTACAACATCCCGGCGCCGAACCAGCTCAAGGACGTGCTCGCCTTCACCGTGCTCGTCCTCGTCCTCATCTTCCGGCCCTCCGGCTTCCTCGGCCGAAAGGAGAACGTGTGATGCCGCCCCTCCTCCGACGCGCGGTGATCACCGGCTTCCTCGGCGGCGCCGCCGGCATCCACGTCAGCCTCGTCGGCATGGTCGAGGACTTCCAGGGCCGCGACACCATTGCCGACATCGTGAGCGTCGGCACCATGCTGCCGATCCTCATCGCCATCGTCGTCGGATGGAGCGCGGGCTCCCGGATGCGCGCGCCGCTCATCGACCCCACGCCGCGTGAGTCGCTCCTGTTCGGCACGCTGGCCGGCGCGGTGACCGGCGCACTGATGGCGCTGTTCGCGCTGTTCATCAACACCGTCGACGTGGCGTGGATCCTCTCGAACGCCAAGCCCTCCCTCGCCGATCTGCTCTGGCTGGACCAGGGCCCGGTGGTCGGCTCGCTGCTGCTGATCATCGGTGGTGCGCTCTTCGGCGCGGTCGGCGCTGTGCTGCACGTCCTCCCCGGCCTGATCTCGCGCTCGCTGGCCATCGGCGGCGCCGTGACCATCGTGGTGGCGCTGATGGAGCCGTTCCTGGGCGCGGTCCTGCGCAACGTCGGGCTGCGATTCCTCGAGGGCTTCCTCTACGCCAGCGGCGGCCTCACGCTGCCGGGCTTCATCCTCGTCTTCGCGCTCGTGGCGGGCGGCGTCTACCTGTGGCGCACGCGCGGACACGGGACCAAGGAGCGGGTGGAGGCCATGCCGGCGGACCGCCGTCGCATCGGCAAGATCGTGCTGTACCTGGCCTTCATCGGCCTGCTGCTGCTGCTCCCGCAGATCGTGGGGTCCCGGCTGTCGGAGGTGGTCGGCACCATCGGGCTGTACGTGCTCCTGGGCCTCGGCCTCAACATCGTGGTCGGGTTCGCCGGACTGCTCGATCTCGGCTACGTGGCGTTCTACGCGGTCGGGGCCTACACCACGGCCGTCCTGACCTCCCCGGCCTCACCGCTCATCAGCCCCGAGCTGCCCTTCTGGGGCGCGCTCCCATTCGTGATCGTGGCCGCGGCGATGATCGGCCTGATGGTCGGGACGCCGGTCCTCCGACTGCGCGGCGATTACCTGGCGATCGTCACGCTGGGCTTCGGCGAGATCGCGCGGCTCATCTTCCTGTCGGAGTGGGCCAAGCCGATCGTGGGCGGGGCGCAGGGCATCCTCTCGATCCCGCCGCCCCTGCCGTTCACCAACCACCCGCAGGTCATCTACTACCCGATCCTCTTCTTCTGCATCCTCGCCGCCATCGCGGCATCGCGGCTCGCGGCCTCGCGCGTCGGGCGCGCGTGGAACGCCATGCGCGAGGACGAGTCGGTGGCGGAGGCCACCGGCGTGAACACCACGAAGTACAAGCTGCTGGCGTTCGGGCTCGGCGCGGCGTTCGGCTGCCTGTCGGGCGCCTTCTTCGCGGCCAAGATCGGCACCATCTTCCCGAACAGCTTCGAGATCCTGGTCAGCATCAATGCCCTGGCGCTGATCATCCTGGGCGGCATGGGCAACATCTACGGCGTGGTCGTCGGCGCGTTCGTGCTGGTCGGTCTGCCGGAGCTGCTGCGCGAGTTCGCCGAGTACCGGCTGCTGATCTACGGCGTGGTGCTGGTGGTCATGATGCTGCTGCGGCCGGAGGGCCTGCTCCCCAGCCGCAGCCGTCGCGCGGAGCTGCACGAGGACCAGGGTGACGACGAGGCGATGTACGAGCACGAGGCCGGCGTCGACACCGGGCGACCGGTGGTGACGGGATGACCGAGATGACCGAGACCACGGCCCATTCGACGCCCTCGACAGCCACCGCCCCCGAGGCGGGCGACCTGCTCCGCGCGGAGCAGGTGACCATGCGCTTCGGCGGCCTGATCGCCAACAAGGACGTCGATTTCACCATTCCGCGCGGCTCGATCGTCTCGCTGATCGGGCCCAACGGGGCGGGGAAGACGACCTTCTTCAACCAGCTCACCGGGATGCTGCAACCGACGTCGGGCGCCATCACGTTCGACGGCACCTCCATCATCGGCCTGTCACCCCACGAGATCGTGGAGCTCGGCGTCGGCCGGACGTTCCAGAACATCCGGCTCTTCGGGGACATGACGGTCCTGGCCAACGTGATGGTCGGCCGGCACGTTCGCATGAAGTCGGCGTGGTGGCAGTCGCTCCTCGGCCTCCCATCCGTCCGTGCCGAGGAGGAGGCGGTCCGACAGCGCGCGCGAGAGCTGCTCGACATGGTCGGGCTGCGCCGGGGGTACGAGGAGGAGTTCGCCAAGAACCTGCCGTACGGCGACCAGCGCCGGCTGGAGCTGGCCCGGGCCCTCGCCAGCGACCCGAAGCTGCTGCTGCTGGACGAGCCGACGGCCGGCATGAACCCCGGCGAGACGGCGCGCATGACCCAGCTCATCCGCCGGCTGCGGGACGAGCTCCAGCTCACGGTCCTCCTGATCGAGCACGACATGAAGGTGGTGATGGGCATCAGCGAGCGGATCACGGTCCTGGACCACGGCGAGCTGCTGGCCGAGGGACATCCGGACGAGATCCGGTCGAACCCGCAGGTCATCGAGGCCTACCTGGGCAAGGGAGCCGCGGGCACATGAGCGACCAGGCTCGGACCGATCCGGTCGCCACGGCGACCGCCTCCACCGCTCCCGCCGCCGATGCCAGCGGCACCGCGCCGCTCCTCGAGCTCGACGACCTCCACGTCTTCTACGGCAACATCGAGGCGCTCAAGGGCGTGTCGATCAGCGTCGGTCGTGGCGAGGTCGTGACCCTCATCGGCTCCAACGGCGCCGGCAAGAGCACGACCCTGCGCGCCATCAGCGGCACCCATAAGCCGCGCCAGGGCAGCATCCGCCTCGGCGGACGCCCCATCCACCAGCTCCCGGCCTACGAGGTGGTGAAGCTGGGCATCGCCCACTCCCCCGAGGGCCGCAAGGTCTTCAGCCAGATGACGGTCTTCGAGAACCTGCAGATGGGGGCGTTCAGCCGGCGCGGCGAGAAGATCGATGACGACGTGGCGCGCGTCTTCGACCTCTTCCCGCGGCTGAAGGAGCGGCGTGGCCAGAAGGCCGGGACCATGTCGGGCGGCGAGCAGCAGATGCTGGCCATGGGGCGGGCCCTCATGGCGCGCCCGTCGATCCTGCTGCTCGACGAACCCTCGATGGGGCTCTCGCCGATCCTGACCGAGCAGATCTTCCGGATCATCACCGAGATCAACGAGCAGGGGACCACGGTGCTCCTGGTCGAGCAGAACGCCCTCATGGCGCTCAACGTCTCGTCGCGCGGTTACGTGATCCAGACCGGCAAGATCATCCTGGCCGATACGGCCGCCAACCTCGCCGCCAACGAGCAGGTCCGCCAGGCCTACCTCGGCGAGATCTGACCCTTGGCGTCCCGTGGCTGAAGAACCGCAGCCGCCGCCGTCCCGCCCGAAGGGCCCGGGCGACTACCGCCCGGACCTGCGCCCGATGCTGATCCTCGGCGTGCTGCTGGTGGCCGTGGTCCTCGCCTGGATCCTGCTGTCGCCGCTGATCCTGCCCTCGACCTAGTAGCGCCGCGGCGCCCCGAAGCCGGCACCCGCGCCGTAGAGCAGGAGCGCCACCCCCACGGCCGCCAGCGCCAGCCCCGGCGACTGCTGGGGAAGCGGCAGATACCCCGCCGACCACAGCTCCCAGCCGCGGTACGCCAGCGCCGCGCCGCCGACCAGCCCGAGGACCAGGTACGTCCAGGGGGAGTCCAGGAAGAAACCCCACCGCCCGCGCATGTAGCCGACGTCCAGCAGCACGAGCGCCAGGATGGCGACGCCGTAGATCACGAGCCCGGGTCCCTCGAGCCCGATCCCCTGCGCCGCGGGCACCTGCACCCCGGACACCGACTCGCCCCCGGACCGCCACCACGGCACGAAGCCCGATCCGGTCATGGCCAGGCTGCCGAGCAGGACCAGGAGGCGGAAGCGGCGCCCACCCCCGTCCACGGATCAGCCCTCGGGCGGTGCACCGCCGTAGACCGACGGCTTGAGCACGCCGATGTACGGCAGGTTGCGGTAGCGCTCGTCGTAGTCAAGGCCGTAGCCGATGACGAATCGGTCCGGAATCGTGAAGCCGCGATAGGCGATCGGGATCTCGGCCAGGCGACGCGCCGGCTTGTCCAGCAGGCAGACGATCTCCACGGATGCGGGCTGCTTGTCCGCGAGGTACTTCAGCAGGTAGTTGAGGGTCAGCCCGGTATCGATGATGTCCTCCACCACGATCACGTGGCGCCCCTCGATCGGTCCCGACAGGTCCTTCAGGATGCGCACCTGGCCGCTGGTCTCGGTCCCGGAGCCGTAGGAGGAGACCTCCATCAGGTCGACGCTGACCGGGATCTCCATGGCGCGCATCAGGTCGGCCAGGAAGATGAGCGATCCCTTCAGCACGCTGACCAGCACCGGATCGCGGTCGGCGTAGTCGGTCGCCAGCTGCGCCCCCAGCTCGCTCACCCGGGCCGCGACCGTCGCGCGGTCGAGCAGGATCTCCTCGACGTCGTCGTGCATGGTCATCGCGCCGCCACCGCCACCGCACCGTTGGCGGCAGCGTTGCCATTGCCGGTCCCGTTCGGGCCGTGGGTGCTCCCGTTGGCCGCCGTCACATCGGTCAGGAAGTCCAGGCGGCCGTACTTGAGCATCAGGGCCTTGAAGTCACGGGCGTAGAACAGCTTCACGCGTACCTCGGGGTAGAGCTGCCGCATCCAGCGCAGCTTGCGGTTCTTCTTGCGGACGAGCGACTGCTTCAGCGTCGTCAGCTCGACGTACAGGTCGATCTCGGGCAGGTAGAAGTCGGGCGCGAACGACTCGGTGACCGCGCCGTCGGCGTTCCAGGAGATGGGGAAGACGTCGGGTTCGTATCGCCACGCGACACCGTAGAAGTCGAGGATCCTCGCCAGCTCCGCCTCGCTCTCGTGGGCGAAACGGGGTGGCGAGTCCGAGGTCATCCGAACCGCCACCTGACCTCGATCGTACCGTGCCCCCGGACCTGCGACGCCATCGCCGTCGAGTATATCCGCCGGAGTTATCCACATTCGGGCCGGGCGTGCCAAACGTGTCGATAACTTCCGTTGTGATCCACACCGGGCCGGTGCTACGGTGTCCGTCCTGCTTCTGCGGGCGACCGAGTACGGTAACCGTGGACGGTCGGGGCCGATGCGAAAGCCGGCCGCGACGCCGACCATCCGCGGGAAGACCGAAACGTCGCTCGACAGGAGCATATTTCTTGTCCGCCACGCCCTCCCGGACCGTCGCGCGCGCCGCGCGCGACGCGCTCGAGCAGCTGCTCGCGACCGATGCTCCCGCGCTGCGCCGGCAGCTGCCCCCCGACTTCCTCGATCGCGCCGAGCGCTACGTCGCGCTGCTCCTCGAGACGAACGCCAGGATGAACCTGACCCGGGTCGTCGATCCCGACGCCGTGGCCCGACTCCACCTGCTCGACGCGCTAGCGGCGCTCGGGCTGATCGACGCCGTCGCGCCGTCGCTCGCGCTCGACCTCGGGTCCGGCGGCGGCGTCCCGGGCCTGGTCCTGGCCATCGCGCGTCCGAATATTCGCTGGGTCCTGGTCGACTCGGTCCGCAAGAAGATCGATGCGCTGCGCACCTTCGCCGCTGCGCTGGGCCTCCGGAACGTCGAGGTGCTGGCGGAGCGCGCGGAGATCCTCGGCCGCGACCCTGAACGCCGCGACCGTGCGGACCTCGTGACCGCCCGGGCCTGCGCATCGCTCCCCGTCCTGCTGGAGTACGCGCTGCCGCTCCTGCGGGTCGACGGCCGGCTCGTCGCGTGGAAGGGGCCGATCGGCGACGACGAGCTCTCGGCGGGCGGGCGGGCGGCGGGCGAGCTCGGGGGCGGCGTGCCGTGGGTCGAGCCGACCGGCGTCGAGGCGCTCGGGGAACATCGGTTCGTCCTGGTCGAGAAGGTGCGTCCGACGCCGGCGCGGTTCCCACGCCGACCGGGTGAGGCGGCGCGCCGGCCGCTCGGCGGGTAGGCGGGGTCCGCTGCCGCGAGCGCCGTGCACTGTGATCAATTCCACGCATCGGCCTGATGAGAAGCGCGCGCTATCCTGACGCCTCCGGTGATGGGGCTCGCCGTGAACCGCCCGCTCGGGCTGATGGCTCCTACCGAACCGTCGCTCGATCGCTCACGGAGACCGCCATGCTCTCGCTCCTGCTCGTCGGCCTCGGAGGCTTCGCCGGCGCCGTGGCCCGGTACATCGTGGACGCCCGCGTCTCGGCGTGGACCGGCGGCACGCTGCCGTGGGGGACCCTCGCCGTCAACGTGACCGGCTCCTTCCTGCTCGGTCTGCTCTTCGCGCTCGTCATCGAGCGGGCGGCACTCCCCGCCGGCCTGCGCGCGCCGCTGATGATCGGCTTCATCGGCTCGTACACCACCTTCTCGACGCTCGCGCTCGAGAGCTGGCGCATGATCGAGGACGGCGCATGGTTGACCGCCGGCGCCAACCTGGTCGGATCCATCCTCATCGGCGTCGTCGCCGTGGTCGCCGGCGTCGCGATCGGGAGGTCGATGTGACGAAGCTCGAGGGCACGGGCCTGCTGGTCCGCATCTACCTGGGTGAGAGCGATCGGTGGCACGGCAGGCCGCTGTACCAGGCGATCGTCGAGCGGCTCCGTGAGCGCGGCCTGGCCGGCGCCACCGTGCTGCGAGGGATCGAGGGGTTCGGGGCGAAGCAGCGGCTGCACTCCACGCGCATCCTCTCCCTCTCGGAGGACCTGCCGATCCTCATCGAGGCCGTCGACACCGAGGAGAAGATCCGCGCCACGCTGCCGGAGCTCGACGAGATGGTGAGCGACGGGCTCATCACCATCGAGCGCGTCGAGGTGATCACCTACCGCGCGTCGCCATCCACCTGAGGACCCGCCGTATATACCGATATACGCAGTCGTCGACGAGGGGCGCCTCGGTATACTCCACGCTCGCATGCGCATCGCCCTCCTCTCGGACATCCACGCCAACCTGGCGGCCCTCGAGGCGGTGGTCGCCGATCTTCCCGCCGTGGACGAGGTCTGGGTGCTCGGCGACACCGTGGGCTACGGCCCCCAGCCGAACGAGGTGATCGCCATGCTGCAGGCCATGGGCGCGCGCAGCGTCCTGGGCAACCACGACGGGGCGGCCATCGGCTGCGTCGACGCCGATCCGTTCAACCCGGACGCGCGGGCGGCCATCGACTGGACCACCACCGTCCTCGACGAGAACAGCCGCGCCTACATCGCGACCCTCCCCGAGGTCCGCGTCGACCGTGCCATGACGGCGGTCCACGGCTCCCCGCGCGACCCGATCTGGGAGTACATCACCAGCGCCTCGATCGCGGCGGCGAACTTCTCCGCCTTCTCGTCGCGACTCTGCCTGTTCGGCCACACGCACCTGCCGGCGGCCTACCGCGCCGTCGACGGTCGGGTCGAAGGCGTCCCCGGCATGCCCGGCGACGTCGTCCGCCTCCACGGCGCCAGGGCCATGCTGAATCCCGGGAGCGTCGGCCAGCCGCGCGACGGCCTGCCGGCGGCGGCGTACGCCATCCTGGAGACGAACGGGGACGACGAGGCCGATGCGATCGAGTTCCGGCGGGTCCGCTACGACGTCGACCGCACGCAACGCATCATGCGCGAGGTCGGCCTGCCGCCGCGCCTCGCCGAACGGCTGAGCTACGGTCGCTGAGCGCGGCACGCCGCGCCGATGCGCCGCCCGGGCCATGGGCGCCGTAGGATAGCGCTCGGCATGGACTTCTTTCGACGCTCCGAGAAGCGCCCGTCGCACTTCCCCTACCGCCGCCTGCTGGTGCCGCTGCTCGGCGACCCAGACGTCGACGACCCCGCGCTGCGGCTGGCCGTCATCCTGCTCAGCGGCCGCGAGGAGGCGGAGGTCGCCCTGCTCCACGTGATCGAGGTGCCGTTCGAGCGCAACCTCGACGCGGAGGACCAGCGAGCCATCGAGGCGGCGGACGAGATCCTGGCACGCGGCGAGCATCTGCTGACGGAGCACGAGATCAGAACGCGCACGAGCACCGTCCAGGCGCGGGCCGCGGGACCGGCCATCGTCGATGACGCCAACGAGCTCGGCGCGGAGCTGATCGTGATGGGACTTCGCTACAAGAAGCGGTTCGGAGGACAATGGGACGCGGGACGCACGGTCCCGTACGTCATGCGCAACTCGACCGCGCCGGTCTGGTGCCTGCGCGCCGAGACGAAGGAGCTGGCACACACGCCATGAGGGTCATCATCGTCGGCTGCGGCCGGGTCGGAGCCCGCGTCGCCGCGGAGCTCGACGAGCGGGGCGAGAACGTCACCGTCATCGACGTCATCCAGCGTGCCTTCAACCGCCTGCCGCAGGGCTTCGGCGGCGAGACGGTGCGCGGCAACGGGACGGACGAGGACATCATGCGCTCGGCCGGGGCCGAGCAGGCCGACATCGTCATGGCCCTCACCGAGGGCGACAACCGCAACGCGCTGGCGGCCCAGCTCGCGAAGCACACGTTCGGCGTGCCGCGCGTCATCGTGAAGATCAACGATCCCGTTCGGGCCGAGGCATACCGGACGCTGGGGCTCGAGACCATCTGCCGCACGCTCATGCTGGGCGACGCGCTGGTCACCGCCGCCATGGAGGGCGCCGAGGCGACCAACGGGTTCGTGGAGGCGCCGACCGCCGAGCCCCTGCGCGGGGCTCCGGTCCCGGGCTCGCTGGCGGACGCCGAGGCTCGGGCCGCCATGGCGGCCGATGTCGACGCCACGGCGCGGTCCGTGGAGCCCACCGCCGACGAGCCGTCCGGCAAGGTCCTGCCGCAGGGCGGTGTCGAGGGAGGCATGTAGATGTACGTCGTGGTGATCGGCGGCGGCAACGTCGGGTACTACCTGACCAAGGAGCTCCTGGCGGCCGGCCACGAGGTGGTGGTCATCGAGGAGGACCAGCACCGGGCGCGTCAGATCGCGGACGAGCTGGGGAGCATCGTCATCCCGAACGACGGTTGCGAGGGCCGATACCAGGCCGAGGCCGGCATGGCCCGCGCCGACGTGATGGCCGCCGTCACGGGTGACGACGCGGTGAACCTGGCGGCGTGCCAGATCGCAAAGATGCGCTTCAACGTGCCGCGCTCGATCGCGCGCATCAACGATCCGAAGAACGAGAAGCTGTTCCGGCAGCTGGCCATCGACGAGGTCGTCAGCCCGACGCGCTCGATCCTCGGGGTGATCGAGCACGAGATCCCGATCCACGACCTCCTGCACCTCGCGGAGCTGGAGGGTGGCGAGGTCCAGATCGTGGAGGCGCAGCTGGACGGTGACTCGCCGGCCATCGGCCGCGAGCTGCGCGAGATCGAGCTCCCGGAGGGCAGCAACATCGCCGTCCTCATCCGCGACGACCGCGCCATGCCGGCACGCTCGGACGTCCGTCTGCGGGCCGGTGACAAGGTCCTGGCCGTGACCTCCGCCGAGGACGAGGCCGAGCTGCGCAGCCTGCTCATCGGCGAGTGACCGGCCCCGATCCGGGGCGCGTCCTTCGCCTGGCGCTCCTCGCCTGGGGCCTCGGACACCTCGCCATCGGCCGGCGCGCGCTGGGCCGCGGGCTGCTGATCGCCGAGATCGCCGGTATCGGGCTGGTGGCCTGGCTGACCGCGAGCCTGGCCGACTCCAGCGCCTACCTGCTCCCCTTCCTGGCCGGCATTACCTTCCTGGCGGTCTGGGCGGCACAGGCCATCGCCGCCTACCGCGAAGCCCATGCGCTGCAGGCCGCTCGAGCGCCGACGCCCGCGCGCTCGCCGGCCATCGCCATCGGCTGGCTCAGCCTGCCGCTGCTGGCCTGGGCGACCGGCTTCTGGCTCATCGGCGCTCGCGACGCGAACCCCTCGGCCGTGCTCGACCGCTTCGTCACCGCCTGGAGCACCGACGGCCTCGACGGCGCAGGCTGGCCACGAGCGGTCGTCGGCGCTGCGAACCGCGCGGCGCGGGATCTCGGGACCGATGCCGACCGGTTCCGCGACGTTCGCGTCCGGATCGTCGAGCAGGACGACCGGCGCGCGACCGCCGTGGCGGAGGCGATCCACTTCGAGCGCCGCGCGACCACGTTGCTCGGCCTCTTCCCGGGCACGGAGCTGGTCCCGGTCGCGGACGAGCTGGTGCTGGAGCTCGAGCTGCGCGCCTCGCCCGTCGAGCTGGCCGGTGGCGGCGACATCGGCGCCGTGCACTGGGAGCTCGTCGCCGCCGACGCTCCCTGACGAACCGCCCCCGCACCTCCGGGTGCCGCCCAGGGCGACGCATCGGTCCTGTCACAAGGGTTGACATCACCATTGTCAGACCTTATGGTTTCGACACGCACCGTTTCACCCGTGCGTTTCGACAGACGACCGTGTGGGATATCGCGTCAAGGAGGCAACAGCTCATGGCAAACATCACGCGTTACGACCCGCTTGGAGAGATGGTCTCGCTGCGACAGGCGATGGACCGCCTCTTCGAGGACTCCTTCGTCAGCCCGCTGAGCTGGCGCACGATCTCGGGCGGGGAGAGCATCACGCCCGCCATCGACGTGCACGAGACCGCGGATGACGTCGTCATCACGGCCGCCCTGCCGGGTGTCAAGCCGGAGGACGTCGACATTACCATGACCGGCCAGAGCCTGACCCTGAAGGGCGAGTTCAAGGCCGACGAGAGCATCGACCGCGACCAGTACCTCTACCGGGAGCGCCGATACGGCACCTTCACCCGCAGCCTGCAGCTGCCGGTTCGCGTCAAGGGCGAGGGCGCCGAGGCGACCTTCGCCGATGGCATCCTCACCCTTCGGGTCCCGAAGGCCGAAGAGGTCAAGCCGCGACAGATCCGGATCAATGCCAGCGGCAACGGCGGGCAGACGCAGCCGTAGGATGGACCGATCGCGGCGCCCGGCGCCACACCACGGCGTCCCGCGCCGCGACGATCTGACCCGGCCGCGCTACATCATCAGCATCGCCGCGGAGCTGGCGAGCTGTCATCCACGGACGCTGCGGATCTACGAGGAGGAGGGCCTCCTCGCCCCGCAGCGTCGGAACAACCTCCGTCTCTACAGTGAGGCGGACATCCAACGCGTTCGTATCATTCGATTCCTCACACGCCGCCAGCGAGTGAACCTCGCGGGTGTGCGGGTCATCCTCCAGCTCGAGGATCTCGGGAAGATCCGGGTCTACGACCTGTTCGATGAGGACGATATCGAGCGATTCGCCGAGAACGACCCAGATCAACCGGCCGAGGCCTCGGCCGAGGGAGCGACCTGAGTGGCTACCGAAGACACCCGAGAGAACAACGAGATGGAGGCGACCGCCGAGGACGCCACGGCCGCGGAGCGCATCCAGGTCGTGCCCCTGGTGGCGCTCCGCGACACCGTCATCTTCCCCGAGATGATCGTCCCGCTGCAGGTCGGCCGTGACCGCAGCGTCAAGGCGCTCGACCGCGCCGTCCGAACCTCACAGCCGGTCGCGTTGGTGACCCAGCGGGTCAACGACCAGGAGGAGATCAACGCCGCCGAGGAGCTGTATGCCGTCGGCACGCTGGCCAAGATCGCCCAGGTCATCCGGCTGCAGGACGGCACCGTCCGCGCCATCGTGCAGGGCCAGAAGCGCATCCGCCTGCTGGATCTGCTCCAGACCGATCCGTACCTCGAGGCGCGCATCGAGGCGGTCGACGACAGCTCCGAGAAGACGCTGGAGATCGAGGCCCTGATGGCGTCGATCCACAGCCAGATCGAGCAGTACGTCAACAGCGGCGCATCGGTCCCGCCGGAGGTGGCGGTCGCGGCGCGCAACATCACCGACGGCGGCCTGCTGGCCGACATGACGGCCTACAGCCCCGAGATGACCACGGAGCAGCGCCAGGAGCTGCTCGAGACCATCGACGTGCCGGATCGGCTGCGCCTGGCGAGCTCGTTCCTGGCCAAGCAGATCGAGGTGCTCGAGCTCAAGGGTCGGATCCAGAGCGAGGTCAAGTCCGAGATGGACAAGACCCAGCGCGAGTACATCCTGCGCGAGCAGATGAAGGCGATCCAGAAGGAGCTTGGCGAGGATGATCCGGCCGTGGCCGAGGCCAACGAGCTCCGCGAGCGAGTCGAGCAGTCGGCCATGCCCGAGGAGGTCAAGGAGAAGGCCCTCAAGGAGGTCGATCGCCTGAGCCGGATCCCGAGCGCCAGCCCGGAGCAGGGCGTCATCCGCACCTACGTCGACTGGCTGGTGAGCCTGCCATGGGGCGTCGAGACCGATGACAACCTGGACCTCGAGGAGGTCGAGCGGGTCCTGAACGAGGACCACTGGGGCCTCGAGAAGATCAAGGAGCGGATCATCGAGTACATGGCCGTGCGCAAGCTGGCCGAGAAGATCCGCAGCCCCATCCTCCTCTTCGTCGGCCCGCCCGGCGTGGGCAAGACCAGCCTGGGCAAGTCGATCGCGCGCGCCATGGGACGCAAGTTCGTCCGCATGAGCCTGGGCGGCATCCACGACGAGGCGGAGATCCGCGGCCATCGGCGCACGTACATCGGCGCGCTGCCCGGCCGGGTGATCCAGAACATCAAGACCGCCGGTTCGGCGAACCCCGTGTTCATGCTCGACGAGATCGACAAGGTCGGCATGGACTTCCGCGGCGACCCGTCGTCGGCGCTTCTCGAGGTGCTCGACCCGGAGCAGAACTTCAGCTTCCAGGACAACTACCTGGAGGTGCCCTTCGACCTGTCGAAGGTGCTGTTCATCGCCACGGCCAACATGCTCGACACCATCCCGCCGGCCCTGCGCGACCGGATGGAGGTCATCCAGCTGCCCGGCTACACCCAGCTGGAGCGGGTCCGCATCGCGGAGCGCTTCCTGGTGCCGAAGCAGCTCGAGGCGCACGGCCTCAAGGACGACCAGCTCGTCTTCGAGGAGCCAACCCTGGTCCGGCTGATCCAGGCCTTCACGCGTGAGGCCGGCGTCCGCAACCTGGAGCGCGAGATTGCCAACGTGGCGCGCAAGGTCGCCCGTCGCGTCGCGACCGACGCCGATGCGAAGGTCACCATCCACCCCGAGGACCTCGAGGAGTACCTCGGCCCGGCTCGCTTCGAGTACGGCGAGCTCGAGGCGGAGGACCAGATCGGGATGGTGACGGGGCTCGTCGTCAGCGACGCGGGCGGCGACATCGTCCAGGTCGAGGCGACGCGCATGGAGGGCAAGGACGAGTTCATCCTCACCGGCCAGCTCGGCAGCGTGATGCAGGAGTCGGCACGGGCCGGGATGAGCTACATCCGGGCGCGCACGAAGGAGCTCGGGATCGACCCGACCGCCTTCGAGAAGACGACCGTCCACATCCACGTGCCGGCCGGCGCGACGCCCAAGGACGGGCCGAGCGCGGGCGTGACCATGGCCACGGCCATGGCGAGCCTCTTCACCGGCAAGCCGGTCCGTCGCGATCTGGCCATGACCGGCGAGATCACGCTCCGTGGCCGCGTCCTCCCGATCGGTGGCCTGAAGCAGAAGCTGCTGGCCGCCCACCTGGCGGGCGTCAAGACGGTGCTGATCCCGATGCGGAACGAGAAGGACCTGGTCGACGTGCCCGACGAGGTCCGCGAGCAGCTGCGGATCGTGCCGGTCGAGAACATGGACCAGGTCTTGGGCGAGGCGCTCATCGACGCGCCGCGGTCGGCGGCCCGGATCAAGGCGGAGCGCGACGAGCGGCAGAAGCGCGCCGCGCGACGTCCTCGCCGGTCCCGCAAGCCCGCCACCGAGGAGCCTCCCATCGCCGCGACCGGCGACGTGGAGCAGCCGCAGCCACCGGCGGGGCAGCCGGCCTGAGGGCGCTCATGCGCGACTCGATGTATCGAGACCGATCCGCAGGACCGGCCCGCTCCGCTGCGGATCCTCGGTACATCGAGTCGTGGGCTGCACGAGCGGCGGACGGTTGGCCCGCCCGCGATGCCACCGTCACGATGGATCGCGAGAACGGCGCCACACACGCCGGTCGCGTGATCGTGTCTCGATTCATCGAGGCCTGACCGATGGACTACAAGGACTACTACGCGATCCTGGGCGTCCCGAAGACGGCGACGCAGGCCGAGATCAAGAAGGCCTATCGCAAGCTGGCCCGTGAGCTCCACCCGGACACGAACAAGGACCCGGACGCGGAGAAGCG
>DASTYP010000204.1:0-2544 GCA_035764845.1 Candidatus Limnocylindria bacterium
TGCACGACGCCGGTCACGACCAGCGCGGCGACGATCGCCAGCCGCAGGCCGCGGCCGCCCAACCACCGCGCCTCGCGCGCGGACCACCAGCGACGCACCGCGAGCAGGCGATCCACCGGATCGGGCGAGATCCGCGTCTCCTCCGCCTCGACGAACGCCAGCAGCTCGGCGGCGAGCCGGCGCTGCTCGCCACCCTGCGCGCGGCTGGCCGCTCCGGTCAGCCGTTCCCGAAGCGTCTCGCGCTCCGACTGCTGGAGGTCGCCCTCGACCGACTCCTCGAGCAGCTCCAGGGCAGTGAGCAGCTGCGTGCGCGGGTCCTCCTCGACCTGGCGCGCGCCCCGAACCCGCAGCCAGACCAGCACGGCGAGGAGGAAGGTCGCGTAGATGATCGGCGCCGCGGCCGGGTAGAAGTAGTCGTTGTCGGCCGTGATGAGCTTTCCGATCTCGTCGATGAACAGGCCGATGCCGATGCCGGACAGCGCGGCCGACGCGAAGTAGACGAACCGGCCCGCCAGCAGGATCGGCAGCAGCGCGGCGACGAAGAGGGCGACGCCGCCCCATAGGGCGTGCGCGATGTGCAGGTCGCCACCCCCGATGCGCGGGAAACCGGTCAGCGACAGGAACCACCGCGTCGCGATGACGGTGGTCGCGAAGGACACCAGCGTGACGAACAGGTAGCCCTCGGCGCCCTCCCGGCGCACGGGTCGCCGGATGCGGGCGAGCAGGCCTTTTCGGGTCGTGCGGGTCACGGCGGCGACGGTAGCAGTTGCCCTCGCGCAACGGGAGCTGGGCCCCCGGTCTGGACAGCGGTGGGTCCCGTCCTGCAGCCTATCGGCCGCCCGTACGAAGGTACTGCACCGATGCGACCCCGAGCCCACCGCACCAGCGCCGTCGTCCTCAGCGCGCTGTTCCTCACCGCGCTCCCCCTCCCCGCGTCCGCGGCGCGGCCTCCGAAGCCCCCTTCCGGGCCGTCGACCATCTCGTGGTCGGGTCACGACTGGGACGTGAAGGAGTACAGCCGCAAGATCGGCCCGGGGCCGAACTTCTTCTCCTCATCCAACGTCCGCGTCGATCCCGACGGCAATCTCCACCTGGCGATCACGAAGTCCGGCAGCAAGTGGACGACCGCCGAGGTGATTCTCAAGGACAGCTTCGGCTACGGCACGTACACCTGGGTGCTGCGCACACCCGCGCCGCTCGACCCGAACGTGGTCCTGGGGCTCTTCACCTGGAACGACGACCCCGCGGAGAACCACCGGGAGATCGACATCGAGTTCGCGAAGTGGGGCAACGCGTCGGACCCGAACGACGCGCAGTTCGTCGTCCAGCCGTACGACAGCGTGGGCAACGAGCATCGGTTCGTCCGTCCGGCCGGCGGTGCGCTCACGACCCTGTCGTTCACCTGGGCGTCGGACGGGGTGACGTTCCGCGCCAGCTCCGACGGCGTTGCCCAAACGTGGACGTACGGAGGCGCCGACATCCCGCTCCCCGGCGGCGAGAACCCGCGCATGAACCTGTGGCTCTTCCGGGGCGCCGCGCCGACGGACGGGAGGAGCGTCGAGGTCGTGTTCGAGTCGTTCACGTTCACCCGGCCCTGATGCTCGCGACTCGGCCAGCTACGCCCTGGAGGGCGTGGCCGGTCGCGTCGTGGCGTTCGACCGTGCGAGCCCACGCCGGGGAGGCGTGAAACGGGTTCTTTTGGCAGGCTGGCGACGATCACCGGTGCCAGCCACGCCTCGGGGGCGTACCTGGCAGGCTTGGCCACGGGACGGGGCTGCGGCGATGGCGCCCCGTCCAGCAGACCGGCGCGGATCGGCTCAGCGGCCGGGGGTGCTCAGCTGCTCGACCCAGGACTCGAGGCGCGGAAGATGCTCGGCGTAGTGCTCCGGGCCGGCCTTGCGCACCCAGTACGCGGCCGCCGGGGTCACCTCCGGTAACTCGCGCCACGCGCGGAGCAGCTCGCCGTGGGCGGCCGCGGCCTGGAGGTGAACGGTCTCGAGCGGGATGTCGCGCATGGCATCCAGGTAGCGCGCGTTCTCCGCGTCGACGTCGATTTCGCCCTCCTGGTACGTCCCGGCCGCGATCTGCCGCAGCACGGTGGCCCCCCGCGCCATCCACGTCCCGAGGTGGGCGATGGCGTCCTTGGCGGTCCAGCCCTCCTCGAAGTAGCCCGGCACCTCGGCCGTCTCGGGCGTGACCTGGTCGATCACGTGGTGAAGGCGCTCCCACGCCTCCTCCTCCCCCGGCAGGTCGCGGCTGAGCGCGGCGGCGTCATCGGTCATGGCGGTGATGCTACGACCTCGACGGCCGGGTGCGAACCCCTGTTCAGCGGCCCGTTGGACGTGCACGATGAATGTTTCGAACCCCTGGTGCGTCGGTATCGGCATGACGGGCAGAAGCCCGGCACGGGGAGGCGGAGCTGAGCGAGGAAGCCCGAGCCATCGCGTCCGATGCCGTGGCGGCACGAACGGCCGCCTTCGAGCGGCTGGTCGCCGAGCGCCTCGACGGCAGCTACCGCCTTGCCCGCCTCATCCTCCGCGACGC
>DASTYP010000205.1:0-21025 GCA_035764845.1 Candidatus Limnocylindria bacterium
CTCGTCGCGGGCGAAGTCGGCGAACGCGGAGCCGGTGATCTTGATGAGTTGCAGCCCTTCGCGCCCGGACTCGTGGTCGGTGATGCGGACGGCCCCGTCGGCGTCGCGGGCGAGCTCCAGGCGGGCGGTGCCGCGGTCGCGTCGGTCCCGGCTGAAGAGCCGATCGGAGGCGGCGAAGCCGTCCCGGTCGTCGGCCGGCACGACGGCCGCGGCCAGGTCCGCCACCTGCTCGGCGGCCACGTAGCGCGCGGGCTCGGCCAGCACCGCGTGCGACGCATCGGTATAGCGCCAGCTGATGTCCAGCCAGATGTAGAGCGGTCGGTCGCGGCGCTCGGGCAGGGTGGTGTGCTCGTCGCGGGCGAAGTCGGCGAACGCGGAGCCGGTGATCTTGATGAGTTGCAGCCCTTCGCGCCCGGACTCGTGGTCGGTGATGCGGACGGCCCCGTCGGCGTCGCGGGCGAGCTCCAGGCGGGCGGTGCCGCGGTCGCATCGGTCCCGGCTGAAGAGCCGATCGGAGGCGGCGAAGCCGTCCCGGTCGTCGGCCGGCACGACGGCCGCCGGGAAGGGCAGCTCGCGGCCGTGCATGGTCAGGCGCTCCATGTGCGGGTAGGTGTCCAGGAAGGCGGTGCCGACCTCGAGCAGCCACTCCTCGAGCGTCCGGGCTCGGGCGCGGAGCGACGTGGCGTGGATGAAGTTCTTCATCGTGTCGGTCGCCACGACCTTCCGGTTGTCGCCCGTCGTGTAGGCGTCCAGGAACTCCGTGCCATGGACGACGACCTCGATCTCCGCGGCGGCCAGGGTGTTGTCGCGCCCCGCGAACGGCGACTCGGGGATCGGCGTCACGCCGGTCAGCGGCTCGGCGTAGGTGCGATACACCTTCACGTCAGCCTTGCCGTAACGGATCTCGTGCTTCATGGGCCGGGAGTGTACCGGCCGATTGTCCGGCCCGGGCCATTCGTGCAGCGGTGGATCCGCTCAGCCCGGCATGGAAGCCTGGCCACGCAGCGTCGACAGCCGATCGGCGGCGATGTCCACCACGTCGTCCAGCCCGCGCCGCAGCTCGCCCTCCCGCTCGTCGCGCAGCGCGCGCTCCAGGAGCGGCAGGATCTCCTCCCGCGAGCGGCCGGCGACGAACACCACGAAGCGGAAGCCGAAGACCCGCTCGTAGGCGTCGTTCAGGGCTTCGAGCTCCTCGGCCACCCAGGGCGGCGTGGGTGGCGCATCGGGCTGGTCGTAGCCCTGCTCGGCGTGTGAGAGGACGCTCACCGCCGCGGGGTCCGCCCCGATCCGTGGGTGTGCGTTCAGCAGCTCCACCTGCTCGTCCTCGGGGACGGTGCGTGCGAGCTCCTGGGCGCAGGCGATCAGGCCGGCGTCGCTCACGAACGGGCGAGCGGCGGCCAGGCGGTCGAGGAACCTGGGGGCGTCCTCGAACAGCGTGCGAAGCAGGTCGGCCGCCGGCTCGGCGGGCAGCGCATCGAGGTCCGCGATGTCGGAAAACGGCGCGAACGGAAGGCGATCGCCCGCATCGGTGCGAAGCTCGAGCTCGACGTAGTCGCGCACGGGAAGGCCGTTCTCGGGGTTCTCGCGCGGGATCTCCGGCTTGATGGCGGAGCGGTCCGCGTCGACACCGCCGGAGTGCACCGCGGCGACGTGCATGCCGCGACGCAGGTACCAGCGGATGGCGTCGACGTTGTCGTTCGTCGTCACCAGCCAGAGTCGGGGAGCCTCCGACGCCACGGCGACGCGCAGCGCCGTTTCGAGCAGGCGCGTGCCCGCACCGACGCCGCGCACCTCGCTGTGCAGGCTGAGCACCTCCAGGCCCTTCTCGGACTCGCTCACCGTGAGCAGCGCGACCGGCCGGCCGTCCAGCTCCGCCACGATCCCCTCGTGCTCCAGCGGGTCGAGGAGCTCGCCGGAGCGGGCCACGTGGGGCACGCCGCCACCATGCGCGCCGAGGAGCGCGGCGGCCCAGGCGCGGTCCTCGGGCGCGAAGTCCCGGACGTCGAGGGGCACCGGCGTCAGCTGCCGCGGTAGGTCGTCAGGCCGAAGGGGCTGAGCAGCAACGGAACGTGGTACGACCGATCGATCTCGACGACGCGCAGGGCCAGCGCCACGCTCTGGAAGAAGTCGTCCTCCTCGTCGGCGTAGCCGCCGACGTCGAACGCCAGCTGGTACTCGCCGGCCACCAGCTCCGCGCCGTCCAGCAGATCGCGAATGCGGCCGTCGGCATCGGTCTCGAGCTCGCTCACGAGCTCGGGCGTGCCCGAGGGGTCCAGGCGGAACAGGGTCACGGCAATCCCCTCGGCGGGGTCGCCGGTCGCGAGATCGAGGACGTGCGTGCTGAGGGTGGGGCGCGCCGCTGGCATCGGTTCCTCCGCTATGCTCGCCACCCATGATGACGGATGCGCCCGTTGGTCGCGACGCCCGTGTCGATCTGCTGCTGACCGGGTCGCTGCGTCCCCGCGTGCGAAGCAGCTGCACGCTGGTTCGCGAAGGCAGGGTGGCCGCGGTCGTGGACCCCGGCCTTGCCCCGTCGGCCGCCGCCATCCTGGACCCGCTGCGAGCCCTCGGGCTGACCCCCGGCGACGTCACCGCCGTGGTGCTCTCGCACCACCACCCGGACCACACGCTCAACGCCGCGCTCTTCCCGAACGCGGAGGTCCACGACCACTGGGCGGTCTATCGCGGCGACGACTGGGTGACGCGGGAGTGCGAGGGCGCGCAGCTCAGCCCGTCCGTCAGGCTGCTCCGCACGCCCGGGCATGCCGCGGAAGAGCTGTCGACCGCGATCGGAACGCCCGACGGCGTGATCGTCGCCACCCACCTGTGGTGGACGGCCGACGGACCGGCCGATGACCCGTACGCTCCCGACCGCGACCAGCTTCGACGTTCTCGCGAACGCGTGCTCGCCATCGCCGACCGGATCATTCCCGGCCACGGCGCACCGTTCCGCCCCGGAGACGCCACCCCGCGCTGACGGGCGGCGCTATCCTCCGCCGATGGCAGACCTGCACATCCGCGTCGGTGACCTGGCCTTCACCGCCGACTGGGAGGCCGATGCGCCGCGCACGCGCGACGCCCTCCGCACGTGGCTTCCGATTCGCTCGAAGCTGATCCACTGCCGCTGGAGTGGCGAGTCGACCTGGATCCCGTTCGGCGACCGCCGGCCGGACGTGGGGTACGAGAACCACACCTCCCATCCCGCGCCGGGGCAATTGCTGATCTACACCGGCGAGATCTCCGAGTGCGAGATCCTCTTCCCGTACGGCGCCTGCATGTTCAGCTCGAAGCTCGGCCAGCTGGCGGGCAACCATTTCGCGACGCTGGTGAGCGGGCAGGAGCAGCTCGCCGAGCTGGGGCGGCGCGTGCTGTGGGAGGGCGCGCAGGAGATCGAGATCTCCGAGACGGCGTGACCGATCTCGTCGTCCGGGGCGGCACCGTCGTCACGGCCGAGGGCAGCGTCGCGGCTGACGTTGCCGTCACCGACGGCCGCATCGTCGCCGTCGGCCGGGGCGCCGGCGCGGGTGCGTTCCGCGTGATGGATGCCGCCGGCCTCCTCGTTCTGCCGGGCGCCATCGACGTCCATACCCACCTGCGGCTGCCGGTGCCGGAGCGCCCCGACCGCTTCCGGGCCGATACGCTCGCCGCGGCTCGCGGTGGGACGACCACGGTCGTCTCCTTCAACAATCCGGGGACCGGCATCAGCGAGGAGGGCGCGGCGTCGCCGCTCGCCGGGCTCCGCGAGTTCCGCGAACGCACGGCGGGGGAGTCGGCCGTCGACTACGCCCTCTCGGCCGTCATCGGCTCGCACCAGCCGGACCCGCTGCGGGAGATCCCGGAGCTGATCGCCTCGGGCGTTCCGACCTTCAAGGCCTTCATGGTCTACGACTTCGCCCTGCCCGATGACCAGATTCGGGAGCTGATGGGCCTCGCCGCACGCCACGGCGGGATGCTGCAGCTGCACTGCGAGGAGCCAGCGATCATCGAGCCGCTCATCGCCGATGCGCTGGCGCGCGGCGACACCGGTCCACGACACCACGCCCACACGCGGCCGCCGCACGCGGAGGCGGCAGCGGTGCAGAAGGCGATCGCGTGGGCGCGTCAGGCGGAGGCGCCGCTGTACATCGTGCACCTCTCCTCGGCGGCGGCCCTCGAGCACGTGGCGGACGCCAAGGGCCGGGGGGAGCCGGTGTATGCCGAGACGTGCCCGCACTACCTCACCGCAACGGACGACGTCTACGCCGATCCGGACGACCGGGAAGTGATGAAGCGCGTGATCTCCCCACCGCTGCGCTCCCAGGCCGACGTGGAGGCGCTGTGGGCGGGGCTCCGCGACGGCGTCCTCGACGTGATCGGCAGCGACCACGTGCCGGATCGGCTCGACACCGAGAAGCGGCTGCCGGCCCCACCGTTCCCCGAGATCAGCAACGGCGGGCCGGGGGTCGAGACACTGCTCTCCGTCGTCTGGTCCGAAGGCGTCGCCGCGCGCCGGATCTCGCCCGCCCGGCTGGTCCAGCTGCTCGCGAGGAACCCCTCGCGGCTATTCGGCCTGCCGTCCAAGGGCGCGATCCAGGTGGGCCGCGACGCCGACCTGGTCGTGTGGGACCCCGAGGCGCGCCGCACGATCCGCCAGGCGGACCTCCACCACTCCAGCGACTTCACGCCCTTCGAGGGGCTCGAGGTGGTCGGCGCGCCGGTCGAGGTGCTGCTGCGCGGTGAGCCGGTCGCGGAGGCTCGAGGCCGGTTCCTCGAACGTCGGCTGTGAGGGCGCAGGAATGACGAACGACCCGGTGGCCTTGGCCACCGGGTCGTATCGGTTCGCGAGTGGTCGCGCCTAGCGGCGGAAGCAGTCGCTGCAGTAGACGGGCTTGCTGCCGGTCGGGCGGAAGGGCACTCGGGCCTCCTTGCCGCAGCTGTCGCAAGTGGCGCTGAACATCTCGCGCGGGCGGTCGCTGTAGCCACCGCCGTAGCCGCCGCCGCCGCCACCGTAGCCGCCGGCACTGTCACCGCGCTGGGCCTTGCGGGAGGCGCGGCAGGCCGGGCATCGGCGCGGCTCGCTGAACTGGCGCTCGGCGTAGAACTCCTGGTCGCGGGCGGTGAACGTGAAGTCCATGCCGCAGTCCTGGCAGTTCAGCGTCTTGTCCTGGAAGGTCAACAAAGGAAAACACTCCTTCTCGTGCGGCCCGAGCGAGCCATCTCGCCGAAGACCGTGAGAGGAGCGTTGCTGTGCCGCGGTTGGTTGTGGCCCCACGTGGGGCATCTGTCGCAGGGGACGATACCACGGATTCGGTGGCGCGTCAGTCCCTTGACGAGACGAAGCCGATTCGGTCGAGTGGCAGGTATCGAACCAGGGCACGCCCGATGAGCCGATCGAGCCCGATCGGTCCGAACGTCCGACTGTCCAGGCTGTCGCTACGGTTGTCCCCGAGCACGAACACCGAACCTTCCGGGACTCGCCACTCGCGGCTCCCGGCCGGCCCCTGCGGCAGGGTCACCGTGCCGTCGGTGAGGTACGGCTCGTCCAGGCGAAACGGTGGCGCGTCGGGGCCGCTGACGTAGATGCGGCCGTTCTCGATCTGGATGGTCTCACCGGGCAGGCCGATCACGCGCTTCACGTACGGCACGCCATCGTCACCGTACGGGGATGGCGCGTCGAACACGACGACCTCACCGCGGTCCGGCGCGTCCCAGCGCAGCGACAGCCGGTCGACGAGAAGGTGGTCCCCCTCCACCAGCAGCGGCTGCATCGAGCGCATCTCGACCTCGACCGGCTGCACGACGAAGGTATTGAGCACGAGGTACAGCGCCGCCACGAACAGGACGGTGCGCGCAACCTCGAGCACCCAGCGCCGGATGTCCGCCGGCCATCCGGGAACCAGCGGCTCGGGAACCGGGTTCGGCTCGGGCGGGCGAATCATCGGTCGTGGATGTGACGCCCGTGGTGTCGGCCGCGTTGCGCTCGTCGAGACTGAAGCGGCTCTTGAATGCCCGCGTATGCTGAGCGCATGGCACGCGACGAGAAGCTCGACCACCTGCGACGGGTCCCGCTCTTCTCACGCATGAGCTCGCGGGAGATCGAGCGACTCGGGCAGCTCGCCGACGAAGTGACCGTTGGCATGGACCAGGTCCTCGCGCAGGAGGGACGGTACGCCGAGGAGTTCTTCATCGTCCTTGACGGGCGGGTCACCGTGCTCGACGGCGGACGTCCCATCGCGGAGCTCGGCCCGGGCGACTTCTTCGGCGAGATCGGGCTGCTGGACGGGCATCGTCGCACGGCCACCGTCCGCGCCGACGGCATCACGCGCCTCCTCGTCATCGGCCACCGCGAGTTCAACGCGCTGATGGACGAGTTCCCCTCGGTGCGCGAGGCCGTGCTGCTCGCGGTCGAGGACCGCGTCGCGCGCTCTCGAGGGACCGCCGCGAGCTGACGCCGGTGGCCGAATAGACCATCCCAAACGGTCGGGATGGCCCGTCCCCCGGACCGCCACGAGCCCGGATGCTTGGCGTCGATGGCAGGAACGCCGAACGTGCTGGTGATCGGGTCCGGCTCGACCGGGTCGGCGGTCGCGCACGACCTCGCGCTGCGCGGCGTCGCGGTGACCGTGGTGGAGCGCGGCGAGATCGCGTCCGGCACCACGGGTCGCAACCACGGCCTGCTGCATTCCGGCGGGCGCTACGCGGTCAAGGACGCCGAGTCGGCGATCGAGTGCATCAACGAGCGGGACATCCTCGCCGCCATCGCCCCCGAGGTGCTCGAGCTGAACGGCGGCCTGTTCGTCGCGCTCGACGAGGACGACCTCGCCTATCGCGAGCCGTTCCTTCAGGCCTGCGCCACGTGCGGCATCCCGACCCGCGAGCTCAGCACGCAGGAAGCGCGCGAGCTCGAGCCGGCGCTCAGCGCTCGCGTTCTCGCCGCGATCGAGGTCCCGGACGGCGTCTTCGACCCGCTGCACCTGTGCCTCGCCTTCCTCGCCACGGCCCAGGGCAACGGCGCCCGGGTGCGTGCCTACACCGAGGTGGAGGAGCTGATCGTGCGGGGCTCGAGCGTCGAGGGCGCGATCGTCCGAGATCGCCGGACGGGTGAGCGCCGACGCGTGGATGCCGACCTGGTGGTGAACGCCACGGGGCCCTGGGCTGACCGGATCGCTGCCATGGCGGGCCTCGACGTGCCGGTCGTCCCGACGGCGGGCGTGATGGTCGCGATGGCCGGCCGCTTCGTGGACCGCGTCATCAACCGGCTCAACAAGCCGTCGGACGGCGACATCGTCCTGCCCCAGCGGCGGACCGTCGTCATCGGGACCTCGTCGTGGCAGGTCGAGAACCCCGACCTGGTCACCATTCCGGCCGACCACGTGGCGCTCATGGCCGAGCGAGGGGGCGAGATGGTCCCGAGCGTGCGCACGGCGCCGATGCGAGGCGTCTTCGCCGCCTCGCGACCGCTCATCGGGCGGCCCGGGGACACCGACGGCGGGCGGGAGCTGTCGCGCACCTTCGAGTGCTTCGACCACGCCCGCGAGGGCGTCAGCGGGTTCGTGACCATCAGCGGCGGCAAGACGACCACGGCCCGGGCGATGGCCGAGAAGACCTCGGACGTCGTCTGCGAGCAGCTCGGCGTCTCGGCCGCCTGTCGCACGGAAACGGTTCCCCTGCGCTCATACCGGGACTTCTACCGTGGCTGAGCAGACGGTGACCGCCCGCGTCTGGCGGCAGGCGGGTCCCGGCGCCCGCGGAGGGTTCCGGTCGTACGAGGTCGGGGTGGATCCGGCGGCCGACTCGGTGCTCGACGTGATCGAGCGGATCTGGGCCGAGCGCGACCACAGCCTGGTCTTCCGCCACGCCTGTCACCACGCGTCGTGCGGGACCTGCGCCGTGGTGGTCGATGGACGCGAGCGACTGCCGTGCATCACGCCGCTGTCGGAGGTGTGGGACGGCCGCAGCCCGATCACGCTCGAGCCGTTGCGCAACGTCGAGCTCGTCGCCGATCTCGCGATCGATCCCGCGCTCGCGCTCCAGCGCCTGGCCGAACTGCCCCTGCCGTACGTCCGGACCGTCGAGGCCGCCGTGCGCGCTGCCTCCGGCGTGGAGCGCGATCCGGATGTCGGGGCGGCCGAGCGCTTCGAGGACTGCCTGGAGTGCCTGGCCTGCGTCTCCGCCTGCCCCGTGGCGGCGGGGGATCCGGAGTACCTGGGGCCCGCGGTGCTGGCGGCCGCGCACCGGGCCGTCGAGGAGCCCCGCAACGGTGGAACCGCACGCATCCTGGCCCTGGTCGACACGGACCATGGCGTGTGGCAGTGCCGGTCGATCTGGGCCTGCAGCGCCGTGTGCCCGTCGGCGGTCGATCCGGCGCAGCGGATCATGGACCTCCGCCGCCGCCTGTGGGGCCGGCGCCGGGAGGCGGCGCATGGCTGAGCGCGGGATGCCGGTGCGCGCGCATCGGCCCTTCGCCTGGCTCCAGCCGAGGTGGCGCGACGCGGGCTGGTGGGCCTTCGTGCTCAACCGGCTGACCGGGCTGATCCTGGTGGCCTACCTGCTCGCCCACTTCATGGTGCTGTCGCTGCTGACCCAGGGTGCCCGGGGATGGAACCAGCTGCTGGAGCTCTTCGGCTCGACGCCGTTCCTGGTCGGTGACGTCCTCCTCATCTCGGCCGTCGCGTTCCACGGCCTCAACGGCCTGCGGGTCATCGGCCTCACCTTCGGGCTCGGCGCGCGCCACCCGACCCTGACGGTCTTCGTCGTCCTGGGCATCAGCGCGGTGCTCGGCGCGCTGGTGGGCTGGCTGGTGCTGTTCGCATGAGCGCGCCGATTCCCGTCCGCCGCTTCCCGGGCCGTCCGGACGCGGCCCCGCCGGGCTTCGTCCCCGGGGCCGAGCGTCTCGAGCCCACCATCGAGGAGCTGCGCGCACCCACCCGTGCTGGAACGTGGTGGCTGGTGAAGGCGGCGAGCGGCGTGCTGCTGGTCATCTTCCTCGGCATGCACCTCGTGGCGCAGCACTTCCTGGTCCCCGGCGGCCTGCGGGACTTCGCGTCGGTCGTGTCGTACCTGCGCAACCCCATCGCCCTCGTCGCGGAGCTCGGCCTGCTCGCCGCGGTGGTGACCCACGCCGCCCTCGGGGTCCGCGCGGTGCTGGTCGACGTCCTGCCGTCGGCGGTCGCCGTCCGGCGGGCCAGCTGGGTGCTGGGCGGTGCAGCCATCGCGGCGTTCGCCTACGGGATCGGGCTGACCTTCGCCGTCATCGGTTCCTGATCCGCTCCGTCACGCACGGGCCACGACGACGATCCTGGCGTCGTCGGGGAGCGCGGGCTGCCCCGTGTACCAGCCCTGGACCTCGACGTCGTGAAATCCCGCCCGCTCGATGGCCTCGACCAGCTCGGCCCGGAAGTAGAGCGCGATGTCGATGCGCATCTCCTCGAGGCTGAGCAGCTCGGCGTCGCGCCAGTGCCGCGCCTGGATGCCCAGCGTCAGCCGCTGTTCCGCCGGATCGAGCGCCTCGAGCCGGATCCGGAGATCCAACGCGGTACCGTCGGCCATCGGGCGCGGCGCACCGCTCGTCGGCCACGCATCCGGCAGGCCCGACCGGCTGCCGGGGAGCCACCGCTGCCACGTCTCGGCGTCCTCGTACGGAAGATCGTGGCTCAGGACCAGAGCGCCGCCGGGCTCCAGCGCGGCATGGATCCGGCGCAGGGCTTCCCGGTCTCGCGATCGACTGCCGCCGATGCCCCAGGAGTCGCAGATGATGATGGTCCGATAGCGTCGCGGCGGCTGCAGCTCGTGCAGGGCCTGCCGAAGGAGCGTCGGGCGCATGCCAGCCGCCTGTGCGGCGGCGGCCGCGTGGCGCAGCATGTCGGCCGAGACATCGATGCCGTCGACGTCGAGCCCGGCCTCGAGCAGTGGGACCAGGATGCGCCCCGTCCCGCAGGCCAGGTCCAGCGCGGGCTCTCCGAAGCGCCGGACGGCCGCGACGAAGTAGGCGAGCTCGTCGGGGTCGGCGCGATTGAACTCGGCCCACCAGCGGGCCACCAGGCCGTGGTGCCACGTGCGCGGGCCCTGGTCGTGCTCCTCCGCCGCTGTCACGTGCCGATCCTAGGAGCAGCCGACCCCGCGCGTCGAGCCTGTCACACTGGCGTCCATGGGTCAGATGACCACCAAGGGGCTCGAGCTTCGCCCGGAGCAGCCGGGCGAGGAAGGAGCGGTTCGCGCGGTCGTCGCCGATGCCTTCGGTGGCGAGCTGGAGGCCCGATTGGTCGACGCGCTGCGGGCCTCCCCCGACTGGATCGACGGGCTGTCGTTCGTGGCTGCGGTGGACCGCGACGTGGTGGGGCACGTCCTCTTCACCCGCGGATTGCTCGACGCTCCCCGGCGACTGGTCGACGTCCTGGTGCTGGCCCCGGTATCGGTGGCGAGTGCCTGGCAGGGACGTGGCGTCGGCAGCGCGCTGATCCGCCACGCCCTGACGCAGGTGCGGGACCGTGCGGAGCCGCTCGTGTTCCTCGAAGGATCCCCGCGCTTCTACCCGCGATTCGGGTTCCGGGCCGCCGGTCCGCTGGGGTTCCGCCGCCCGTCGCTCCGCATCCCCGAGCCGGCATTCCAGGTCGTGCGCCTGCCGGCATACGAGCCATGGATGACGGGGACGCTGGTGTACTCGCGCGTCTTCTGGGACCTCGACTGCGTCGGTCTGCGCGAGGTCAGCCCAGGAGCGGATACGCCGGCAGGGTGAGGAACTCGACGAAGTCGTCGGCAAGCACGAGCTGGTCGAGCAGGTTGGCAGCGTCCGTCCACGGTGCCTCGGGGTAGCGGCGCCGCAGCGGGGCCAGCTCCTCGTCGCGGATGGCGGCATAGCGGTCGGCGTCGAACGGCCGGCCGTCGTCGAGCGGCACGCCATGGGTGCGCCACTGCCACAGCTGGGAGCGGCTGATCTCGGCGGTGGCGGCATCCTCCATCAGGTTGTTGATGGCCGCCGCCCCGTTGCCGGCCAGCCAGGAGGCGAGGTACGCCAGGCCGACCGAGACGTTGGCCCGCACGCCGGCATCGGTGACGGAGCCGTCGGGGACGCGGACGTCCAGGAGCGCCCGGGCCGAGACGTGGACCTCGGGCCTCAGCCGGTCCTTCTGGTGCGGGCGGTCGCCGACGACGGCGTCGAAGACCTCGGTCGCCAGGGGCACCAGGTCCGGGTGCGCGACCCAGGTGCCGTCGAAACCATCGCGCGACTCGCGCTCCTTGTCGGCGCGGACCGCGGCCATGGCGCGCTCGTTGACCTCGGGGTCGCGGCGCGAGGGGATGAACGCCGCCATGCCGCCCATGGCGTGCGCGCCGCGGCGGTGGCAGGTGCGCACCAGCAGCTCGGTGTAGGCGCGCATGAACGGGACGGTCATGGTCACCGCCGCACGGTCAGCGAGCACGAAGTCGGGCCGCGAGCGGAACTTCTTGATGACGCTGAAGATGTAGTCCCAGCGGCCGGCGTTCAGGCCGGCGGCGTGGTCGCGCAGCTCGTAGAGGATCTCGTCCATCTCGAAGGCGGCCAGGATCGTCTCGATCAGGACGGTCGCCCGGATCGAGCCGTGCGGGATGCCGATGCGCTCCTGCGCCCAGACGAACACCTCGTTCCACAGGCGCGCCTCGAGGTGCGATTCGAGCTTCGGTAGGTAGAGGTACGGGCCGCTGCCTCGGTCCAGTTGCTCACGCGCGTTGTGGAACAGCACGAGGCCGAATTCGAAGAGGCTGGCCGAGATGGGCGAGCCGTCGACCAGCACGTTCGCCTCGTCGAGGTGCCAGCCACGCGGCCGGATGACCAGCGTCGCGATCTCCGGGTTCAGGCGGTAGGCCTTCTCATCGGTCTCGAAGGTCAGGCGACGGCGGACGGCCTCCCGGACCGCCCACTGGCCGGTCACGACGTTGGACCAGGTGGGGGAGAGGGCATCCTCGAAGTCGCCCATGAAGACCCGCGCGCCGGAGTTGAGGGCGTTGATCATCATCTTGGGCTCGACCGGGCCGGTGATCTCGACCCTACGGTCCAGCAGGTCCCCCGGGGCGGGCGCCACCTGCCACCCGTCGTCCTCGCGGACCGATGCGGTCTCGACCAGGAAGTCCGGCAGCTCGCCGGCATCGAAGCGCGCCTGCCTCTCGGCGCGTGCCGCCAGCAGCTCACGTCGGCGCGGATCGAAGCGCCGGTGCAGCTCGGCCACGAAGGCGAGGGCGTCGGGCGTCAGGATCTCGTCGGCGTGCTCGGTCGGCCGGGTCAGGGTGACTCCGGGGGGCGTATCGGTCATGCGCGAAGGGTAGTCGGCGGATCCGGCGCACGCCCGGCAGGTTTCGGTGTCGCATATGCGACACCATCTCTTGCGCGCGGGGACTACGATCGGGTCCATTGATCGGCGCCGCACGGGCATGGAGGTCTCACGCATGCCGCTCTTCCTGGACGAGCACGAGCACATCCCCGGGCTCACCGCGGCCGCGCTGGCCGACGCGCACGCCCGCGACCTGGAGGTCGGACCCCGCTACGGGGTCAGCTACCTGCGCTACTGGTACGACGAGGCGACGGGCAAGGTCTTCTGCCTGGTCGACGCGCCGACGCCGGAGGCCGCGAACGACGTCCACCGCGAGGCCCACGGCCTCGTCGCCGATCGCCTGGTTGCCGTTACCGAAGGCGCGTAGGCCCCGCCCCTAGTCGCGCCTGGCGGCGCGGTCGAGGACGACAGCCAGCGGCGACATCCGCCCCTCGGCCAGCGCCCGGCGGATCGGGGCCTCGCCCCGGGCCGTCATGAGCTGCGCGACGAACTCCTCCACGCGGCGTCGGTTCTCGGCGCCCAGCGGCGTCCCGATCTCGTCCCTCAGCGCTCCCGCGGCGCCGAGCAGCAGCGCCGCCCGCTCGGGACGGTCCTCCGCGACGCCCGCCAGGCGCTCGAGCGCAGCCGCGATCCCCACCCTGGCGCCGAGCGTTGCCCGGATGGCCAGGCTCCACTGGTACTCGCGCTCCGCGGTGGCGTAGTCGCCGGCCTCAGCCGCGAGGTCGCCCAGGTTCTGGTGGATCCGGGCCTCGGCGCGCCGGTCGCCGGTCTCGCTGTGGATGGCCAGCGCCTGGCGCAGGAGCGCGCTCGCGCGGTCCCGGTCGCCACGGCGCCGGACCAGGCCGGCCAGCTGCGCGGTGGCGTGCGCGACGCCGAAACGGTCGCCGAGCGCGTCGTGCGCGGTGATGCTCTCGGCGTAGAGCCGTTCGGCCTCGTCGGGCTGCCCCTGCCGGGCGGCGACGTCGGCGAGGTTGGTGATGATGAACGCCGCGCCATGCTCGTCCCCGGCACGACGGGTGAGAACGAGCGCCTCCTCGAACAGCTGGCGCGCCCGCTCGAACTCGCCGCGCTCGACGGCGACGTTCGCGCTGTTGCTGCAGGCCGCGGCCACGGCCCACGGGTTGCCGATCTCGCGCTGGATGAGCAGGCTGGCGTCGTGGAACGCGGCCGCCGCCGCGTAGTCGCCACGGTGCGCCGCGAGCACGCCCGCGCCGGTGAGGGCCGTCGAGCGCCGCTGCGACACCTCGCCGCCGAGGCGCGCCAGTCCGCGCTCGAGCCAGGTGCGTCCTTCCAGCAGCTCGCCGCGCACCTCCCAGAATCGCCAGAGTCCGGACACGAGGGCGAGCTCGGCGTCCGCGCCGTTCGGATCCTCGTCGGCCCAGCGCAGGGCGGCACGCAGGTTCTCCTCGTCGCGAGCCAGGCGCTCGACCCACTCGGCCTTGACCGGCCCGGAGAAGAACGCCGGGCTTGCCTGCTCGACCAGCCCTACGAACCACTGCAGGTGCCGGACGTGGTACTCGGCGGCGTTCTCCTGCTCGGCGAGACGCTCCTGGGCGTAGTCGCGGATGGTCTCCAGCATCCGGTATCGGGCCTCGACGCCCCCCTCGTCACCGACGAGCAGCGAGCGCTCGATGAGGCGACCGAGGAGGTCAAGCATGGCCTCGCGCTCCACGATCCCGCCGCTGCACACCTCCTCGGCAGCCTCCAGCGAGAAGGACCCGTTGAACACCGAGAGGCGCGGCACGAGCGCCTGCTCCTCGGGCGTCAGCAGGTCGTAGCTCCAGTCGAACGCCGCGCGCAGCGTTCGATGGCGGGGGAGCGCAGTCCGACTGCCGCCGGTGAGGAGCCGGAAGCGGTCGTCGAGGCGCGCGGCGATCTGCTGGGGTGGCAGTGAGCGGATGCGCGCCGCGGCGAGCTCCACGGCCAGCGGCATCCCGTCCAGGCGACGGCAGATCTGGCTGACGGCCGCCGCGTTCTCCTCGGTCAGCGCGAAGTCGGGCAGCGCGGCCCGTGCACGATCGACGAAGAGTCGCACGGCGTCGTACTCCGCGAGCGCATCGGCCGGATCGGCACCCGGGCGTCCGGGTGGCAGCGAGAGCGATGGCACGGGCATCAGGCTCTCGCCGGGCAGGCCCAGCGCCTCGCGGCTGGTGGCGAGGAGCTTGAGGCGGGGGCAGCTGCGCAGCAGCCCATCGGCCGTCGCGACCACGGCGTCGAGCAGGTGCTCGCAGTTGTCGAGGATCAGCAGCGTGGTGCGCTCACCGATCGCCTCCGCCACCGTGGCCAGTGGGCTCATGGCGGCGCGCTGCTTGAGACCGAGGGCGGTGGCAATGGCATCGGCGACGAGCGTGCCCTCGTCGATCGAGGCCAGTTCGACCAGCCACACGCCGCCGGGATAGGCGTGGACGAGACGCGCGCCGATCTCCAGCGCAAGCCGGGTCTTGCCGACGCCGCCCACGCCGGTCAGGGTCAGCGTCGTCGTCGCGCCCAGGCGCTCCGCTGCTTCGTCGATCTCGCGGTCGCGGCCCACGAAGCTCGAGAGCTGGCGCGGGAGGTTGTTCGGCAGCGTCTCCAGCGACCTGACGGGTGGGAAGCTCTCCGGCAGGCCGTCGCCCATGACCTGGAAGAGCCGCTCCGCGCCGGCCAGCCCGCGCAGCCGATGCTCGCCCAGGTCGTGGAGCGCGATGCCATCGGGCAGCTGGCCGCCGACCAGCGCCCTGAGCGCCGCCGAGACCAGGATCTGGCCGCCGTGGCCCGCGGAGCAGATCCGCGAGGCCCGGTGCACGTCGATGCCGACGTACCCGGTGCCGGCCACCATCGGCTCGCCCGTGTGGAGGCCCATCCTGACGCGCACGTCCGCGCCACCCGGCCACTGGTGGGTGGCGAGCTCACGCTGCCCCTCGACGGCCGCGGCGATGGCACCGCCCGCCGTGCCGAACGAATAGAAGAGCCCGTCGCCCGCGGCATCCACCCGCCGTCCACCGTGCTGGCGCGCCGCCGCGTCGACGATGCGATGGTGCTCGACGAGCAGCGACCCATAGGCGTCGCCGAGCTCCTCCAGCAGCTGCGTCGATCGCTCGATGTCGGTGAAGAGCAGCGTGACCGTGCCGCTCGGCAGCTGGGCGTCGTTCACGTCGAGGGGACGGCCGCGATGCCGTGGGGGGCAGGGAACCACGGAACGCGGAGCGGCGGGTTCACGAGCGACCTCCGATCGGGGGACGGATGGGGCAGCAGCATACGACCTGCGCCATCAACCGCGGCCGCGAGCGCAGCCGCCAACGCCCGGTCAGGAGGCGCCGCGTTGCTCGCGCGAGACCAGGAAGGGCCGCGGCCGCGTTCCGGCGCGGTGAGCGTCGAGGAGCTGGGCGAACCGACGCTCTCGCGTCTCCGGCCGCTTGGCGGAGGTGACCCAGTGGATGGCCGTGCGCCGGTAGGACGGAGCGGAGGTGCTCCATGCCTCCCAGGCTCGCTCGT
The DNA here is from genome assembly GCA_035764845.1 of Candidatus Limnocylindria bacterium. Taxonomy (GTDB): domain Bacteria; phylum Chloroflexota; class Limnocylindria; order QHBO01; family QHBO01; genus JACDBZ01. Next base: position 15,756 of record DASTYP010000205.1, read on the forward strand.
CCGCGCGGAACCGCTCGAGAAGGTCGTCGGGAAGGTCGGCGGGCGCCTGCTCGTACGAGTAGGTCGCGTCGCGCCGTGGATCGCGTTCCTCGAAGGCACGCCGGCCGGCCGGCTGCATGCGGCCCGCGGCCGCCAGGCGCGCGACGCGCTCGAGGTTCGACGCGCTCCAGTTCGAGGTGCGGCGTCGCGGCGTGAACCGGATGGCGCGCGTCACGTCGTCCAGCCCACGGGTGAGGCCATCGATCCAGCCCCAGCACAGTGCCTCCTCAACCGCCTCGACGTACGTCATCGCCTGCTTCGGCACGCCCTTCTTGTAGAACCCCAGCCACAGCTCCCTGGCCCGGTCATGGTGATCCGCGAGCCACGCTCGGAAGTCGGCGACCGAGGCGAAGATGCGCGCGTCGAGGTGGGATCCGATCATGGCTGCCGGCGCTCGCGGCGTTCCCAGGCGGCCAGACCCCAGGTCAGCAGCTGGTTGATGGCGGCGAACACCGCCACGGCGACCGCAACGATGACCACGGTTCGCGCCGGCTCGTCGAAGGGCGACGACACGGCCGAGACGACGGGCGTGAGGGGAATCAGCAGCAGCATGGTCAGCACGCCCACCGCCAGGAACCGGCCCCAGGACACGGCGGCTACCAGCCTCCGGCGTCGCGGACCAGCCGATGCAGCACGCGAGCCGCCACGGCACGACGGTAGTCGGCCGTCGAGCGCACGTCGTCGATGGGGGAGACCTCGGCCAGCAGCGCCGCCGCCGCGGCGTCGGCCGTCTCGCGCGTGGGCGGCCGGCCCTCGATGGCGGACTCCGTGCGCGGTGCGCGGACGGGCGTCGCCGCCATCGAGCCCAGGGCGACGTGCACGTCGCCCCACGGACCGCTCGTCCCGTCGGCACGCCACGACAGCGCCATGGCGACCTTGCTGATGGCCTGGGCACGGCGCGTCCCGACCTTGCGGAATCGCACCTGACGGTCGCTCTCGAGCCCGATGCGGATCCGCAGCAGCAGCTCGTCGGGGCGCGCCGCCGTGGTCCGGTACGACGGCCAGAACTCGGCGGCCGCCACGTGCCGCTCCCCGCCGGATGATCCGAGCACGAGCTCGGCGTCGACGGCCAGCAGCAGGGGCAGCGTGTCGCCGGCCGGCGACGCGTTCATGACGTTCCCGCCGATGGTGCCGCGGTTCTGGATCTGGGCGGCGCCGATGGTGGCGGCCACGTCGGCGAGGACCGGCAGCGTGCGGGCCACGACCGGCGAGCGGCGCAGCTCGGTGTACGTGGTCAGGGCGCCGATGACCAGGGCGTCCCCGTCGACGCGGATCCCCCGCAGCTCGTCCAGCGCCCACAGGTCCAGCAGCCGATCCGGCGGCTCGCCGATCTCGCCGGCCAGCTGCACCATCACGTCGGTACCGCCGGCGATCGGCCGCCACGCCGGTCCTTCCTCGGCGAGCAGGGCGTAGGCGTCAGCCAGGCGGGTGGGGGAGGCGCTGATCGGCTCGACGGCGTTCGGCATCGGTCCGGGATCCGCGGCTCAGCGCCGCAGGCCGCGCAGGAAGCGCAGCAGCAGCCACACGCCGACGACCAGCAGGAGCAGCTGCCCCGGCGTCATGGCCAGCGTCACGTCGCGATCCTCGATGGCCTCGTGCAGGGACTCCGGGTGCTCCGTCATGGCGTGCGGCTCCGTTCCGCGGCTAACGCGATGGCATCGATGATCTTGGTGTAACCGGTGCAGCGGCACAGGTTGCCGGCGATCGCCTCGCGGATGGCCTCCTCCGTCGGCGCCGCGCCGGAGACGAGGAACGCGTGCCCCGCGATCAGCATGCCGGGCGTGCAGATGCCGCACTGCGCGCCACCCGTCTCGAGGAAGGCCTGCTGGAGGGTCCCGAGCCTGCCGTCTGGCGCCAGCCCTTCCACGGTCTGAATGCTGGCGCCGTTGGCCTGCGAGACGGGGACCAGGCACGAGTCGACCACCGCGCCGTCCAGCAGCACGCTGCAGGCGCCGCACTCCCCCTCGCCGCAGCCCTCCTTGGTTCCGGTCAGGGCCAGGTCCTCGCGAAGGACGTCCAGGAGACGCCGAGAGCCGGCGGCCTCGACCTCGACCGCCGCGCCGTTGACGGTGAACCGGAAGGTCACGGCCGGAAATCCTGCGGCGGATCCGTCGGTGCACGCAGCGGGATCTCGTCACCACCCGGCGGCCGGTCCTCGATCGGGGGCGTCCTGGGCGCAGGGGCCTCCAGGGAGACGCCGGGTGGCGGCGGCATCGGTCCGCCGGTGAGCGCCGCGAGGATCCGTTCCGACGTCGCCGGGAGCTCGTGGATCCAGGCGCCGGTGGCGGCGTGGATGGCGGCGACGACGGCCGGGGCGCCGACGTCCATCGGCAGCTCGCCGACACCCTTTGCGCCGTGCGGCGCGCCCGAGAACGGCTTCTCGACCAGGATCGACTGAATGCGCGGCGCGTCGAGCGAGGTGGGGATCAGGTAGGTGGCCAGGCGGTCGTTCAGGTAGCGCCCGTCGACCAGCTTCATCTCCTCGATGGTGGCGTAGCCGACCGCCTGGAGGGAGCCGCCCTCGACCTGGCCCTCGGCCAGGACCGGGTGGATCACGCGGCCGATGTCTGCGGCGCCGGTGTACTCGCGCACGGCAACATCGCCGGTGTCCAGGTCCACGTCGACCTTGACCACGGCGGCGGCCCACCCGAAGGCCGGGTACGCGTCGCCGCGGTAGCGCTTGTCGTCGAAGGGCTCGCCGGGGTACGGCGTGAACTGCTCGTCGACCCGCAGCGGCCCGGCGTCGCGGTAGGACTCGCGGAACGGGCGACCGGTCCGCCCCTCGACCGCGGCTCGCAGCTTCTCGGCGGCGCGAATGAGCAGCCCGCCGACGACCATGGCGGTCCGTGACGCGACCGTCGGGCCCGAGTCGGGAACGATCGACGTGTCCTGCGGGGCGATCTCCACCTCGTCGTATTCGACGCCCAGCGTGTCGGCGACCAGCTGCGGGAAGATCGTCTTGGTGCCTTGGCCCATCTCCGTCGATGCGGTCAGGATCCGGATGCGGCCGTCGTCGGTCAGCTCGACGCTCGCCACGGAGGCCAGGTGCACCTCGCCGGAGCCGGTGAACCCCGCGCCGTGCCAGGCCAGCGCCAGCCCGATGCCCGTCGCGGTTCGGGCGCCGTCGGTGCGCTGCTCCCGCATGGCCCGCGTCTGCGCCTCGACCCGGTCGAAGCCGGCAGCTGATGCGGCGGCTTCGAGCACGTCGATCCCGCCGACCGATTCGCGCAGCACCTGGCCCGTCGGGGTGGTGTCGCCCTCGCGGTACACCCAGCGACGGCGCAGGTCGAGCGGGCTGACGTCCAGCGCCTCCGCGAGACGGTTGACCTGCATCTCGGCGGCGAACTCGGTCTGGGGCGCCCCGAAGCCCCGGAACGCGCCGTTCGGCGGCGTGTTGGTGGCCATGGCGCGGCCGGTGATGCGGACGTTCGGGCATCGGTACGGGCCGCCGGCGTGCAGGGTCCCGCGGCTGAGGACGACGGGCGTCAGCGTGCAATATGCGCCGCCGTCCATGATCACCTCGATCTCCTGGGCCAGCAGCTCGCCGTCGGCGCTGACGCCCCAGCGCGAGCGGATGACGGCGGGGTGCCGCTTGGTGGTGGCGCTGATGTCCTCGTGGCGGTCGTAGATCATGCGCACCGGCTTGTGGCACTTCAGGGCCAGCAGCGAGGCGTGAAGCGCGATGATCGACGGGTACTCCTCCTTCCCGCCGAAGCCGCCACCGGTCTCAGCCTGGACCACGACCGCCAGCTCGTCGCCCATGTTCAGCGCCCGCTTCATGGCCTTGTGGATGTAGTACGGGCACTGCAGCGAGCCGTGGACGGTCATCCCGCCGTCGTCGCGCGGGACGGCGATCATGGCCTGGTTCTCGATGTACAGCTGCTCCTGGTGGCCCACGCGGTAGGTGCCCTCGATCACCAGGTCCGCCGCGGCCATGGCGGTGTCCGGATCGCCCTGCGCCACCGTGTAGTGCGCGAACTCGACGTCCGACTCGAGCGGATCGAAGACGGCCGGCAGCCGCTCGGTGCGCAGCGTCACGTGGAGCCGTGCCTCGCGCAGCGTGGCCCGGTCGGGGGCCGCGATCAGGACGCACGGCTCGGCCTGGTGACGGATCTCGCCGCCGATCGGCACGAGCACCGGCTGGTCGTCGTCGATGAGGCTGACGACGTTGTCGCCGGGGATGTCGTCCGCGGTCACGACCACCACGCGCTTCCACTCGAAGGCGTCGTCCAGCTCGACCCCGAGCAGGCGGGCGTGGGGCTCGCTGGAGCGGATGGTGGCGCCGTACCAGGCGCCCGGGACGACCAGGTCGTCGGCGTACTTCGCCTCACCGGTGACCTTGGCGGGGCCCTCGCGCCGCAGCGGCGCGGCGGGGCGGGCTCGTCCGACCACGGGCGCCGTGCCCGTCAAGACGGCCGGCGCATCGGGGCTGGCGACGCCGGGGGCAGGCGTGCGCACGGTCAGGCTCGGGCGCTCCATCGGCTCATGCTAGCGTGCCGCACCGGGGCCGATTGACGTCCTGCGTACAGTGGCGCCGATGAGCTTCTTCGAGAAGGCGCGCCAGACCGCGACGCAGGGCCTGAGCCAGCTGACCGGCGGCGAGGGCGACAGCGAGAGTCGCGTGACCGCCGAATCCGTCACGGCCTCGGTCCGCGAGCTGGCCAGCCACGCCAAGCGCGGCGTGGTGACGGTCATCGAGAAGATCGACCCCGATACGCTGGCCGATCTCATCATCAAGGCGACGGCCATCCAGGAGAAGGCCAACGCGGCGCTCGCCCGCAAGAAGGCCGCCTACCGGATCGGCGACCTGAGCATCACCGCCACCATCCCACCGCAGATCGGGTTCTCGATCGTGCGCATCGGCGACGTCGAGGAGGCGATCGACGAGGCCGCGCTGCTCGAGTCGAGCCAGCTCGAGGAGCGGATCCCGACGGCCGAGGAGGCCGTCATCTCGCTGGACGGCGAGACCGTCCCGACCGACGGCTGACGGGACCGCTCAGCGACCCCGCCGCAGGACGCGCCCCGGCCGCGCGCCGGTGTGCACGCCCTCGCGCACGACGACCTCCCCGTTGACGATCACCCAGCCGATGCCCTCGGGGTACGAGCACGGCTCCTCGTAGGTGCACGTCGCGCGGACCGCGTCGGGATCGAAGATGACCAGGTCCGCCACGGCGCCGTCGCTGACGATCCCCCGGTCGACCAGGCCGATGCGCTGCGCGGGCGCCGAGGTC
>DASTYP010000206.1:0-13236 GCA_035764845.1 Candidatus Limnocylindria bacterium
CGCGCTCTGAGATGACGCGCTTGACGGTACCGGTGGTCATGAGATGAAGCCCTTCTCTCCTCGAACTGTCGTGCGGCGCTCGGCCGGTTCGAGAAGAACCTCATCGACCAGGCGAAGACTGCCGAGATGCGGCAGGACCGCCAGCGTACCACGCTCTGCCCAGCGGAACCTGTGCAGGGCCTGGGGCCAGGGTCGTGCTGGCACGACCGATCTGCTAGCATCGTCGGATCGCGAGGCACCAGCAGCCGCCGAGAGGCTCACGCAGGTGGCAACCGCGACATCGGTCGGGCGGCTAGCTCAGCTGGTTAGAGCACTTGCTTGACATGCAAGAGGTCACTGGTTCGAGTCCAGTGTCGCCCACCATCTCCCACGGCCCTGCTCGCCTACACCTCTTGCCCGGAGGATCGTGCTTCCGGAAGTAGGGTCGGGCTACGATTACACCACTTGCGCAGCCGCGCCACCGTTCCGATCGGCGCCACCGTGCCGCCTGCCCATCACGCTGTTGACCAGTATGAAGCGACGAGAGCGCTCAGCACGGCGACGGAGCGAAGCAGGCGGCGCAGCGGCCAGTCCTCCGATTGTTGATCGGGCGCTCGCATTAGCGCGGCACTCACTGCCCATCTGACACCGGCGCGGGTCGTTTGGCTCCGGCCACGCGGTCCTTACGCTTGCGCCGCGAACCTATCGTTCGTCCACGGTGTCAGGTGGACATGGGGCACGACCTCTGAGCGCGCTCGTCGAGCGGTCGATGCGAGGCGACACGGCGGCCTTCGAGGAGTTGACCGTGGCGTACTCGCCTGAGATGTTCCGCCTGGCGGCCGCGATGGTCGGGCCCGACGACGCCGCGGACATGGTGCAGGAGGCATTCGTATCGGCATGGCGCGAGCTGCCTCGGCTGCGCGACGCGGATCGATGGTCGTCGTGGCTACGCAGCATCCTCATGAACCGATGCCGCAACGCCCTCCGCACCCGGACGCGCCGGCCACAGCTTGTGCTGCTGGACCCGGACGGCCACGCAACGCCTCGTCAGGTGGCGCATGAGCCGATGCGGGATGTCGACCGCCGATGGGCTATGCATGATGCGCTCGGTGCGCTGCGTCCCGAGGACCGCGCGGTGATCGTGCTGCACTACCTCGCCGACCTGCCGCTGCGCCAGGTTGCAAGCGTGCTCGGGCTGCGACTCGGCACCGTGAAGTCTCGGCTCAACGCCGGCCTGCGCGCCCTGCGCGCGGCCGGTCATGATGAGGAGCTGGCATGACGGCGCTGCCCCCCGACGCCCAGCGCTATCTAGGGCGAATGCGATCGCTCGAGCCCCCGGTCGAGCTGGTCGACAGCATCATGGCCGAGGTGGAGGCGACCCCACAGGTTCGATCCGGGTCGGACCTGCGCGCCATGTCCACGTTCGTTCTGGCCGCGGCCGCGGTACTTCTCGCCATCGCGGTGCTGTTGCGAATTGGAGCGCAGGACGTTGGACCTGCGCCGACGCCCGTGCCACTCGACCAGCTGCCGTCGGCCGGGTCGGTCCAGGCCCGGATCTCGATCGAGGCCAGCGATGTGCCGGCCGCCTTCGGCCATGAATTCCTGTGGCTGACGAATGCCACGACCGGCGAGCTCGTGCGCATGGACCCGGCCAACGGCAGCATTGCCAGCCCGCTCCAAGTCACACGCGCCGGTGGCGAGGTGGCGATCGCGATCAGCGAGAGCTCGGTCTGGGTCGCGGATCGGCGCGATGCGACCGTGGTGGAACTGGATCCGGCGACGCTGGAGGAGCGGCGCCGCATCCCGGTAACCGCCACTGTCAGTGCCGTGGCTACCCTCGGCGCCGACCTCTGGCTGCTCGACACCGGGGCGGGACAGCTGGTCCGGTTCGATACGGCCGACGCCGGCGCGGCGCTGACCGTCCCGGTCGACGGCCCTTCGGCGCTGCTCATCCACGATGGCGCAGTCTGGGTCGCGGACGAGCTCGGTGAGCTGGTTCGCATCGATCCCGCCTCCGGCGACGAGACCGGGCGTGTCGATCTCGGCTTCGCCGTCATGCGCCTCGTTCCCGACGGCGGCTCGCTACTTGCCGTCGGCGGGGCGGCCGATCTCGTCGCCCGGATCGACGTCGGCTCCATGCGGGTGTCGGCCCGCGGCGTCCGCGCCCCGGCGATCGCCGTCGAGGGAGGGCGGGTCTGGGCCGTGACGGCATCCGGCTACCTGGTCAGCCTGGATCCGGCGACCCTGCAGCCGCTCGCGGCAAGCGCCCTCGAGCTGGACGCATCCGGGACGCTGGCGTTCGGCGGCGGCTTGCTCTGGACGACAGGCGTCGACGCCGCCGGCGACGCGTACTTGCTGAAGGTGGTCCCGCAGCCGTGATTGGCGACATGCGAACCTTTCCGGCTGCCGCGGTGTCAGCTGAGCAGCGGCGGGGCGCACATGCCCAGCCGAAAGCCTGAGAGGAGCCTTCCGTGCGCCCGAGCCACGCGATCGTTCTGGCCTTCCTGATCTCCGGCTGCTCGGCCGCGGCCGATGCGACCGCCGCGGCATCTGCGTCCGCCTCCATGACGGTATCGGCCCAGTCATCGCCGTCGCCCTCGGCTGGTGCGACCGAGCCGGATTGGTCGGCACTACCCAGGCTCGACGAGAGCGTGACAGCTAGGGTGCCCATAACCGGCGGCTGGTCCGTCCTCATGGGTGCTGCGCCAGTCGCGTACGGGAGCCTCTGGATCTCCAATGGCAGCGAGGCTGGTGAGCCGCCTCGGCTGCGCCGGCTCGACCGTGAGACCATGGAAGTCACGGCCACCATCGATCTCGGCGGTGCGGCGGACGTGTTTCCGCCCGACGCCTACGGCGCTTTTTACTCGGCGCATGGGATCTGGGTCCCGCTCATGTCTCAGAAAGCGGTCGTTCTGGTCGATCCGACCACGAACAGCGTCTCGGGGCGAATCGAGGTTGACGCTACGCCGTACGGCCTGCTTGAGGACGGCGACGACCTGTGGATCACCGACTTCGGCAACTCGGAAGTGCTGCGCGTGGACATTCCGACCGGCGAGGAACGGCTCCGCGTCAGCATCCCGGAGCCCACCGGGATGGCGAGCGGTCCCGAAGGCCTTTGGGTGATTGAGCACGAAACCGGCTTCGTCACGCGGCTGGACCCGGTCACCGGCGAGGAGCTGGCTCGCGTGCAGGTCGGTGGACGGCCGGGCATCGTCCTCGGTCTTGGCAGCGTCTGGGCGAGCAGCAGCGACGAAAAGACGGTGTCGCGTATCGACCCGGCGACAAACGCCGTGATCGCGACAATCGTCCTGCCGTCCCACCCGAGCGGCGCAGCCATCGCGGGCGGCTCACTGTGGCTCACTGTGGGTCCGCAGCGCGGCGCCTGCGAGCGGACAAGCTACCTGGTGCGAATCGATCCCGCCACGAATGAAGTCGACGGCATCCTAGATGTGCCATGCGCCGGCAGCCCCGTCTCAGACGGTGCGCGCGTGTGGGTCAACAGCGGCGAGGAGGACGCGGTCTGGATCCTGAGCGTTGAGGCCGGCGGGCGGCCATGAAGCTGAGCCCACCTTGGCAGGGCTAACGCTTGCGGCGTCCGCATCCGCTGGCCCACTGTAGCCGCGCCGGAGGCCGCAGTGTCTCAGTCCCCTGGTGTTGGCCTGGCTCCAGTGCCACCACCTCCGCTTCCTGAGCTAGACCGGACCGCCACGAGGGCGGTCAGTGTGTTCGGTTGCACCCGGGCACGTAGGATGGCAGCCGTGCTGATCATCCTCCCGCCCTCCGAGACCAAGCGGCCGGCGCCGGACGAGGGATCGCCGCTGGACCTGGACGCGCTGTCGTTCCCGGAGCTCAAGCCGATGCGCGAGCGCGTGATCTTGGCTCTGAGCGCCACCAGCCAGGCTCCCGATGCCCTCCGGCGCCTGTTCGTCGGATCGACCCTGGCGCCCGAGGTCGCCCGCAACAAGCTCATGCGTCATCTGCCGACGAGGCGCGCCGTGGACACGTACTCGGGGCCGCTGTACGTCGGCTTGGATGCGGGATCGTGGTCGCCGGAGGTCGAGGCACGGGCGGCGCATCACGTCGTCATCGTGTCCGCGCTGTGGGGAGCGCTGCGTCCGGCGGACCTCATTCCTCCGTACCGCCTCCACGTCTGCGCGCGGCTGGTGGGCATGGACCGCCTGGAGCCGGCCTGGCGCCCGCTCCTGGAGCCGATCTTGACCGATGCCGCCGGACGCTCAGGACCGGTCCTCGATCTGCGGTCGCGCCTCTACCAGGCCGTGGGCCGCCCCACCGGCCTGGACGACCAGACCGTCACGCTGCGCGTTCGCCCGGCTCCGGGTGGTCCGGCGCACATCGGCGACGTCATCGCGAAGCGGATGCGCGGTGAGGCGGCCGCCCACCTCCTCGCGTCGGCAACCCTACCGAGCGACCCGCTGGACATCGCCGACCTGCTGGCGGAGCGATGGTCAGTCGAGGTCGATCCGCCGAGCGTCCTCGACCGCAGCTGGACCGTGACCCTCCGGGCCGCCGCCTGACCGACGGGGCTGCAGGCGCAGCCGGTACACCGGGATGCGCGCCTCGAACCCCTTGAGCTCCCTCGATCCGATCGCCTCGAGCCTGTCGGCATCGACGTCGTCGGCGACTGATCCGCTCACGATCACCTCCCCAGGCCCCGCGATGCCCGAGAGCCGTGCGGCGAGGTTGACGGTTCGCCCGAAATAGTCGCCGTCCCGTTCGACCACCGGACCGGCGGAGACGCCGATGTGCAGCGGAGGCAGTCCGCGATCGCCCGCCCTGCCCATGAGGTCGGCCGACGCCGCCACGGCCGCGCCGGCATCGCCGAAGACGAGCATGACCCCATCGCCGAGCTGCTTGACGAGGCGACCGCGATGCCGAGCGGCCAGGCCGGTGGCGACCTCCGCCAGCGTGGCGGCGTGGCGCGCGGCCTGGGCATCTCCGCCCTCCTCGGTCAGCCGCGTGTACCCGGTGAGATCGGCGAAGACGACGCCGCGCGCGTCGTGGGCATGGGTCGGTCGGACGCCCTTGTGCTCGAGGACCCGTTCCATCGACTCGACGTTGAGCGCGTTGAGGGCGTGCTCCATGTGGCGTCGCAGCAGCCAGAGCATCGTCGGCTCGAAGGCCTCGGCGACCCGTGCGCCCGGCTCGAACAGGCGCGTGCGCAGCTCATCGGCCCGCATCTCCGCGCGTTCCTCGATGGACAGGCCGATGGCCTCCATGAACAGGTTGACCCACCCCTCGGTTGCCCGACGGGCGGCGTCGCCGACGAGGCGGGCGGCGCGGTCGCGAGCATCGGCAGCCATGCCCTCCCCGCCCCAGGCCGTGACGAATCGGGTGATGGCCGTGACGTCCGCCTCGCGCAGCTCATGATCCGCCTCGGGGAACGGGAGTCCCAGGGCGACGAACAGATCGGCGATCGTGGTCGGATCGATGCGCAGGTCGCCCGCGACGTCGGCGACGGTGCGACCCGACGCCACGCTGCCCTCCGGGTAGATCCGCTCGCTGTAGGCGAAGGAGACGCGCCCCTCGCGAAGGGCACCGCCCAGGTCGTCGAGGGAGATGCCGCCCCGCTCGTAGGCCCCCGCAATCTCGACCCGCTGCACGTCCGCGGGCCGGAACCGACCGGCGGCGTCCGGCGCGATGACCCCGATCTCGACGAGGCGCTCGATGCGCGCGACCGGGACGCCGGCCCGAAGCGCGAGGTCGTCGAGCGTCAGGTCCATCGGCGCCATTGTCCGTGACGGCCCCGTCCGCGCCAAGACGGTGACCCCGGCGGCCGCGCATGACGTTCGGCCCTTGCTCGGCATGTGGCGCGGTCCGAGCGTACGGGTTCTCAGGTGGGGGAGGCGTGCCCCTTCCTGGTGGTGGATCGCCATCGCCCCGGCTCCGCAGCGGAGCACGCGCCGGCGATGCGAGAGGCGGGACCCGCCCGCGCGGGTGTCGACCTGCAGACGAGGGGAGAGTCTGAGATGTCCCAACGACGGACCCGGTTCATGTTGCCGTTGGTCGCAGCCATGGTGTTCACGATGGTGCTGGTGCCATCGGCCTCGGCTGAGACGCTGCTCGACCAGAGCCAGGAGCAGGCGACCGCCAGCTCCTCGTACATCCCGAACGACGAGGCGAACGCCGGCCTGGCGCAGACGTTCAAGGCCGGCCTGGCCGGCATCCTCCACTCCATCGACCTGAAGCTCTACAAGGTCAACACGCCGACCGCGGGGCTCAAGGTCGAGCTGCACACCGGACCACCGACCGGCGCCGTGCTGGCGACGAGCGACGAGGTCGGCGCGGACAAGGTCGGCACCGATCCGGCCGGAGCCTGGATCTCGTTCCGGTTCGCGACACCGGCGACGCTGGTGGCCGGCACCGAGTACTCGCTGGTCCTCGCGCCCGCGGCAGCCGATACGAACTCGGCGGACCCGACCTACGTGTGGTTCCGCAGTGGTGCGGACGCCTATGCCGGAGGGACGGCGTGGGCGGCCTCGACGTCGGCCGCGCCGATCCCGTGGCTGCAGCTGAGCCCCGCGGTCGACTTCGCGTTCCACACCTACGTCACGACGGCGGCCCCGACCTGTGACGTGGCGCTGGCCCTGGTCGACGCGACCGACCTGGTCGACGACGAGCTGTCCGTCGTGGCCGGTCAGAAGTTCGAGGCCTGGGGCTTCGACTACCCGCCGCTCACGGCCGTGACGGTCACCCTCACGCCGACGAGCGGAACGGCGATCACGCAGGCCGTCAGCACGGACGCCTACGGTGAGTTCGCGGTCGAGATGCCGGCCCTCGACGCGGCCAAGGTCGGCGCCTGGACGGCAACCGCACTGCCGGCGACCGGGTGTCCCTCGACCGCGGACGCCGTGACGCTTGTGGTCCGTGCGGCCCGGACCGTGGACCGCATCTTCGGAGCCGACCGCTTCGAGACGGCGAAGAAGATCTCCGCGGCCTGGTTCGCCCCGGCGACCACCGACGCGGCGTTCATCGCGACCGGCATGCGCTTCCCCGATGCCCTGGCGGGTGGACCCGCAGCCGCCTGGGAGGGCGCACCGATCCTGCTCAGCACGCAGACCGCGCTCCCGACCCCGACACGCGATGAGCTGCTGCGGCTCAAGCCGGCCACGATCTACGTGCTCGGCGGAACCGGCGCCGTCAGCGCCGGGGTGCAGACGCAGCTCGCCGCGCTCACGAGGGACGGCAAGGCGACGTCGGTCGTCCGGATCGGTGGTGCTGACCGATACGCCACGGCGGCGCTGATCAGCCAGACGTTCTTCCCCAAGGACGCGCCGGCGGTGATGATCGCGACCGGACGCAACTATCCGGATGCCCTTGCCGGCGCCGCGGCCGGTGCCCGGTACGGGATCCCGATCCTGCTGGTGACCGGGGATTCGATCCCCGCCGCGACGGCAGCCGAGCTGATCCGCCTCAACCCGGACGAGATCTACGTCCTGGGCCAGACGGGCGCGGTGACGGCAGGGGTGCAGACGCAGCTCGCCGCCTACACGTCGAGCAAGACGCCCGCATCGGTCATTCGGCTGGGCGGTGCGACCCGGTATGACACCGCGGTCGCCATCAGCCAGCACTTCTTCCCGGCCGGCCTGTCGCCCGTCTTCGTGGCGACCGGCGTGAACTTCCCGGATGCGCTGGCGGCGGGCCCGCTGGGCCGCGCCGTGCTGCTCGTGCCCGGGACGTCGGTGCCCATCAACATCGCGAACGAGGTCCGACGCATCACGCCGACCGACGTGCACCTGCTCGGCGGTCCGCTGGTCGTCAGCGACGGCGTCGCGACGACCCTGAAGGCGGTTCTCCCGTAGCGGCGAACGCTGCGGCCCGGCACCCTGCCGAGCCGCAGCGCATCCTGATCAGTCGGCGGCGCCGACCTGCTGGCCGAGCTTCTTCAGCTCGCCCATCTTCGCGCCCAGCTGCTCGAGCTCCTCGTTGGAGAAGACCTGGCGGGCGGTCTTGAACATGTCGCCCTCCTCCTCCTCGATGTGGTGCTCGATGTTCTCCTTCATGACGGTGAACTTCGCGGCCCATCGCTCGTCGGTGACGCCGGTCGCCTCGAGCTCGCCCATCACCTCGTCGACGACGTGGTGCTCCTCGAAGCCCTCGAGCACGATCTCCTTGGCCTTCGGGTGCTGCTTGAGCGCCGGGTAGAAGATCTCTTCCTCGATGCGCTCGTGGATGAGCATCTCCTCCTTGATCGTGTCGAACAGCTGGGTGCGGGTCTTCTCGGCCCGCTCGGTCGTCTCCTCGCCCTCGGCGAGCAGCTTCTTGATCCGGTCGTGGTCGTCCTTGAGCAGCGCGATGGCGTCCATGCATCCTCCTCGAGTCGGGCTCGGTGCGGCGACGTCTGTCGTTCGCCGATGCCTCCGGAAAGGCACGTGGCGTGCCGGTTCCGGCGCATCATCAGCGCAACCCGACGAGCTCCTCGATTTCGGCTCGACTGGGCAGCCCGCCACGAGCGCCCGCGGCGGCGACGGACAGTGCACCGGCTGCGTTGGCGGCCACGATCGCGTCCTCGAGCGATGCCCCGAAGGCCAGCCAGGCGGCGAGCACGCCGTTGAACGCGTCGCCCGCGCCGGTCGTGTCGACGACCGACGGGGCGACGAAGCCGTCGAACCGCGTCCGCTCGTCTCCACGCGCCAGCAGCGCCCCAGCCGGACCCTGCGTCACCACCACCGGTCCCGCGTGACGGGCGACGAGCTCGTCCAGCGCCGCCTCGGCGGTGTCACGCCCGATGCCGACCACGAGCTCGTGCTCGTTCGGCGTCAGGATCGGGCCCAGGCGCAGCACGTCGGCCGGGAGGGCGCGGGCCGGCGCGGGGTTGAGGATCGAGAGCCGTTCGTGGCGTCGGGCGGCGTCCAGCGCCGCGCGCACGACCGCCGGCGGCACCTCGTGGTTGGTGAGGAGCACGTCGGCCGTCGCAATCGTGTCCAAGTCCGCATCCGCCAGCTCGAGGCTGGCGTTTACGCCGGGGGCGACCACGATCTGGTTCTCCCCGCGCGGGCCGACGGCGATCAGTGCCACGCCGGTCGGATCGGTGGCGTGACGTCGAACCCGGGACACGTCGACGCCCTCGGCAACCAGGGCATCGAGAGCGCGATCACCGTTGGCATCCGTCCCGACCGCGCCGATGAACGCCACGGACGCGCCGGCCCGCGCCGCGGCGACCGCCTGGTTCGCGCCCTTGCCCCCGTCGTGCGTCTCGAAGCGACCGCCGAGCACCGTCTCGCCGGGTCGCGGAAGCCGCTCCGCCACCACGACCAGGTCGACGTTGATGGACCCGACGACGCAGACCGTCCCAGCCGTTGCTGCCATGGTGGTCGAGTATGCCTCAGCGCGTGGCACGCCGGACGCTGCCATCATCTGACCATGCGGTGGGGAGCCGGTGCGCTGACCGTGGTCCTGACGGCGCTCGTCCTCGGCGGGTGCCTCCCCGCGCATGCCGCCGGCACGCTCGCGCCGACCCTCGCCATGGTCGACGTGGCGGGTGGAACCATCGCGCAGCAGAACGGCATCCCCGTGCCCAGCTTCGAGTGGCAGGCGCGGCCGCGGATCGACCTCGACGGGCCGTGGCGGGTCGAGCGCGAGCCCATGGACCAGGCGCTGACCATGCGCGATCGGAGCGACGCCCTGCCGACGATCGAGGAGGAGGCCGCGGGACGCCAGGCGCCGGGGTACGACGACAGCGCATGGGCCACGCTCGCCGTCCCCGGAACGACCAACCCGCCCCCCGATGGCGATGAGACCGGCGCCTGGTACCGCCGCACCTTTGAGCTGCCGCTCGAGTGGACCGGGCGCGCCGTGACGCTGCGGTTCGCATCGGCCAACTACGTGGCCGATGTGTGGGTCAACGGCACCTGGGTCGGCTACCACGAGGGTGGCTCCACGCCGTTCGCCTTCGAGGTCGGCCACCTGCTCCGGGCCGGGGCCCAGAACCTGGTCGCGGTGCGCGTCCACACCGTCGGTCTCGGGACGCGGGCCGACATCGTGCCGTGGGGCCTCATCGACTGGTGGAACTACGGCGGCCTGACCGGCTCCGTGTGGCTGGAGGCGACACCGCCGGCATCCACGGTGCGCGCCGACGTCGTGCCGCACCTGGACGCGGTCGAGGTCGACGTCGTGGTCGCGCACACCGCCGCGCTGGTGGGGACCCGGACCTCGCCGGGCGACGTCGTCACGCCCGGGGGCAACGCCACCGTCACGGCGACCATCCTGCCGGCCACCGTGCGCCCCTCGAACCTGCTCTCGCCGGATCCACGCGACCTGCTGGCGCCCAGCGCGTCGGTCCAGCTGGAGACGAGCCAGGAGGTCCAGGTCCCGTCGACCGGCGAGGCGACCGTCGTACCGCTCAGCCTGTCGTTCGGCGACGCCGACCTGTGGAGCCCGCAGCGCCCGGCCCTCTACGTCCTGCGCGTCGAGCTGCGATGGAACGACCGACCGCTGGACGCGCGCGAGGCCCGGCAGGGGGACGTCTTCCTGACGACGTTCGGCATCCGCCACCTGGCGGTCGACGAGTCGCGGGTGCTCCTCAACGGCACGCCGATCTTCCTCCGGGGCGTCGGGGTGCACGACGAATCGCTTGCCTTCGGCCCCGACGGCGCCCTGATCGGCGGATCGCCGCACGAAACACCGCAGCAGGTGCGGGACATGCTGGGCGACGCGTCCCGGATCGGCGCGAACTTCCTGCGCGCGGGGCACCAGCCGGCATCGCCCACGCTGCTGACCCTGGCGGATCGGCTGGGATTCGCGGTCTGGGAGGAGATCCCGCTCTACCACGCCACTCCCTACGTCTTCGAGCGGGTCATGGCGCGCGGCATCCCGCAGCAGATGCTGCGGGAGATGGCCCTGCGTGACATGAACCACCCGTCCGTCCTGTTCCACGGCTTCGCCAACGAGTCGACGGGCCAGGACGAGCGCCAGGCGGCGCTGGCGGAGCTGCACGACATCGACCGCGCCATCGACGGCACGCGCCTCACGGGACAGGCCGCGTACGGGTGGCAGCCCGATGATCCGACGCACGCACCGCTCGACGTCGCCGGCTTCACGTTCTACCACGGTGTCTTCTACGGCGCGGATGCGGCCGACGGCACGCGTCGTGCGCTCGGCATCGCGCACGAGACGCACCCTGACAAGCCGATCATGGTGCTCGAGTTCGGGCGCTGGGCCGATACGCTGGCCGATCAGGCGGCGCAGCATCGCATCTTCGAGGAGACCTACCCGATGCTCCAACGCTTCCGCGCCGATGCGCCCGGCGGCTTCCTGGCCGGGGCCACGTGGTGGACGCTGCGTGACTTCGCCACGCAGATCGCCGGGATCGAGGTCGAGGACTTCGGCCTCATCACGCCCACCGGCGAGCTGCGCCCCGCCGGCCAGGCGGCCGCCGATGCGTTCCACGCACCGGCGGGCGAGGGCGCGCAGCAGGCGATCGAGCCGGAGCTGGAGCGACCGCGCAGCTCCGCGGCCGCCGGTCTGGGCGAGTGGCGCCTCGCCGCGTACCTGGGATACGCCACGCTGACGTCGCTCGTGATGCTCGGGGCGGTCACATTCGCGCTGACCCGTCGCGGCGGTCGCGCGCTGGGCAGGCGTCGATGAGATACGTTCGCGGGCGGCTGGCCGGCGTCTCGGTCGGTGCGTCGTTCTCGGCCGGCCTGTGGGTCGGCGCGGCCATCGGCATTGCCATCGGCGCCGTGCTGGGGGCGCTCGTCTCGTGGTTCGCGGGCACGGTCCTGGGCTGGCAGCGCGACCTCGCCTTCACGCTGGGCGTGGCGCGGACCCTCCTGCCGCTCGGCGACCAGGTCGCGGCCCTGCGCTGGCTGTCGAACACCTGGTACCTGGTGATCCCGATCACCGCGCTCATCGTGGCCGTCTTCGTGGGCGTGCTCGGTGGATTCATCGGCGCGCTGCTGGCCGCCGCGTACAACCGCTCGCCCCGCCACGCCTCGGTGGTGGTCGAGCTGCCTGACGAAGGACAGGCGACGGCGGCCGGTATCCTGCCCGAGATGTCCACGCGCCTCCCGCCGCCTGCCGCCGTCGTGTTCGACCTGGACGGAACGCTGGTCGACACGGTCGACGCGCGCATCGAGGCCTGGCGGGCGGTCTTTGCCGAGGAGGGGATCGAGAGCACGCGCGAGGAGCTGGCACCCCTCATCGGGATCGACGGCCGGCGCCTGGCCCGCGAGGTGGCCGGTGACCGTGGCCGGACGCTCAGCGACGCCGACGCCGAGCGGATCGATCATCGTGCCGGCGAGCTGTTCGACGAACGCAACCGGGAGCCGCGCGCGCTCCCCGGGGCGGCCGGCGTCCTGGCGCGCCTGGACGTGGCCGGCGTCACCTGGGCCATCGCCACCAGCTCACGGGAGGAGCAGGTCCATGCGTCCGTCGCGGCGCTCGGGCTCGACGAGCCGCCCCGGGTGGTGAACGGCAGTCGCGTGGCGCACGCCAAGCCGGCGCCCGACCTCCTGCTGCTGGCAGCGAGCGAGCTGGGGGTGGATCCGACCGCGACCTGGTACGTCGGCGACTCGACCTGGGACATGCAGGCGGCACGGGCCGCCGGGATGATGGCGGTCGGGGTCCTGGCGGGCGCCGCCGTCGGCCCCGAGGCCCTGGAGGAGGCCGGGGCGACGCTGGTCATCGAGACGCTGGACGACCTGGTGCTCTAGGCGTGCCGCTCGAGGAGTACCGGCGCAAGCGCGACTTCGGCGCGACGCCGGAGCCCGCGCCCAGCGATGTCCTCGAGCGCAGCGGCCGCTTCACCATCCAGCGTCACCGCGCGACCGCGCTGCACTACGACACGCGCCTCGAGGTCGGCGGCGTGCTGGTCAGCTGGGCGGTGCCGAAGGGACCCACGCTGGACCCGAAGGCCCGCAGGCGGGCCGTGCACGTCGAGAACCACCCGATCGAGTACGCCGACTTCGAGGGCGGCATCACGCACGGCGAGTACGGCGGCGGCGACGTCATCGTCTGGGACCGCGGGGTGTGGCAGCCGGTCGAGGACGACCCGGCCCGCGCGATCGAGGACGGCACGCTGCACTTCGACCTCGACGGCGAGAAGCTCGCCGGGCGGTTCGTCCTGGTCCGCACCCGCCGCGACACCGGCGGCAAGGAGCAGTGGTTCCTGCTGCACAAGCAGGACGAGCACGCCCAGGCCGGCTGGGACGCCGAGGACCACCCGCAGTCGGTGAAGAGCGGCCGCACCAACGACGAGGTCGCGGCCGCCCCCGACGCCCTCTGGCACGGCGACCGGCC
>DASTYP010000207.1:0-2534 GCA_035764845.1 Candidatus Limnocylindria bacterium
CTCGCGGGTCTCTTCGTCCAGCGCCGTTGCCACCGCCGCGGCGAGCGACTCGACGGTCAGGACCGGTCCTTCGTGCGCGGCCCCGATGCCGAGCTCCGCGACGCGGCGTGCCCAGTGCGGCTGGTCCACGAGCTGCGGGACGATCACCTGGGGTGCGCCGGCGATCGCGGCCGTGGTCGTCGTCCCCGCCCCGCCGTGGTGGACTACCGCCGCAACGCGGCGGAAGAGCGCCTGCTGGTTGACCTCCCCAACGACCACGCAGTCGCCCGCGTCGTCGATCGGCTCGAGTCCGGCAGCGCCACGCGCCAGCACGACCCGACCGCCGTGCACGCGGACCGCCTCGATCGCGATGCGCGCGATGTCGGGACTTGCGCGCATCGGGAGGCTGCCAAAGCCGACGTAGACCGGCGGCGCGCCCGCGTCGAGGAAGCGCGCCAGATCAGCCGGCAAGGGGCGCTCGTCCGGCAGGATCCACGCCCCGGTCTGGACGACGTCGAGGTCCGTCAGGTCCTTCCACGGGGCCAGCAGCGGGTCCGCGGCGAGCAGGACCTGGCCGCTCATGACGTGATCGCGGACGTTGTCGATCGGAGGCAGGCCGATCGCCGCCCGATGCCGGTTCAGCGGCTCCGCGTAGAGCGCGTTCACCCGTTCGGCGTCCTGCTGCCACAGGACCCGGTTGTCGGTCTCGTCCGCTGGGGACTGCTTGCCGGGGCGAGCCGCCGGCGGGAAGTGGGCCGAGGGCAGGCCGAAAATGTGGAACGTGGCGAGCACGTAGCGCAGGCCGAGGTGCTCAGCGACGTCGGGCGCGCCGGCCGGCATGAGGCCGGTGGCCACGAGCACGTCGCAGCCGTCGGCGGCAACGGGCAGCACCTCGAACCGAGCGGCGACCAGCTCCGCGGCCAGGCGGAAGGCATCGTCCGGCGACGGGACGGTGAACCGCGTGCGCAGCGATGCCAGCGATGGCCCGAGCGGGATGACTGGCACGCCCACGCGATCGAACAGCGCCTGGAACTCGTCGTCCGGCGGAGCGCAGACGCGGACCTCGGCACCGAGCTCGCGGAGCCGAAGCGCGAGCGCGGCGAGTGGCTCCACGTCACCGCGCGATCCCCAGGTCGACAGCAGTACCCGCACGTCGTGACTCCCGTGCCGTTTGCGAGACGAAGCGGGCGACTCTAGCGCATCTCGCTCCGGGCCGAGTCTCGCCGCGAGACCGAGAGCCGCGCCGCGGGAACCGAGGGCCGGGACCGCGGTGCGCCGCGCTGCGGCAGCAGATGACCCGCGGGGCGGCTCAACCGAGGGCTGAGGTCACGACGCGGCGGGCTCCGGCAGCAGATGACCCGTCGGGCGGGTCAACGCACCTCCTACCCGCCGCGGAGCATCTCCTCGAACGGGATCGGGTCCTCGAACTCGTCGCGGATGGCCGGTGCCGAGCGCGCGGCCACCGCCGCGGCGAGTTCCGAGCTCGCCCGCTCGATGCGCTCGCGCAGGCCGATGTCCGCCGGCCGATCCGCCTGCCCCCAGTCCTCGGCCGCGGCGAAGACCGCCGTCGGCACGGTGGCGGCCCCGAAGTACGCGAAGAGCGGCCGGAGAGCGTGCTCGAGCGCCAGCGAGTGGCGCGCGGTGCCACCCGTGGCGGCGAGCAGCACGGGCATGCCCGCCAGCCGGTCGCGCTCGACCACGTCGAAGAACATCTTGAACAGCCCCGAATACGAGGCGCTGAAGATCGGGCTGACCGCGACGAGCCCATCAGCGGCCAGCACGCGCTCGATCGTCTCGCGCAGACGCTCGCTCGGGAAGCCGGTGAGCAGGTTGTTGACCAGGTCCTGCGCCAGGTCGCGCAGCTCTACGACCTCCGTGGTCACCTCGACGCCGCGGTCGCTCAGCGAACGCTCGGTCGCGGCCACCAGCCGGTCGGCGAGCAGGCGGGTCGAAGACGGCTGGCTCAACCCGGCCGTCACGGCGACGATCGAGCGGGCCTGGCCGCTCACCGTCGGGCTCCTGCGACGGTCGGCTCGGGAGCGGGAGCGGCGGCGGCGGCCGCATCGGCCTTGCGTGCGGCCAGCAGGCTGGTGTGGGTCGGCGGGTCGGAGGGCACGTGCGCCGGGCGCATGGCCTCGAACTCGCGCCGCATGACGGGGACGATCTCGCCCAGCATCTCGATCTGCTCCAGCACGGTCTTGAGCGGAAGGCCGGCGTGGTCGACCAGGAAGAGCTGGCGCTGGTAGTCGCCGGCGAACTCCCGGAAGCCCAGGGTCCGTTCGATCACCTGCTCCGGGCTGCCGACGGTCAGCGGCGTCGTATCGGCGTACTCCTCCATCGACGAGACGCCGCCGTAGACCGGGGCGTGGTCGAAGTAGGGCCGGAACTCGCGCACGGCGTCCTGCGAGTTGCGGCGCATGAACACCTGGCCGCCGAGCCCGACGATGGCGGTATCGGCCGGTCCGTGCCCGTAGTGCTCGAAGCGGCGCCGATACAGCCCGACCATGCGCCGGACGTGGAACCCGGGCCAGAAGATGTTGTTGTGGAAGAAGCCG
>DASTYP010000208.1:0-4734 GCA_035764845.1 Candidatus Limnocylindria bacterium
TCCGTACGCTTCGAGGCGATGAGCCGATCAGCGCTGGTGGCGCCGTCCTTCGCGACGCTCGCCGGGGACAGCGCAACGCCCGAGGACCGGACCGCCAACGCGCGCACCCTGCGCATCGCGGCGGCGTTCGTCGTCGTCACGGTGGTGGCCGCCTTCCTCCCCGTGCCGGCCGGGAACGAGAGCCTGGCGGCCGCCGGCATCCGCCTGGTCGCCGCCATCGGGGCGCTGCTCGTCAACGCGCACGGCTGGCGGGCGGCGACACGCCCCGAGGACGCCGCCTTCCGCTCGCTGATCTTGCGCATCACCATCGTCTGGCTGGCGCTCGAGACCCTCAAGCTCGGTGCCGTGCTGTCCGGCGTGGCGAGCATCGGCCCACTCGAAGGGCTCCTGCTTGGCGCGGTGGTGGTGATGGCGATGCGCGCCTGGCCGCTGCTGCTGCGCGATCGGCTCGACCACGCCGAGCTGGTGGCCGTCGTGCTCGACTCGGCGGCGGTGTTCGTGGGCCTTGCCGCGGTGGTGCTGTTCGGGCTGGCCACCGCCGGCATCGGGACGCTCACCGCCGCCGGTGCCGAGCTGCGGGGCATCCTGTTCATGGGCCTGGCCGGCGCCGTCGGCGTGCTCTACCTGTCCATCGCCCCGGTCCGTGGTATCCACGGCTGGTCGATGGTGATCCCCGGGCTCGTGCTGCTCGGCGGCGGGAACCTGCTCGCGGCCGTCGCGCCGGACGTCGGCCCCATCCCCGTCACCGTGCTCGTCTCCCTCGGGGTGCTGGTCACGTCGTACGGCACGGCGACGTGGAGCGGCGTCCACGATCCGGACGAGGGATTCCAGCGCCTTGCCGCCCGGATTCGGCGGCTGCTGCCCATCGGCGCGGTCGCCATGGCCTCGGTGATCATGGTCGCGAGCGAGCTCCGGCCCCACGAGCACGGCGGGCTCATGGCGCTCCTCATCAGCGCGACGCTGGCGAGCGTCCTGGTCGTCGGCGTCATCCGCCAGACCATCCTGCTCAACGACCGCGACGCGATGACGCGCAGGGCGATGGAGGCCGTCGAGCGCGAGCGGGAGGCGCTGCGCGACCTCCAGCTCAGCGAGGAGCGTTTCCGTGCCCTGCTGAAGCACTCCTCGGACGTGTTCCTGATCCTGGCGACGGATGGGACGGTGCTCTACCAGAGCCCCGCGGTCCAGTCCGTCCTCGGCTACGCGCCGGACGAGCGCCTGGGCCGCTCGATCCTCGAGCTCACCCATCCCGACGACATCCCGTACGTGCGCACCACCATCGGGGAGCTGATCGCGCAGCCCGGCGGGATGCGAACGATCGAGCTGCGGACGAAGCACGCGGACGGCTCGTGGCGGATCCTGGAGGCGTCGGGCTGGAACCTGACCGACGACCCGTCGGTCGCCGGCATCGTCGTGAACTACCGCGACATCACCGAGCGCAAGACGCTGGAGCAGCAGCTGGTCCACGACGCGTTCCACGACGCGCTGACGGGCCTCGCCAACCGCGCCCTCTTCGTCGATCGGACCCAGCACGCGCTGGCGCGGCGCCCGGGCAGCGCCGGCGTGGCCGTGCTGATCATGGACGTTGACGACTTCAAGACCATCAACGACAGCCTCGGCCACTCCGCCGGGGACCAGGCCATGGTGGCCGTCGCCGAGCGGCTGCGCGCCTGCCTGCGGCCCGAGGACACGGTGTCCCGCGTCGGAGGCGACGAGTTCGCCATCCTCCTCGAGGATGCCGACGAGGAACTGGCCGCATCGGTCAGCGAGCGCATCCTGGACACCCTGCGCCGGCCGTTCTCCCTGGGCGGCATCGAGGTCCACCTGTCCGGCTCCATCGGCGTGGCCTTCTCCAACGCCGATACCCGCGCCGCCGACGAGCTGTTGCGCAACGCCGACGTGGCCATGTACACGGCGAAGAACCGCGGCAAGGGTCGCGCCGAGCGGTTCGAGTCGAGCATGCACGCCGCCGCCCTCGCCCGACTGGAGCTGCGCACGGATCTCGAGCGCGCCGTCGAGCGTGGCGAGCTGCGCCTCCGCTACCAGCCGATCTACGCCCTCCGCGACGGCGCTCTCTCCGGCTTCGAGGCGCTGCTGCGCTGGCGGCACCCGACCCGCGGCGAGATCATGCCGAACGACTTCATCCCGCTGGCCGAGGAGACGGGGCTCATCGTCCGCATCGGCAACTGGGTGCTGGAGCAGGCATGCCGCCAGGCCGTTGCCTGGAGCGAGACGGCCGGACGGCCCATCCGCATCAGCGTCAACGTCTCGCCACGCCAGGTGCGGGAGCCCTCCATGGCTGAGTGGGTCCGTCTTGCCCTGGTCTCGACCGGCCTGGCGCCGGACCAGCTGATCGTCGAGCTGACGGAGTCGAGCCTGATGCAGGACGACGAGAACCAGCTGCACGAGCTCAAGGCCCTGGGCGTGCAGCTGGCGCTGGACGACTTCGGCACCGGCTACAGCTCGCTCAGCTACCTCGCCCGCTTCCCCATCGACCAGCTCAAGGTGGACCAGAGCTTCGTCGCGCAACTCGAGCACGGGCTCGATGTCCCGCCGTTGGTCCGCTCGGTCGTGCAGCTCGCCCGAAGCCTGAAGCTCGCCACGGTGGCCGAGGGCGTGGAGGAGGAGGCCCAGGTCGACCTCCTGCGCAGCATGGGCGTCACCTACGGGCAGGGCTACCTCTTCGCCCGACCGATGGACGCCATCGCCGCCACCCGCCTCGTCAGCCTGGATGAGCCGATGCGCTGCCGCGCCGCTTCCTGAGACCTTCGCGCTTCGCGCCGGGGTGCCCCCGCGCGTAGGATGCGCGCGATGCTGTACGACTACGCCGCCGTCACCCCGGACTCGGTTCGCGCCGAGACCGATGCCGCGATCGCCGACGCCGATGCCCTCGTCGCGGGTGCGGTCGCCTCCGCCCCCGATCCGTCGTTCGACGCCACCCTGCTGCCTCTCGAGCTCGCTGGGGCGCGCCTGGTCGAGGCCTACGGACGCGGCGCCTTCATGGGCCAGGTCCATCCCGACGAGGCGGTCCGCGACGCGGGGACCGATGCCGAAGAGCGCCTCAACAAGTGGCGCGTGGCGGTGGTCTTCCGACGCGACCTGTACGAGGCGGTCCGCGCCTTCGCGGCCACCGATGCCGCGTCGGCGCTCGAGGGCGAGCGAGCGCGGCTGCTGGAGCACTGGCTCCGGGACTTCCGGCGCGCCGGCCACGAGCTGTCCGACGAAGGACGCGACGAGCTCGAGCGACTGCGCACCCGGCTGGTGGAGGTCGAGGTCGCGTTCCAGCGCAACATCAACGAGTACCGCGACGGCATCGACGTGACGCGGGAGCAACTCGAGGGCCTCCCCGACGACTACGTCGAGCGGCTGACGAACGGCTCCACGCCCGGGACGTATCGGGTCAGCCTGGATTACCCCGAGCTCAACCCGTTCATGGAGCAGGCGCACGACCGCGGGCTGCGGCGCACGCTGTTCCTCAAGCATTGGAACCGCGCGGTCGAGGTCAACCGTCCGCTCCTGGCCGAGGCGCTCGAGCTCCGGCAGCGGATCGCCCGGCTGATGGGCGTGCCGACGTGGGCGCACCACGGCATGGAGCTGAAGATGGCGCAGACGCCCGAGCGGGTGCGTGCGCTCTACGACGAGCTGGCGCCCGCGATGGCGGCGAAGATCCGGGACGAGCTGGCCGTGATGGCGGAGCGCCTCCACGCCGACGGCCACGAGGGGCCGATCATGGAGTGGGACCGGCGCTACTACGGCGAGCTCCTCCGGCGCACCGAGTTCGGCGTCGACCAGAACCGGGTCAGCGAGTACCTGCCCCTGGAGCGCGTCATGGACGGCATGTTCGCGCTCACCGGCGACGTCTTCGGCCTGGACTACCGCTCGGTCGACGATGCGCCGGTCTGGCACGACAGCGTCCGCGTCTACGAGATCCTCGACCGCGCCAGCGGAGAGCACCTCGCCCACTTCTACGCCGACCTCTTCCCGCGCGAGGGCAAGTTCGGCCATGCCGCCGCCTTCCCCCTCGTCATCGGTCACCGGACGGCCGACGGTCCATACGTTGCGCCGGTCAGCGCCATCGCGGCGAATTTCACGCCGCCATCGGCGGATCGGCCTGCGCTGCTCCGCCACACCGAGGTCGAGACGCTCTTCCACGAGTTCGGCCACGTCCTGCACATGAGCCTCACCCGCGCCGAGTTCGCGCGCTTCAGCGGCGCCGAGACCGAGTGGGACTTCGTGGAGGCGCCGTCGCAGATCATGGAGCACTGGACCTGGGAGCCGTCCGTCCTCGGCCGCTTCGCGCGGCACCACGCGACCGACGAGCCGATCCCGCCCGACCTGGTGGAGCAGATGCGTCGTGCGCGGTGGCTCAACGTCGGCCTGCACCTGGGCGTCCAGGCGTTCTACGGCGGGATCGACCTGGCGCTCCACGGCGAGCCGGTCGTCCCGGACCTCGACGAGGCCCTGCGTCGCACCTACGCGGTCACCGGGATGCCCTATCCGGACGGCACCTTCATGCTCACGGGCTTCGGCCACCTGCTCGGCGGCTACGACGCCGGCTACTACGGGTACCTGTGGGCGGAGGTCATCGGCGACGACATGTTCGGCCGATTCGCCCGCGAGGGCGTCGTCTCGCCCTCGGTCGGCGCCGACTACCGACGGGAGATCCTGGAGCCCAACGGCTCCCGTGACGGCGACGCGCTGGTCGAGGCGTTCCTGGGCCGGCCCTTCTCGAACGCG
>DASTYP010000209.1:0-4736 GCA_035764845.1 Candidatus Limnocylindria bacterium
CAGCCGACCCCGCGCTGGCACATCGACGTCGAGGCCCCGGTGGCGGAGACGATTGCGCCGCGAGCGGGCTGGCAGCGGTGGTCGGCGCCCGACTCGGCCTGGCCGGTGACGCTCCTGCCGCCGATCGAGGCGGTCCAGGCGGCGAAGCTGCAGTCGCTCGAGGCGTCCGAGGCGCTCGATCGAGGTCTCCGACGCGCGCTGTATGCCGAGAGCCGGTGCATCAGCCTGCGCCACGTCATCCTGGAGGTCGCGACCGAGGCCGATGTCGTCGACGTGGCCGCCCTGGCCGCCGCGCTCGACGACGGAAGGGCGCGCTCGTCCGTGATCGCCGACTGGCACCGCGCACAGGGCGATGAGGTCCGCGGCTCCGCCCACGTCTTCGCGCCGGACGGGACCAACGACGAGAACCCCGGCATCGGCGTCGGCTGGGAGGAAGACGGCAGCCCGGCCGGACGCTACTGGATCGAGCACGACGATCCTCGGGCGATCGACGAGCTCGTCCGACGTGCCGCCCAGGCCTGATCTCACGAACCCGGGTGGCGTGACGTTCGAATGAGCGTGCACCTGCCGCCGTTCGAGACGCTCATCGACGCCCACGCCGCGGAGCTGCATCGGTTCCTCGTCGCGCTGGTCGGGCCGACCGACGCCGAGGACTGCCTCCAGGAGACCTACATGTCCGCGCTCCGCGCCTACCCCCGACTGCGACACGGCGACAACCTCCGAGCCTGGCTCTACACCATCGCCCAGCGAAAGGCGACCGATACGGTCCGGCGCTCGGCGCGCCGTCCGACGCGTGAGCTGGACGGCGTGGAGGTGGCCGCCCCGGCGTCCGCCGACGTGGCCGATGACGGTCTGTGGCATGCGGTGCAACGCCTCCCCGCCAAGCAGCGGGCGGCGGTCGTGCACCGCTACGTGCTGGACCTTGCCTACGCCGAGATCGGCGCGCGGATGGGCATCAGTGAGGAGGCCGCACGCCAGAACGTGAGCGCCGGTCTGCGACGGCTGCGACGGGAGGTGCCGGCATGACCGACGAGCTCGAGCGGCGCCTGGGCAGCGCCCCCGCTCCCGCCCTGGACGTCGCCGGGCTGCGGCGACGGCTGGCCCGTCGCGCCGACGAGGAGGGCCTGCTGGACGTGGCGTACGGCACGTACGACTCGCCGCTCGGGCCGCTGACCGTGGTCGTCACCCCACGCGGCCTGGTCCGGCTGGCGTACCCGGGCGAGCCGGTCGAGGACGAGCTGGCGGACATCGCGGCCCGCATCTCGCCGCGCGTCCTGGAGGCGCCGGAGCGGACCGACGAGGTCCGGCGCGAGCTCGACGCGTACTTCGCCGGCCACCGCCGCGGCTTCGACGTGCCGATCGACTGGCGCCTGGTTCGCGGCTTCGCCGGCGAGGTGCTGCGCGCCACCGCGCGGATCCCGTTCGGCCAGGTCTCGACCTACCGCGACATCGCGGCGGAGGCCGGCTCGCCGAACGCCTACCGCGCAGCGGGGAACGCGTTGGGCTCCAACCCCGTGCCGATCGTGGTGCCGTGCCACCGCGTCCTGCATGCCGGTGGCGGCCTGGGTGGGTACACCGGCGGCCTGGACCGCAAGCGGTACCTGCTGCGCCTGGAGGGCGTGCTGGACGACGAGGGAACGCGGCGCCCCGTCCCGGCGTCCTGACGGCGACACCCACCCGCCCGAGGTTCCCCCGATGCGCGCGCTGACGCTCGCCCTCCTCCTCGTCCTGGCCGCCTGCGGCACCGATGCCGGCGCCTCGCCGCTCCCGAGCGCGGACGGCGGAACCGGTGACCCGGTCCTCGTCATCGTCCAGGGCGATCCAGGCAACGCCGGCATCAGCGTGCCCGAGGCGCTCGGGCACCAGGCGACCGATGACATCGTCGCCGTGAGCGGCGCGCTGTTCGTCGCCGCCGACGAATCGGTGCTGCTGTGCGAGCTGATCGCGGAGTCGTTCCCGCCCCAGTGCGGTGGTGCGAGGATCACCGTCGAGGGCCTCGATCTCGGCACGGTGGCGCTCGAGTCGGCGAACGGCGTGCGCTGGGCCGAATCGGTCACGCTGCTGGGATCCGTCGAGTAGTCAGGCCCCCGCGGCCGATTGCCGGATCAGCGACATCGTCAGGGCCAGCAGGACGGCGCCGGCCAGGCCGACGGCGACGCTCGCCGCGTACGCCGACGGGAGCTGACGGCGCTCGAGCAGCAGGAGCGGGGCGAGGATCGCGCCGAGCGTGTCGTACGCACAGACCTGGAGCGCCGTCCGGCCGAGGTCGATGCCGGTCCACCCCTCCACCTCGACGAAGCGCGTCAACGCCTCCGCCAGCAGCAGCCCGCCCAGCAACGCAACGCTCGTGACGCGCCAGCGGGCGTCCCGCGCGGCCCAGGCGCCGCCGGCGAGCCCGAGCGGGACGCCCACCGCGACCGCCACCACGCCCCAGACCGCGGTGGCGCGGAGCGGATCGACGAAGGCCTCGCCCCAGACGAGCCGGACGCCAACGTAGTAGGTCACGACCGCCACGACCAGCCCGGCCGCGCCCGCCACCGCCCCGGACCGCGCTCGCCCGGTGACGGCGCCGATGGCGTATGCCGCGACGATCCACGGCCCGACGGCATTCGCCGGCGCGGCGAGCACCGGGATGGCGTCGCCCACGACGCTGAAGACCCCCAACCCGATGCTGATGAGGGCCATCCACCCGAGCCGCGGCGCCATCGGGGCGATCGTACCGGCTGCGGACGCCACTGACGCCTGGGCGGTGCGCCTCCCATCCGGGTGCGATAATCGGCCGGTCATGACGCTCACCAAGAAGGGCGAGAGCCGCCCCGCTCCCGCCTCGTGGGGCTTCGGCGCCGGCGACGTGCCCTGGGAGTACGCGCCCGCGCCCGAGGCGACCGACCACGTCCGCATCGAGCCCGAGTACGGCCTCTTCATCGGCAACGAGTTCCGGCCGTCGAGGCCGCGCAAGACGTTCACCGTCATCAACCCGGCAACCGAGGAGCCGCTGGCCAAGGTCGCTCACGCGTCGAAGGCGGACGTGGACCGGGCGGTGAGCACGGCGCGCGAGGCGCATCGGTCCAGCTGGGCGAGGCTGCCGGGCCGTGAGCGCGCCAAGTACCTGTACCGGATCGCGCGGATCCTCCAGGAGCGCAGCCGCGAGTTCGCCGTGGTCGAGAGCATGAACTCCGGCAAGCCGATCAAGGAGTCGCGCGACGTGGACGTGCCGCTGGCGGCGGCGCACTTCTTCTACTACGCGGGCTGGGCCGACAAGCTCGAGTACGCCTACCCGAACCGCGATCCGCGGCCGCTGGGCGTCGCCGCGCAGATCATCCCGTGGAACTTCCCGCTGCTGATGCTGGCCTGGAAGATCGCGCCCGCGCTGGCGGCGGGGAACACGGTCGTCCTGAAGCCGGCGTCGACGACGCCGCTGACGGCCTACCTGTTTGCGGACGTGGTGCGGCAGGCCGACCTCCCGCCGGGCGTCGTCAACATCATCACCGGCCCGGGCGAGATCGGGATGGAGCTGGTGAAGCACCCCGACGTCGACAAGGTCGCCTTCACCGGCTCGACCGCGGTCGGGAAGATGATCGCGCGTGCCGTGGCCGGGACGAGCAAGAAGGTCACGCTGGAGCTGGGCGGCAAGGCGGCAAACATCGTCTTCGACGACGCCCCGCTCGACCAGGCGATCGAGGGCATCGTCAACGGCATCTACTTCAACCAGGGCGAGGTCTGCTGCGCCGGCTCGCGCCTCTTCGTGCAGGAGAGCGTCTACGAGCCGCTGATCGACAAGCTCAAGGCCCGCCTCTCGACGCTCCGCGTCGGCGACCCGCTCGACAAGAACACCGATGTCGGCGCCATCAACTCGGCCGGCCAGCTGGCCAAGATCACGGAGCTGGTCGAGTCGGGGATCGAGGAGGGGGCAGAGATCTTCCAGCCCGACTGCGAGCTGCCGGACCGCGGCTTCTTCTTCCGGCCGACGCTCTTCACCGGCGTCAGCCAGTCACATCGGATCGCGCAGGAGGAGATCTTCGGCCCGGTGCTGTCGGTCCTCACCTTCCGGACGCCTGAGGAGGCGATCGAGAAGGCGAACAACACGCCGTACGGCCTGTCGGCTGGCGTGTGGACGGAGAAGGGCAGCCGCATCTTCAAGATGGTCAACGCCATGCGCGCGGGCGTCGTGTGGGCCAACACCTTCAACCGCTTCGACCCGACCTCGCCCTTCGGCGGCTACAAGGAGTCCGGCTACGGCCGCGAGGGCGGCATCCACGGCCTCGGCGCCTACCTGGACCTGTCGCCGAATGGCACGAACGGCAGCGGAGCGAACGGCCGATGAGCCCGTCCGCACGCACCAAGACGGCGACGGCGACGCGCGCGAAGCGCGCATCGGTCCTGGACGCCCGTGCAGCACAGCTCCCGGCGACGACCGACGGCGCGAGCCCGCGCGGCGAGCGCATCGGGGTGCGCAAGACGTACAAGCTCTACATCGGCGGCGCATTCCCGCGCACCGAGTCCGGCCGCGCCTACGAGGTCTTCGGCGCCAAGGGCGAGCTGCTGGCGAACGCGTGCCGCGGGACCCGCAAGGACATCCGCGAGGCGGTGCGTGCCGCCCGGAAGGCCGTTCCGGGCTGGGCCTCGCGCACCGCGTACAACCGCTCGCAGATCCTCTACCGCATCGCCGAGCTGATGGAGGGGCGCCGGGACCAGTTCATCGCCGAGGTCGTGGCGGCCGAGGGCGTGTCGCGAGC
>DASTYP010000210.1:0-4242 GCA_035764845.1 Candidatus Limnocylindria bacterium
GGGGACCAGATGGTGTTCGTGATCCAGTCGATCATCCTGCTGTTCAGCGGCGTCTACTACGAGACCACCGCCCTCCCCGACTGGATGCAGTTCATCTCGCAGTTCAGCCCGGGCACCTACGTGCTCGACGGCGTGCGAGCCGGGCTGATCTACAACAAGCCGGTGACGGAGCTGTGGAACGACGTGTGGCCGCTGCTGCTGATGGGCCTCATCCTCATCCCGGTCGGCGTCCGGGTGTTCGGCATGGCCGAGCGCTACGCGAAGCGCACCGGGAAGCTCAAGCGCGTCGGATGACCGCGGCGCGACCGGAGACGACCGACATGCAGACCGATACGGCCGCGCACGCGGCCACCCTTCCCGGCCTCGTCGTGCGCCCCTTCGCCGGGGAGGCCGACCTGGCCGAGATCGCGCGCATCCAGAACGCCGAGTGGGAGGCCGACGGCGTGCGCGGCCGCACCACGCCCGAGGAGCTCGCCGCCTGGCTGAGCCACCCCTCGGAGCAGTTCGACGCGCGGCGCGACGTCAGCCTCACCGAGGTCGACGGCCGCGTCGTGGCCGTGACGCAGGTGGACTGGATCGACGCCACCGACGGCGTGCGCGAGTACCGCTCGCGCTGCTGGCTGGACCCCGTGTACCGACGCCGGGGGATCGGCACCATGCTCCTGCTGCGCAGCGAGCAGCGACGCCGGCAGATGGCCGCTGGGCACGACACGGATCGGCCGAAGGTGCTCGGCGTCGGAACCGCCGAGACGAACCTCGGCGGCAACGCGCTGTTCCGGCGCTTCGGCTACGAGCCAGTTCGCTGGTTCTTCGACATGGAGCGGGCGATCGACGGCGGGCTGCCGGAGATCCCGGCCCTCCCTGCGGGGATCGAGGTGCGGCCGGTCGGCCGGGAGCACGCCCGACAGGTGTGGGAGGCGGACCACGATGCCTTCCGCGATCACTGGGGCGGCGCCGACGCCTCGGACGCGAGCTTCCAGCGCTGGCTGGACTCGCCGGAGTTCGACCCGTCGCTGCAGGTCGTGGCGTGGGACGGCGACGAGATCGCGGGCGCGGTGCTGAACGCCATCTACCCCGAGGAGAACGAGGCGCTGGGCGTCCGCCGTGGCTGGCTCGACTCGGTCTTCACCAGGCGAGCGTGGCGACGCCGCGGCCTGGCGCGCGCGCTGATCGTCCGCTCGCTGCACCTGCTTCGCGAGCGCGGGATGGAGGGCGCCGTCCTGGGCGTCGACGCGGACAACCCGTCCGGCGCGCTGGGCCTGTACGAGTCGGTCGGCTTCGCCGCAACCGAGCGGTTCGTGGCGTACCGGCGGCCGCTGGAGGTGCCGTCCCCGTGAGCGTGGTCCTGACGGCGGCCCCGGCCATCCCGGGGCTGCGCTTCCGCCCCTACGCCGGACCCCAGGACCACCCGGAGATGCACCGGGTGCACCAGGCCGTGGCCGCCGCGAACGGCATCGAGGAGGTCATCTCGCTGGAGCAGTTCGACCTGTCCTACGCCAATCACGTGAACTGCGACCACGACCGCGACATCGTGCTGGCCGAGGTCGACGGCAACCTGGTGGCGTACAGCCGGGTCTTCTGGTCCGAGTTGCTCGAGGGCGGCCGATCCTACGAGAACTTCGGGTTCGTCCACCCCGAGTGGCGGCGACGGGGGATCGGCACGGCCATGCATCGGCACAACGAGGCGCGGCTCCGGGAGATCGCCGGCGGCCACGCCGGCGTGGGTCCGAAGTGGCTGTCGTCCGAGGCCGTCGACGGCGACCCCGGCGCGGCCGCGCTGCTCCGGGCCGACGGCTACGAGCCCGTGCGCTGGTTCTTCGAGATGGTGGCGCCCTCGCTGGAGGACGTGCCCTCGGTTGGCGTGCCTGACGGAGTCGAGGTGCGACCGGTGACGCGCGAGCAGTACCGCCGGATCTGGGACGCCATGGACGAGGCCTTCCGCGACCACTGGGGCGCGACTCCGGGGACCGAGGAGGAGTGGCGCACGTTCGAGGGCGATCCCGACAACGCCGACCCGCGCTACTGGCGCGTGGCGTGGGATGGCGACGAGGTCGCCGGCGTGGTGGTCACGGTGCCCCAGACGGAGGCGAACGCGCGGCATCAGCGGCGGCGGGTGTACGTCGCCTCGGTCTCGGTGCGGCGTCCCTGGCGACGGCGCGGGCTGGCGCGGGCGCTGCTCGCCGGCTCGCTGATCGGGGCGCGCGAGGACGGGTTCACCTCGGCCAGCCTGGGCGTCGACGCGGAGAACCCGACCGGGGCGCTGGCGCTGTACGAATCGCTCGGCTTCGAGCGGCACCGTTCCGAGGCGGCGTACCGGAAGCCACTCGAGGGCTGATCAGCCCCGACTGGCGAGGACCCGGTCGCGGACCTCGTGGTAGTAGTCGACGATCTGCTCGGTGACCCGATCCCAGGTGTACTCGGGTGCGCGAGCGCGACCCGCCTCGCCCATCTCGTGGCGCAGGTCGGGGTCACGCGCCAGGGCGTAGAGGCCCGCGGCCAGCGCCCGCGGGTTGCGCGGCTCGACCAGGATGCCCTGGACGTTGCGCTGCACCACGTTCTTGAAGCCGTGGATGTCGGAGGCGACGATCGGGATGCCGGCGGCCATCGCCTCCAGCAGGACGATGCCGAACGACTCCTGTCCCGTGTTCGGCGCGCAGAAGATGTCCGCGCTGGCGAAGTAGCGGACCTTGTCCTCGTCGCTGACGCGTCCGAGGAACTCGACGTCGCGGATGCCGCGCAGCCCGATGAACCGCCGATACTCCCGCTCCTTCGGGCCGCCGCCCACGACCAGCAGTCGCGCATCGACCTTGCGCTTGCGCAGGCGGTGGTAGGCCTTGAGCAGGTGGATCAGGCCCTTGCGCTCCTCGAAGCGGCCGACGAAGAGGATGTTGAGCGTGCCGTCGCGCAGCTCCTCGAACGGCTCGGCCTGCGCGAATCGGTCGAGGTCGACGCCGTTGGGGATGATCCGGTAGTCGCCGGGGAAGTATCGGCTGATGAAGTGGCGGGCGGCGCCGGAGACGGCGATCCGGCCGTCCAGCTTGTCCGCCAGCCGGCTCGCGAACCGCTTGCCGATCCAGTAGCTGGGGCTGAACCCGCCGAAGGCGTGGAAGGTGGCGATGTTTACCGTCTCGGACGCGTCCAGCACGGTCGGGGAGAGGAAGGGCACCAGTGGCTCGTGGAAGTGCAGGATGTCGAACCGATGCGCCTGCAGGATCTCGCGCGCCTGCTTCTTGAACCGCAGACCCAGGGTGACGCGGCCGACGCTGCCGTTGGTCGGCCACGCCCAGCCGGTGCCGAGGCGGATGATGTGGCCCTCGCTCTCGCGCTCCCGGCCGTACTTGCTGGTGATGATCCAGACGTCGTGACCCAACCGCCGCATCGCCTCGTAGGTGAAGCGCACGTGCTCGTTGACGCCGCCCGGATGCGGGTAGCCGTAGGGGCTGACGATGCCGACGCGCAGGGGAGCGCGCGTACGTCCCGCCGGCTCGGCGACGGGCGGCGTGGCGAGCGAGGTCACGCCTTCGAGTATGACCGATGCCGCGGCGCGAGTCGCCCGCGCGCCCGGTGGCGCCGCACCCGCTGCACGAGCAGCGGGATTCCGACCGAGCCCACGACCCCGGCGCCGAGGTCCGAGATCGTGTCCCACCAGCCGTGGACGTTGTGCGTGCCGAACAGCGCGTCGCCGAGCGCCTCCTGGATCTCGAGCAGCAGGTGCGTGGCGTTGACCAGCAGGGCTCCCGGGAGCAGCTCCACGCCCACGACGCGCAGGGTCGCGACGCCGGCGGCCGGCCCGTAGGTGTGCGGGATCA
Source organism: Candidatus Limnocylindria bacterium (assembly GCA_035764845.1). GTDB lineage: Bacteria > Chloroflexota > Limnocylindria > QHBO01 > QHBO01 > JACDBZ01. Next base: position 3,810 of record DASTYP010000210.1, read on the forward strand.
GGTCGAAACGCCAGCCCCGCTCGTACAGGTCCAGCGAGTTGCCGGCCATGTCGAGCGCGAGGATCGAGAGGAAGAGGGCATCGGCCCAGACCGGATAGCGATCCCAGGGTCGAACGGACCGATGCAGCAGCGGGAAGGCGAGCGTGAGCGCCCCGCCGCCGAAGACGAAGTTCCGGACCGGAATCCCCTTCCCGGCGAAGCGGGGGTCACCGGCCGACGCCGTCGCTGCCTCGACGACGAAGCCGACGATGGCGGCGCGGAGGGCGCCGTTGACCACCCAGCCGGCCACGCGCCAGCGACGATCGGACTCGGCCATGCCCGGATCGTCGCGTTCGCCTGCGCGGCCGGCGAGGGCCGAATGGGCCGTTCGGATCGGTCCTCGCGGACCGGCTCAGCGCCAGTCGTCGTGGCCCGGCTTGACCGTGTGCCAGAC
>DASTYP010000211.1:0-2326 GCA_035764845.1 Candidatus Limnocylindria bacterium
ACCTGGCGCTCGGCGAAGTGGACGTCGAACGGATCGCCGTGACCGGGAACCACCGCCCCGTCGACCAACGACAGCAGCCGTCGGCCGGTCTCCGCCCAGGCGATCGGGAACGCGTCGCCGTAGGCCGGGGCCGGCGCATTCTCGAGCAGGTCGCCGGTGAACAGGACCGATGCGTCCAGCACCCGCACCACGATGTCGTTGTCGGTGTGCCCGCGGCCCAGGTAGCGGAGCTCCACGTCGCGGTCCTCGAGCGCGATGGCGGCGGTCTCCTCGAACAGCTCGGTCGGGGGCGTGAGCACGACCTCGGCCAGCTGCTCGGCAACCGCTGGTGGGTAGCGCTCCATGACCCGCCGCCGCTGCTCCTCGCCGGTGAGGGTGACCATCTCGGCGCATCGGACATGGCCGTGGATGGGCGCCGGCAGGAAGCGAGCGTTGCCGAAGACGTGATCCCAGTGCCCGTGGGTGTTGATGACGCCGACCACGTCGCCTGGGAGCTGCCGCAGCTCGGCACGCAGCTCATCGGCCGCCTGGTGGGTCGCCCGCGTGTCGATGACCAGCAGCCCAGGGTGCCCGCCGATGACGCCGATGGTCTGGTCCAGCGCCGCGTAGCGCCGGACCCAGACGCGGTCGCCGACCTCCGTCCAGACGCCGGTCACGCGCCGAGTCGCACGGCCGTTCCCGACGCGGTGACCATCAGCATGCTGCCCTGGCCCACCGTCTCGTAATCGAGGTCGATGCCGACCACGGCATCGGCGCCGCGCGATGCCGCCTCGGCCTCCATCTCGCGCAGCGCGATCTCCCGCGCGTTGCGCAGCTCCTCCTCGTACGCGCCGGAGCGCCCGCCGACGATGTCGCGGATGCCCGCGAACAGGTCGCGCACGATGTTGGCGCCCAGGATCGCCTCGCCGGTCACCACGCCGAGGTACTCGGTGATGGTCCGCCCGTCGACGGTCGGGGTGGTGGTCTGGATCATCGGTCTCGCTCCTTCGGTCAGGACTTCGGCTGGAGGATCCAGAACTCGGTGAACTCCGCGCACCTGCCGTCCGGCCCGAACCGCATCAGGAAGGTGTTGTGGTAGGTCTCGCCGCCCTCCCGGCCCGGGTAGTCGCTGATCCCCACCGCCACCGCGCGGTCACCCTCGACGGCAAAGGGCTCGTAGTGGGCGTTCCACGTCCCCGGTTCGTCGGGCTCCTCGAGCCAGGAGGCGACCACGGCATCGCGGCCACGGACCGTGGTGCGGTCGCTGTCCCACGGCCGGTATCGGTAGACGACGTCCTCGGTGAAGAGGTCGCCGATCAGGTCGGGGTCGTTCGCGGCCCAGGCCGCGACGTATCGGTCCAGCCAGGCCTGGACGTCCGAGCGGTTCATCCGCTGATGCTACTCGGCGTGGAAAGCGCCGAGCCGATGCGCCTCCTCCTCGAGCGCCGTTCGCTCGAGGGCCGACAGGTCGCGGAACGGCGCCAGCCGGATCTCGCCGTCCTCGAAGCGCCAGGTCCCGGCCACCTTCCCATCCAACAGGAAGGTGTGGAACGACTGCGGCGCGTTGAGGGCGTACACGATGGTGCGGTACTCCTCCGGCAGGATCCCGGTACGTCGCGCGTGGACCATGAGGATGGGGTCGAACGAGCCGATGAAGCGAGGCGGCGCCGGCGTCTCGGGCTCCGGAAGCGGGGCGTCCAGGACGTCGATGAGCTCGTGGTCGCTCTCATCACGGAAGCGACGGAGGTCCAGGCGTTCCAGGATCGGCCGAAGCGCTTTCACCGGGATGCCGGTCCAGCCGGCGACGTCGCTCATCGCGGCCGGACCGTAGGCCGCGAGGTAGCGGCCGACGAGGCGCTCCTGCGCGGCTTCCTCCGACATCTCGATCGGCGCGAGCCAGTCGGCCGCGAGCCCGTAGTTGTCGGCGCGGGGGCGATCCCAGGTGCCCTGGGGCGGCACGCGCACCAGGTCGACCCACAGCGCGGCGCCGTTGATCAGCTCCTTCGGGAACCCGCGCTCCGCGAGGCGCGCCTGGAGCTCGCGCTGCCGGAGCGGGCCGTCCGCGAGCTCCTCGGCGACGGCATCCGCGACCCGCCGAACCGCCGCGTCGTCGGCGCCGCCACCCCAGGTGCGCAGCCACCAGGCCCGCCGGGGCTGCCGGACGGCGATGGCCATCGGCCAGTAGTCGTCGGCCGTCACGGTGTGGATGGTGACCCGCATGAGCCAACCCTGGATCAGCCGGCGCTCGTTCAGCGCCGCGGTGTAGTCCGCCTTGCGGAGGCCCTCGAGCCGCGACCACAGCCCGATGTAGCCCGATCGCGCGTTCTGCGTCTGCAGCCCGCCGATC
>DASTYP010000212.1:0-5054 GCA_035764845.1 Candidatus Limnocylindria bacterium
CACCATGACGCTCCCCGTGCGACGGCCGACCACGACCGTCCTCGTCGGCGGCGTGCCGGTCGGCTCGACCCACCCGATCGTCGTGCAGTCGATGACCAACACCGATACGGCCGATGCCGACGCCACCGCCATCCAGGTCGCGCAGCTCGCCCACGCCGGCTCCGAGATCGTGCGCATCACGGTCAACAACGACGAGGCCGCGCGCGCCGTCCCGACCATTCGCGAGAAGCTGGACCGCCTGGGCGTCGGCGTGCCCCTCATCGGTGACTTTCACTACAACGGCCACCTGCTGCTGACGAAGTACCCCGAGATGGCGGCGGCCCTCGCCAAGTACCGCATCAACCCGGGCAACGTCGGCACGAAGCGTCGCGACGAGCAGTTCGCGCAGATCGTCGAGGTCGCGATCGCGAACGGGAAGCCGGTGCGCATCGGCGTCAACTGGGGATCGCTGGACCAGCAGCTGCTGACCGAGATGATGGACGCCAACGCGGCGTCGCCGGAGCCGGTGGACTCGCGCGAAGTGATGATCGAGGCGATGATCGAATCGGCCCTGCGCTCCGCGCGGCTGGCCGAGGAGACCGGCCTGCCACACGACCGGATCATCCTCTCGGCCAAGGTGTCGGGGGTGCAGGACCTGGTCGAGGTCTACGCGCGCCTGGCTGACCGATGCGACTATCCGCTGCATCTCGGCCTCACCGAGGCCGGCATGGGCGCCAAGGGCATCATCACGTCGACGGCCGGCCTGGCGATCCTGCTGCAGCGCGGCATCGGCGACACCATTCGCGTCTCGCTGACGCCGGAGCCGGGCGGCGACCGCACCCAGGAGGTGCAGGTCGCGCAGCAGGTCCTCCAGTCGATGGGCCTGCGCTCGTTCCTGCCCCAGGTCTCGGCCTGTCCGGGCTGCGGCCGCACGACCTCGACCTTCTTCCAGGAGATGGCGCGCGACATCCAGGCCTATCTCGTCGAGCAGATGCCCCACTGGCGTGAGACCCATCCGGGCGTCGAGGAGCTGCGCGTCGCCGTGATGGGCTGCGTGGTCAACGGTCCGGGCGAGTCGAAGCACGCCGACATCGGCATCAGCCTGCCCGGCACGTTCGAGGAGCCTGTGGCGCCGGTCTTCGTCGACGGCGAGAAGGCCACCACGTTGCGTGGCGACGACATCGTCCCGCGCTTCCTGGCCATCCTCGACGACTACGTCGATCGGCGGTACCCCGCCCCCGGCTCTGGCGTGCCACGTCCCGCCGAGCCGGTCGGCTGACGGCCGAAATCAGCCGCAGCGCGCGACAGCTCTGGGCATCATCGGCGGTTGGACCCTCGAGATCCGGTGCGGGCGTGTCTCGACCGTTCCGTCGGCATCGATCGAGACGTCGACGATGAGGAACACGAACCGTCCAAAGCCGGGTGGAACGTCCGCTTCCCCCACCGCCTCGCCGCCGACCAGCACGCGGTAATGTCCCGCAACCTCGCCAAACCCCATAGCCACGGCCTGGCAGGGCTCGATGGAGCCCTCGCCACCGCCGGAGGCGTTATTGCCCTCGAACGCATAGCCGACTGCGAGGGCGTTCTCCGATCGGTTCGTGAGCTGGAGCACCAGCGTCGGACCGATCTGCGGCGGCGGCGGGCCTGCGGGGTCTGGCCCTCCCGGGCCGACGGCGACGGGCATGCAGCCGGCGGCGAGGCCGAGGACCGCCGCGAGCGACGCCATCGGGCCGACCCACCCGCCTCGCCCCCCGAACACGGTTAGCGCCTGGGCTCCCAGCTGAAGAAGCGAAGCGCCAGCAGGACCCCGGCTACGCCCCACGCCGCGATGACGCCGATCTCGGTCCACGGCACGCCGACGGAGCCGCCGACGCCGTAGAGCGAGATCATCGCGTCGGCGAAGTGCCGCGTCGGGAGGACGTGCGAGATGGCATCCAGCCAGTCGGGCGCCGCAGACATCTGGATGAAGACGTTGCTGATGAAGAGCGCCGGCAGCACGATCGCGTTCACGATGGCGGGACCGGCATCGGCGTTGGGGATGACGCCCGAGAGCGCGAGTCCCAGCGCGCTGAAGGTGACCGCGGCCACCACCAGCACCAGGAGCAGCGCGGGGAGCGCGTCCCAGGGCACCGGCACGTCGTAGAGGAGCGCCCCGAACCCGGCAACGATGACCACCAGCAGGAACGCAATCGCCACGGCATGACCGATGCGCCCCGCCAGGTAGGCCCAGGTCGGCAGTGGCGTGCCGCGGATCCGCTTCAGCACCCCCTCGTCGCGCGCGATGGTGATCGTCATGGCGAGGTTGGTGAACGTCGCCGTCACGACGGCGAAGACGATGATGGCCGGCGTGAAGAACCGGCCGGCGCCCTCGCCGAAGAGGACGTTGAAGATGAACATGAACAGCAGCGGGAACGCGAAGGTGAAGAACGCCGCCGCGGGGTTGCGCCAGAAGGCACGGTTCTCGTAGGCGACCTGGCGCAGGGCCAGCGCGACGCCGTTCATGCGCCCGCCTCTGCCGGCGCCGCGGGCGCCGGCGCATCGGCTGCGCCTTCGGCGGCCTCACTGGTGAGCTGCAGGTACACGTCCTCGAGCGACCGACGCCGCACCTCCAGGTCCGCCAGCTCCGTCCCGGCCGCCAGCGCCCATGCCGTCAGGTCGTTGAGCGTCCGTGTCGGCTCCTCGGTCTCCAGCTCCCACGCCGAAGCCGATGCCTGCGGTCGCGCGCCGAAGCGCTCGGGCGGCGACACGCCGTCGGGCAGGCGGAACCGCACGTGGGAGGCGTGCGATCGCGCCCCGATCAGCTCGTCGGCCGAGCCGACCTCCACGATCCGGCCGTCGGCGATGATCGCCAGCCGATGGGCCAGCGCCTGCGCCTCGTCCATGAAGTGCGTGGTCAGGAAGATCGTCTTGCCCAGCTCGGTGAGCCCGCGCACCGTCTCCCACGCCTGCCTGCGGGCGGACGGGTCGAAGCCAGTCGTCGGCTCGTCCAGGAAGAGGAGCTCCGGGTCGCCGGCCAGCGCCACGGCCAGGTCCACGCGCCGCTTCTGCCCGCCGGACAGCTTCCGCACGCGACGGTTCGCCTGCTCGGTGAGGCCGGCCAGCTCGATCGCCTCGTCGACGTCGCGCGGCTTCGGGTAGTAGCCCGCGACCATCGAGACGACCTCCCGGACGGTGAGGTACTCGTCCACGCCGGTCTGCTGCAGCACGATCCCGATGCGCTCGCGGTACGCACGGTCGTGCTGACCGGGGTCGTGCCCCAGCACGCTCACGTCGCCGGCCGAGCGCGTGCGGTGACCCTCCAGGATCTCGACGGTGGTCGTCTTGCCGGCGCCGTTCGGGCCCAGCAGCGCGAACACCTCGCCGCGCTCCACGCGCAGGTCGATCCCGCGCACGGCCTCCAGCGCGCCGTACGACTTGCGCAGCCCCCGCACCTCGATCGCCGGCTCGGTCACGGCGGCTGCCCTCCTCGGCGTCAGTAGGCGGCGGTGAAGAAGGTCCAGCCCGCGACCACGAAGGCCAGCACCACGAAGACGATCAGCGCGAAGGGCAGGAAGGCCACGCTGACCGGGCGGCGGTGCTCCACCACGGGCACCGGCTCGCTTGCGACGCCCGGCGCGACCTCGACCGGCGCCTCGGCCCGGGTGGCGGGAAGGTTCGAGTCCATGGTCACTCCTCGTCGATGATGGCGGCCAGCTTCTCGTTGAGCGACGCCTGCGAGAACTGGCCGATCTGGCGAGCCACGACGGTCCCGTCGCGACCGATGAAGTAGGTCTGGGGTGGAGCGTACACGCCGTACGCCGCCGCGACACGCCCCCCGGGATCCATGGCCGCCGGCCACGTCGCGCCGTTGTGCTTCATGAAGGCGCGGGCGGCCTCGGATCGATCGTCGTACACGATCCCCACGATCGCCAGCCCGTCGCTCGCGTGCTGGTCCGCCGCGGCGCGAAGCAGGGGGAACTCCTCGACGCACGGCCCGCACCAGCTGGCCCAGAAGTTCAGCACGACCGGACGGCCACGCAGGTCCTCGAGCCGAACGGGGTTGCCGTCCAGGTCCGCCAGCGCGAAGTCCGGCGCGGGCTGGCCCTCCGCCGCCGGCGTCAGGGTCGGCAGGCGCGTTAGCAGCACCGCCCCGAGCACCGCCAGCAGGACGATGGGGAGGACCGCCGCCACGACCAGGTATGGCAGTGGCAGGCGCCACGCGCGCGGCCGGCGTCCGGTGTCGACGCCGGCCGTCATCGGTCCCTCAGTGCGCAGCGCCGTCGTCGTGGGATCCGTGCTCCACGCCGGTCCACTCGCGGTTCGCGGCGCGAACCCAGCCGACGATGCCCGAGATCAGGATCACCAGCCCGGGGATGGCGACCCACGGGTTGGCGATCTCGGCATCCCCGCGGAACGCCAGCCCGGCGCCGAGGAGGATCGCGCCCAGGGACATGATCACCGGGAGCAGGCTGGGCGACGGCATGTGCACGCCGCGCGGCGGGGCGCTCTCCGGCACGGGCCGCGCGGTGCGCGACGCGATGACGAACACCGCCACCAGCACCACCGCCATGGCGGTGCCCAGGATGATCAGGCCGATCGCGGAGTCGGACATGCGGATCGCTCCCCTAGCCCAGGATGTAGATCGTCGTGAAGACGGCGATCCACACCACGTCGACGAAGTGCCAGTACATGCTGACCGCCTCGACCGCCACGTGGTTGCGAGCGCTGAACTGGCCGCTCAGCGTCCTGGCCAGGACGATCGTCAGACCCACAACGCCGCCGAACACGTGGGCGCCGTGGAAGCCGGTCAGCGTGTAGAAGGTCGTCCCGAAGACGCCGTCCGAGATGCCGAAGCCCAGCTGGCTGTAGTCGTACAGCTGGCCGGCCAGGAACAGGATGCCCAGGACGAGCGTGATCGCCGTCCACATCCGCAGCCCGCCGGTGTCGCCGCGGCGGATGGCCCACACGCCGAACTGCATCGTGAAGCTGGAGGCAACGAGGACCGCGGTCAGCGCGGCGGCGAGGGGGATGTCCAGGTGCGCGCCCTCAGGCGCGTGCCAGTTCTCGACGCCGGTGACGGCCCGCGCGTTGAAGTA
>DASTYP010000213.1:0-7030 GCA_035764845.1 Candidatus Limnocylindria bacterium
TTCGCCGAGCGCTGGAACCGTCGCAAGGCCCGCGAGGCGGAGCAGCGAGCCGCGGAGGCCGAGACGGAGGAGGCCGCGGTCGAGACCGAGACCGATGACGAGACGCTTCCCGAGCGCATCCGCAAAGCGCCGCCCGAGGGCCGTACCGAGACGCGCGAGCCGCTGTACGACGAGGGCGACGTCGACACGCTGATGGGGCAGATGCGCGGCGTCCGCTACGACGAGGAGATCGAGGTCGCCGACGGCATTCGCGCCATCTTCCACGACGCCGGCCACATCCTGGGCTCCGCCATCATCGAGCTGCGCCTGACCGATGGCGACGCGTCGCGCACCATCGTCTTCTCCGGCGATCTCGGACGCGACGGATCGCCCATCCTGCGCGACCCGGCGCCGCTGACCCACGCGGACCACGTCGTGGTCGAGTCCACGTACGGCAACCGCGAGCACGCGCCGCACGACGAGGCGATCGACGAGCTGGTGGCCGCGGTCGGCGAGGTCGCCAACGACGAGGGCGTGCTGCTGGTCCCCGCCTTCGCCATCGGTCGCACGCAGGAGCTCATCTGGGTGCTGGATGAGCTGGTGCGGCAGGACCGCATCCCGCGCGTGCCGCTCTACCTCGACTCACCGATGGCCTCGAAGGCGACGACCGTCTACACCGATCACCCCGAGGTCTACGACGACGAGACCCGCGACCTGCTCACCTCCGGCGACTCGCCGCTGAACTACCCCGGGCAGGAGTTCACCGATTCGGTCGAGCAGTCGAAGGCCATCCGCCATGCGAGGCGGCCGATCATGGTCGTCGCCGCGTCGGGGATGCTCACCGGCGGCCGGATCATGCACCACCTGAAGGACTTCCTCCCCGACCCCACCTGCACGCTGCTGTTCATCGGTTACCAGGGCGAGGGCACGCTGGGGCGTCACCTCCAGAACGGCGGGAAGACGGCGCGCATCGACGGCCAGGAGATCCAGGTGCGCTGCCGGGTCCGATCCATCAGCGGCTTCTCGGCCCACGCCGACCAGCACGAGCTGGAGGCCTGGCTCGGCCACTTCGGGCGGGCCGGGAACGCCTCGGACGGACGGCCGAAGCGGGTCTTCGTCGTCCACGGCGACCCGGACGCCGCGGAGGCGTTCGCCACCCGCATCCGCGACGAGCTCGGGATGGACCCGCACATCGCCCGCCACCGGGAGCGCGTGTCGCTCACCTGAGACTCCGTTCGACGCCTCGCGGCGGGGCGGCTGGTTCGCGGCCCTCGCCGCACCGGTAGGATGCGCCGATGACCGACGCTCGCCCTGTCATCGGCTTCCTCACCGACTTCGGCCTCGACGGCGCGGCCGCAACCTGTCGGGCCGTGATGCTGTCCATCTGTCGCGACGCGCAGATCATCGATATCGCGCACACGATCCGGAAGTACGCGATCCGCGACGGCGCCTTCCTGATGCGCTTCGCCCTGCCGTACGCCCCGGTCGGGGTGCACTGTGGCGTGGTGGACCCCGGCGTCGGGACCCAGCGTCGGCCGATCGGCATTCGGACCGGCCGCGGAGACGTGCTCATCGGGCCGGACAACGGCCTGCTTCCGCCGGTCGCCGACGCGCTCGGCGGTGCCGTCGAGGCCCGCGAGCTGACGAACCGCTCGCTGTGGCTGCCCACGACCACGACCACGTTCCACGGTCGCGACCTGTTCGCGCCGGTCACGGCGCATCTCGCGAACGGCGACGCGTCGTTCGAGGAGGTGGGCCCCACGCTGCCGCTGGAGGAGCTCGTTCGCCTGCCCGAACCGGCGGCACAGGCGGCGCGGGGCCGGATCGACACGGTGGTCACCTACGTGGACAGCTTCGGAAACGTGCGGCTGGCCGGCGGTCGCGCCGAGCTCGAGGCGGCGCTCGGCTCGCCCAGCGACGGCCGGCCGCTCGTGGTCGAGTTCGAGGCGGCGCCCGGCGCGCCGGCGGTTCGCGAGGAGACGCGGTTCGGGTCCACCTTCGGCGCCGTGGAGCAGGGCGCATCGGTCGTGTACCTGGACTCGCTCGGGAACCTGGCCTTGGCCGACAACCAGGGGAACCTGGCCGCGCGCCTCGGGATCGGTCCGGACCGCCGCGTGCGGGTGACCGTGCCGTGAGCGGCCCGTTCGTCAGCTTCCTGACCGACTTCGGCGACACGGCGCCGGCGACCTGTCGCGGCGTCATCTGGACGATCAGCCCGGACGCGCGCATCAACGACTTGAGCCACGGCGGTCGCCAGTTCGGGATTCGGGACGGCGCGTTCCTGCTGTGGTCGGCCGTGCCGTACCAGCCGGTGGGCGTGCACCTGGCCGTCGTCGATCCGGGGGTCGGCACGCATCGCCGCGCCATCGCCCTCCAGTCGGCGCGGGGCGACCGGTTCGTCGGGCCGGACAACGGACTGCTCCTGCCGGCCGCCGAGCGGCTGGGCGGGATCGTCGCGGCGCACGTCCTGGAGAACCGGGCGCTGTGGCGTGCGGAGGTGTCCAATACGTTCCACGGCCGTGACATCTTCTCGCCCGTCGCCGCGCACCTGGCGAACGGCACGCCCATCCACGAAGTCGGGCCTCCCATCGCGGTCGAGGACCTCGTGCCCCTCTCGTTCCCCGAGCCCCACCACAGCGACGGGGCGCTCAAGACGAGCGTGCTGTACATCGACGCCTTCGGAAACTGCCGCCTGGCCGGGGTGGCCAGCGACCTGGAGCGGCTGACCGGCCGGCTGGAGCCCGGCGATCGGTTCCTCGTCAGCATGGGACGGAAACGCGTCGATCTGCCCTGGGCGACGACCTTCGGCGCCGTCAACCTGGGTGAGGCCATCCTCTACGACGACGCGGACTACGCCGGGCTCGCCGTGGGCGTCAACCAGGGATCGGCGGCCGAGCGGTTCGGGCTCGCCCACGACCACCCCGTTCGGATCGAGCCCGCCTGACGATGCCCGCCGGCCCCCTCGTCGAGGTCGACGGACTGACGTTCCGCTACCGGCGCGGACCGGCGCCGGTGGTCCGCGACATCTCGATGGCGGTCCACCCCGGCGAGGTCATCCTGGTCGCCGGCCCCTCGGGCTGCGGCAAGAGCACGCTGCTGCGCGCCATCAACGGCCTGGTGCCGCATGCCTACTCGGGTGAGCTCGAGGGCGCAGTTCGGATCGCGGGGCGGCTGACGACCGAGATGCGGCTGCGCGAGATCAGCGAGGTGGTCGGCACGCTGCTGCAGGACCCGGCGAAGCAGATCGTCGGAGCCACGGTCGAGTCCGAGCTGGCGTTCGGCCCGGAGAACATGGGGATCGCGCCGGCGGACATTCGACGACGGATGGCCGAGGTGATGGCCGAGACCGAGATCGGCCACCTCGGCGGCCGCGACACCGCACACCTGTCCGGCGGCGAGCGTCAGCTGCTCGCGATGGCGGGGGCACTGATGCTCCGGCCGCGCTGCTACGTCGTCGACGAACCGCTCGCCAACCTCGATCCGGCCAGCGCGACCCGCCTGCTCGACCTGCTCCGCCGCCTGGCCGATGCGGGTCATGCCGTGGTCATCGTGGAGCACCGCGTCGAGGAGGCCCTCCAGTTGGCCCCGGACCGCGTGGTGGCCATGGCCGAGGGCCGCGTGACGTACGACGGCCCCGTCGACGGCTTCTTCCGCGTCGCGGACCCGGACGCCGTCAAGCTGCCGTTCCCCGTCGTCCTGGATCGGCTGCGCGGCGGCGGCGTGGCCAGCCGGGCCGTCGAGCCGACGCGCGTGCCGCAGCAGCGGGCCGCGGACGAGGCGCGCGTGACGTTCGACGACGTGCACGTGACGCTCGGCGAGCGGCAGGTCCTTCGCGGCGTTGACAGCACGCTCGGACGCCGCGAGACGGTCGCGGTGCTCGGCCCGAACGGGTCCGGCAAGACCACGCTCTTTCGCACGGCGATGGGGCTCGTCCAGCCCGAGGCCGGCTCGGTGACGGTCGACGGGCGGGACGTCGCGTCCACGCCGGTCGCGGAGCTCGCCCGCAGCATCGGCTACGTCTTCCAGAGCCCGAGCCAGATGCTGTTCGCGCGCACCGTCCGGGAGGAGCTGTTGTTCGGACCCCGCAACCTGGGCCTGGAGATCGGCGACGGCGACGCGCTCGCCATCGAGGCGCTGACCCGCGTCGGGCTCGCCGATGAACCCGACATCCTCGATCGCCCGCCGATGACCCTCAGCTTCGGGCAGCAGAAGCGCCTGGCCCTGGCGATCGGACTCGCCCTCAGACCGCGCACGCTGATCCTGGACGAGCCGTCGGCAGGGCAGGACTACCGCACCGCTGAGGCCTTCATGCGCGAGGTTGCTCGCATCCCCGGGCTCGAGAGCGTCTACTTCATCACGCACGACGTGGACCTTGCGCTGACGCACGCCGATCGTATCCTTGTCCTCCGTGACGGCCGGATCGTCGCCGATGGACCGCCCGCCACCGTGGTCGAGGATGCCGAGAACTGGCACGCGAGCAACCTCCAGCGCACGTCGCTGATGGACGCGAACCTGGCGTGGGACGGCGCTCGTGGCGCACGCTTCCTCGACGCGCATGCCCTGGCCGCCGCGCTCATCGCGCGCGAGCGGCCGACATCGGAGGGGGAAGAGGAGGGTCGTCGGTCGATCGATAGCTGACGCAGCCAACGGACCGACACACACGGAGGGTTTTCATGACAGCCACCACCATGCGAGAGGAAGCAGGCGCCGGCATGTGGGAGGTCACCACCCGGGTGATCGTCTACGCCGCGATCGGTGCGGCGCTCTACGGCGTGCTCGCCTTCTTCAGCATCCTGATTCCCGGGACGGCGAACGTGGCCGTCCGCCCGGCGTTCGCGCTGGTCACCTTCTTCGGCTTCGCCTTCGGGCCCATCGTCGGCTTCTTCACCGGACTGGTGGGCAACATGATTGCCGACCAGATCAGCGGCTGGGGCCTCCTGACGAGCTGGAACTGGAGTGTCGCCAACGGCCTGGTCGGTCTCCTGACGGGCGTGTTCGGCGTGTACCTGGCGCGCACGATTCCGAACCGCCTGCTGCTGGCGGCCGTGGCGTCGGCGCTGGCGATCGTCATCGGCTTCCTGTTCGTCATCACCGACATCTGGCTCGGCACGGCCGATGACCTGGGCGTGGCCCTCTCGGCCAACTACTTCCCGGTCATCATCGCCAACCTCATCGCCTCGGTGATCCTCACCCCGCTCCTCGTTGCGGCGTGGGATCCGGTTCGGGAGTCGATGGGCCGCTGAAGAGCCTGCTGAACGGGACGGCGTCGCGGTGAACGTCGCCCCTCGCTACCTCGGACGAGGGTCGTGGCTGTCACGCCGCGACCCTCGTCTGCTGCTGGTCGCGCTGGCCCTCTTCGTCTTCACCGTGATCCAGGTGTGGGACCTGCGCATCCTCGCCGTGCTCGCCGCGATCGCGGCGATCTACTACCGATCCGCGCGGATCCCCTTCCGTGCGGTGCGCATCCAGTGGTTCTACGTCCTCTTCTTCATCACCTTCGTCGTGGTGGTGAACACGCTCCTCACGGGGGGCGAGCTGCGTGGCTACACCGAGGACGAGCTGCACGTCTTCTTCCGTCTCCCGCTGCTCGGAACGCCGATCAGCGCCGAGTCGGTGACCTACGCCATTGCCCAGTACGCGCGATTCCTGTCGATGGCCGCCTTCGGCCTGCCGATCGCCTACGCCATCGCCCCGGGCGACATCGGCCCGGCCTTCGCGCGGCTCGGCGTGCCGTACAAGTTTGCGTACGGCATGGAGCTCACCTTCCGCTTCATCCCGTCCCTCGGCGCCGACATGCAGACGACCATCGACGCGCAGCGGCTGCGCGGGTACGAGTGGGAGAAGCGCGGCCGCACGCCCATCGGCAAGCTGACGCGCACGGTGCCGCTCATCACCCCGGTGACGATCAATGCCATCGTCGGCGCCGAGGACACGATCGACGCGATGGACCTCCGCGGTTTCGGCACCCAGCGGCGCACGTGGCTGCGTGAGCTCGCCTTCGACCGGACCGATCGCCTGGTGCTGCTGGCGTTCGTGGCGCTGCTCGGCGTCGTGACGGTGCTGAGCTTCTCGGGCCAGACGCAGCTCTGGGTTCCGCCCGTCCTGGTCGACCTCGCCGGCTGAACGAGGTTCGCGCAGCAATCGGCTGCGCGGAGGCGCCGCATCGGTTCACACTGTGGATCCATGGTGGATAACCGCCGGATGGATCACGAATCTCGTGGACAACCGGGCTTGGCACCGCGGGCCGGCGCGCCGTATCGTCATCGACGTCCCGGAGGAGTCCGTGGACTCGGAGATTGCATCAACGGGTCCCGTGGTTCCTTCGGGACGTTCTTCGTGTCCGGCGAATGCGCCATCGGAGGGGGCACGTGACCAGGGACGCCTACCCGCCGCTGCGGCCGCAGCCGCCCGTCCGTCCCGCGCGCCGGCGCCGCCGCTCCACCCCGCCGCCCAGCACCCTCGCCGGCGCCGTGGTGCTGCTCGTCTTCATCGTCGTGGTCGCGGCGCTGCTGTGGTCCAACCGTGGTGACGGGGGCACCGCCGTCGACCCATCCGCCTCGGTCCCGGTTCCGTCGGGTGGTGCCGTGCCGACCGGTGGCGCCAGCATCCCGGCCACGCCGCTCCCCAGCTCCTCCGCGGTGGCCTCGGGAACCCCCGCCCCCGGCTTCGCCGCGGACAGCCTGGTCACGCTGACCGCCGATGCGCTGACCCTGCGCGCCGAGCCCGGCATCGGGGCGGCCGTCCTCGCCCGGCTGCCCGCCGGCCAGACGGCGTTCGTCCTCGCCGGACCCCAGATCACCGACGGGCTGCCGTGGTACCACCTGAGCGGGCTCGGACTGCCCTACGGGTCGGGTTGCACGGAACCGGCGCCGGGCGAGACGCTCACCTGTCCGGCCTGGATCGGCTGGGTCGCCGCCGCGGACGAGGCCGGCGCGGCGTGGATGGAGCCGGCGCCGGCACCGGCGTGCCCGGAAGGGCCGCCGACGATCGTCTCCGTCACGGAGATGGCGTACACGATGCGCCTCATCTGCTACGACGCGCAGGACATGAC
>DASTYP010000214.1:0-3085 GCA_035764845.1 Candidatus Limnocylindria bacterium
ATGCGAACGCGGTGCTCTCCCAGCTGAGCTACATCCCCGGGCCGCGGGGAGTATAGCAAAGGCCAAGCGGGCCTTCCCCAACTAGAACATCTGTTCTATCATCGGTTGTCCGATGAGGACCGATGCCGCCGCCGTCTCGCCATCCCTGGCGAGCGCCCTCGAGACGCTCCGCGCACGCGGGCTCGACCTGCGTCGCGGCACTCAGCCGATGCAGCAGGCGCAGCCACGGCCCTCGATCCCGAGCGGCCACGGGGCGCTCGATGTGGCTCTCGCCACCGGCGGCTGGCCGCGCGGCGCCCTCGCCCTGCTCGATGCGCCAGCGGGCGGGGGAGCGACGACGCTCGCGCTCGGCAGCCTCGCCGCGGCCCAGGCCGGTGGGGGCCTCGCGGCCTGGCTCGACGTCGATGGCACCTTCGACCCCGCCGTCGCGGCGCGCCTCGGCGTGCAGCTCGACTGGCTGCTGATCGCCCACCCCACCGATGCGGGCGAGGCCGTCGAGCTGGCCGCCTGGCTCGGACGCTCGGGGCTGCTGGACGCCGTCGTCCTCGACCTCGGCGAGCGGTCGGGGAGCGTCGACCGGCGTGCCCTGGATCGGCTCGGCGCACTCCTCGCCCGTGCGGGCGCGACGTCGGTGCTGACCGTTGCGCCAACGGCCCGTGCGACGGTCGGGGCGGTGGCCGGCGTGCGGGTCGCGCTGCGACGCACGGCGTGGCTGGCGCTCGGGCGCGACCTGGTGGGGCAACGGGTGCACGCCACCGTCGAGCGGCACCGCTGGGCGCTGGCGGGCGGGTCCGCGGAGCTGGACCTGTGGTTCGCCGAGGGTCGCCGGATCGATGCGCTGGCCCCGCGCCTGGCGCAGCCACAGAACCCTGCGACGACCGAGGAGCGACCGGCGCTGCGGGTCGTGGGCGCATGATCGGCATCGGGCCTGAAGACTTGGAAGGAGACGGCATGCGGTACGCGATCAGCATCCCGAACTTCGGCGAGTGGGCCGACCCGCGCACATTCATCGGTCTCGCACAGGATGCCGAGGCCGCCGGCTGGGACGGCTTCTTCGCGTGGGACCACATCCGCTTCAGCGCGACGCCACTTCCGGTCCACGACCCGTGGGCCCTCCTTGCGGGGATTGCCACGGTGACGGAGCGCCTGGTGATCGGCCCGATGGTCACGCCGCTTCCGCGCCGCCGGCCATGGGTGGTGGCGCGCCAGGCCGTGACCATCGACCACCTGTCGAACGGGCGGATGATGCTCGGCGTCGGCATCGGTGAGCCGGCCGACATCGAGCTCGCCGCCTTCGGGGAGGCGACCGACCTGAAGGTCCGCGCCGAGATGCTCGACGAAGGACTGGCAATTCTCGACGGCCTGTGGAGCGGCGAGGAGTTCAGCTTCGACGGGAAGCACTACCACCTGGCCCCGATGACCTTCCTTCCGCGTCCGATCCAGCGCCCGCGGATCCCGATCATCGTCGCCGGCTACTGGCCGCACCGAGGCCCGATTCGTCGCGCGGCGCGCTGGGACGGCATGAACGCCCTCTTCCCGTACCCGCTCGAGGGCTGGGAGGAGAAGGCGCGTGCCCTCGTCGCCGAGCTCCGGTCGCTGCGAGCGGACCCGACCGGCCCGTTCGAGTACTTCGACGGTGGCCACACCCCGGACGACGGGCCGGACGCCGATGACCCGGTCCTTTCCGCGGACATCGGTGCGACCTGGTGGATCGAGAGCCTCGATCCGTGGCGGTTCACGTGGGACGGTTCCGCCGAGGGCTGGCCGTCGGTCGAGCTCGCGCGGGACCGCATCCGGCTCGGTCCGCCGCGGTGACGTGATGCCCCGCCTCCTCGCCCTCGTCTGGCCGGAGCTGCGTGACCCGGACGCCGAGGTCGACGCGCGGCCGTGGGACCGCATGCTCGACGCGCTCGATGACCTCTCCCCGCGGGTCGAGGCGGTCGACCTGGGTGTCGCCCTCGTCGACATCACCGGCCTCGAGCCGATGTTCGGCCCGGAACGTCGGGTCGCGGCACGCGCCGTGTCGCTGGCCCGGACCGTTGCCCCGCTGCGCGTCCGCTGCGGGATCGGCGAGAACCGGTGGCTGGCGTCGCTGGCCGCGCGGCTGGCGCGCTTCGAGCGCCCCGAGGCACCGGCCGCGCTGTACATCCTCGACCGCGCCGAGCTGCCCGACCTGCCGCTCTCCCTGCTGACCGCCGATCCGAAGGTCCGCCAGCGCTTCGCGCTGTTCGGACTGACGACCATGGGGCAGCTGGCCAACCTGCCGCGCTCGGCCGTCGGCGCGCAGCTCGGGCCGACCGGGGAGCGTCTTCAGGCGCTGGCCCGCGGCCACGACCCCCGGCCGCTGGTTCCGCGGCGGCGCCCGGAACGGCTGGAGGCGCGCGACACGTTCGAGCCGCCGATCGAGGGCGTGGGCGGGGTCGCGCTGACGCTGCGCCGCCTGGCCGCCGACCTCTGCGACCGGCTGCGCACCCGGCACCTCGCGCCGGGTCGCGCGACCCTGACCCTGGTCCTCGAGGACGCTCCGGCGCTGCGCGTCGCGCAGCCCTTCCCGCAGCCGGCCCTCGAGCCCGATTGGATCGCGCGCCTCCTCCTCAGCCGCGTCGAGGCGGCCGCCCGCCTCCGTAGTTGTCGTGGAGCGGAGCTAACGGACACGAAGGCGCCGAATTCGGCCCGTACCTCGTCACCGGTTGCGGACGAGAGCACCTGGCGGCCACGAAGGAACCCCAACTTCGCCGTTAGTTCCGCTCGGGGGCAACCGGCCACGGAACCCGCCCAAGAACCGGAGGAAGCTGAGCCGCGCGTCGCATCGGTCCGGCTCACCTTCGATCGGCTGGCGGATCCGGCGGCGACCCAGCTGCCCGCCTTCGAGGCCCAGGCGGCGCGATGGGAGGAGCTGCGCTGGTCGCTGGAGCGCATCCGGCATCGATTCGGGGAGGGGCGGCTGTGGCGGGCCGTCGTGGATCGGCCGATGGCGGCGCTGCCGGAGCATCGGTCGCGGCTGGTGGACATCGGCGGATGACGCGCTGCTACACCGACCACCCGCTGGTCCAGGTCGACACCGATGCCGACGGCGTCCCCGTTC
>DASTYP010000215.1:0-5868 GCA_035764845.1 Candidatus Limnocylindria bacterium
TTCGTCCTTCCCGTCGAGCGCTTCGAGCGCCTCTAGGCGCCGATACGCCCGCTGGGCGCACGAGCCGATGAGTGCCGGCTGGGTCGACGAGCTCGAGCCCGATGCGCCGGACGTCGTCGCCGTCTGGCGGGTGGGTGACTACTCCCTCGCCGGCCTGAAGGCCATGCGCCGCGAGCTCCGCGCCCGCGTCGGGCCGGGGGTGGCGCCGCGGATCCTCGCGCAGCAGGAGGCGGTCGCGAACGCGCTCGAGTCGGTGCTGCGCTCGCTTTCAGAGGACCTCCTGCGCGCGCCGGGCGGCGAGGAGGACTGGAACGTGGCGCAGGCCTTCGCCCACACCACCGCAGCGCGACGGTTCCTCTCGACCTGGGCGGCGCTCGACGTCGACGGGTCGTGGCCCGAGCACCGGCCGCCTGCCGTCGCGCCGTCCGTGCCCGGGCGGCCGGATGCGACGCGTGACGAGCTGCTGGTCCTCCTCGACAAGTCGCGACGGGCCGTCCGCGAGGCGGCACTGAAGATCGAGGGGCACGAGACGAACCGATGCCGGATGGACCACCCGCTCGTCGGCCACCTGCGCTGCGGGGAGTGGCTGCTGTTCATCGGCGTGCACGACCTGATGCACCTCGAGCAGCTGCACGCGATGGCCGACGGCTCGGACCGTGGAGCAACCGCCGGACCGGTTGGCAATGCCTGAGCGGCCGGCGCCGCTCGTCTTCGTGGCGGCCCCGCGCGAGGGGCAGCCGTTCGGATCCCACGCCGCGATCGCGGCGGACGGACAGCGCCTGCTGGCGACGGAGCTGAGCCATCGACTCGGGGCGCTGGGTGCGGCCGTCCTGCCGATCCCGGCCGCGACGAGCGAGGACGTGCCGTTCCACTGGGGCCGGTGGTACGTGCGCGCTGTGCGCGCGGCCCTCTCCGCCAGCGGCGAGGGTCAGCGAGTGGACGCCGTCGGGTACGCCGGTGCCGGGTCGCTGGCGCTTCTCTCGGACGGCGTCCTGGACGACCTGCTGTCGCCGATCCCGGGTGAGGTGGTCGCGAACAACCGGTTCAGCGCCGACGCGTTCGTGGTCGCCGGGGACCTGGCGCGCGCACTCGAGGTGCTGGAGGCCTGCGAGACGGACAACGCGGCGCCGCGGCGGCTGAGCGAGGCCGGGTTCGCGTGGCGCGATCTGGGCGCGGCACCCTGGTCCCGCTTCGACGTCGACACGACGCTGGACCTGGCGCTTCTGCGCCTCGCGACGCGGCTCGACGGCATGCGGCCGGTGCATGCCTCCGTCCGCGCGTACCTCGAGATGGCCCGGCTGCCGGGAGGCGGCACGCTCGAGGTGCCGCACCTGGAGGCCCTGGGCGCCGTCATCCGCGACCGCCAGGCGGAGCTGGTGGTCGCCGGACGCGTGGCCGGGGCCACCTTCGCCGAGCTCGAGACCGAGGCCGCCTGCCGGGTCCGTGCGTTCGTCGAGGAGCGAGGCATGCGATCCGCGCGCGTGGCTCCGCATCCGCCGCGCTCGCTGCTGGCGTCCCTGCTCGAGCGCTCCTCGCCGGCGGAGCTCGTCGCTGAGCTGGCCCGCATGGGCGACGCCGTCGTGCTCGACACGCGGGTGCTGATGGCCGCCCTCGGCGGCAGCTCCGATGCCTCCGCCTGGCCGCCGGAGGAGGAGCGTCTGGCGTCGGACTTCGGCGATTGGGGGCGGGTCGGGACGTCGTGGCTGCGCGAGTTGACGCGGGCCGCCATCGAGGGCCCGGTGCCGGTGCTGCTGGGCGGGCACGCCCTGGTCAGCGACGGACTGCGGCTCATCCTCCGCGCCGCCTGGCAGGGGCGCTAGCGGTCCGAGGGCGAGGGCGCGGCGTACGCGCATCGGCACGGCCGGTGGATCGGCCGCGGAGCGGCTGCTGCCGCCTTCCCCTCCGACCACGCTCAACGGAGCGGCTGCTAGACTGTCTCATCGAGGCGAGCGCCTCGTGCGCGACCCTCACCCGACGAACCCAAACGCGGGCCCCACCAGGCGCCCGATCGCAACGCTACGCAACGCAAACGCACCAGCACACCGCGCGTGCGAGCTGAGGTGAGATGGATCACACCGGGCTCATCTACGTCATCGCGTTCGGGGCGGCCGCGACGATCTTCGTCTTCGGCACGATCCTGTTCAGCTGGCTGATCACGCATCGGCGGCGGCGCCCTCAGAAGGGCCTGCCGTACGAGTCGGGCGTGGACACCATCGGTGACACCTGGAGCCGGTTCGGCCTCTCGTTCTACCTCTACGCCCTGCTCTTCGTGGCCTTCGACGTCGAGATCATCTTCGTCTACCTGTGGGCCATCACGGTCCGGGCCCTCGAGATGCAGGGCATCATCCTGGTCGGCATCTTCCTTGCGATCCTGATGTTCGGCGAGCTGTACGCGTGGAAGAAGGGTGATCTCCGATGGCAGTAGAACGACCGAACACCGCACTCGACGCCGGCGGCGCGGGCACCGGCCAACCCCCGATCATCATTCCCGACCAGGCCGGTGACGACGAGCTCCTGCGTGAGTTCCGGATGGAGGAGCACCCGCAGGGCGGCTTCCACGGCCTGCTCGAGGTCATCCCGACCAAGGCCGACTACGTCCTGGACCTGATCCGGGCCAACTCGCTGTGGCCGCTCCTCTCGGGCCTCTCGTGCTGTGCCATCGAGATGATGAGCACCGCCACCAGCGTCAACGACATCGACCGCTTCGGGATGTTCCCCTTCCGCGCCAGCCCGCGCCAGGCGGACGTGCTGATCGTGGCGGGCACGCTGACCACCAAGATGGCAGGGCCCCTGGTCCGCCTCTGGGAGCAGATGCCCGAGCCGAAGTGGGTCGTGGCCATGGGCACCTGCACCACGTCGGGCGGCCGCTTCAAGCGCTCGTACAGCGTGGTCCAGGGCGTCGACCGCGTCATGCCCGTCGACGTCTACGTGCCGGGCTGTCCGCCGCGTCCCGAGGGCCTGATCTACGGCATGCTCAAGCTGCAGGAGCTGGTGAAGCAGCGGCGCGGCGAGTGGTCGACGTACGTCGATCGCGGCGTGCAGCGGACGCGCTGGGAAGGAGACGTCCGCTGACCGTCCCCGTCGCCGCCGGGGCGCTCGTCCGCCTGCTGGACGAGCGCCTGGGTTCCGACCTCCGCGAGCTGTGGACCGACGAGGACACCGTCGAGTTCCAGGTCGACGGTGCCCGCGCCGTCGACGTGCTCCGCACGCTGCGCGACGACCCCGACCTCGGCTTCTTCTTCCTGGCCGATGCGGCCGCCGTGGACTACGGCCCCAAGGCGCACTTCGAGGTCGTCTACCACCTGTACAGCGACAAGCACCCGGCCTGGGTCCGCGTCCGCGCCCGCGTCGACCGCGCCGATCCCCGCATCCCGAGCGTGACCGGGCTGTGGGAGGGAGCGATGTTCCACGAGCGCGAGATGTACGACATGATGGGCATCGTGTTCGAGGGCAACCGCGACCTGCGCCGCATCTACATGAGCCCCGACTACCGCAGCTTCCCGCAGCGCAGGGACTTCGTCCTGCCCGACGACGCCGCCGACTCGCCGGCCGCCGGCGTGATCCCGCTGGAGCGACCCGAGACCTGGGACCTGGCCCGCTTCCGCGATGCCCCGGCCGTCACCTTCCCGCCCTCCTCGGAGCGGGAGGAGGCACCGGCCGAGAGCGTGGAGGGCGGCGAGACCCTCGCCGACAAGAGCCGACCGCGATGACCAGGATCGATCCCGACATCCAGATCCCCGACCCGATCGACCTCGACCGGCAGGAGGAGGAGCGCCTGCGGCGCGTCGCCGGCCTGGCGCCCGCGCCCCGCACCGAGGGCGCCGAGTACGCCGGCTTCGAGATCGTCGGCATCCCGGACCGACCGCCCCAGACCGAGCGCGAACGCGAGATGTACTCGCTCGACGAGGGCGAGATGCTCGTCAACATGGGGCCGCAGCACCCCTCGACCCACGGCGTGATGCGCCTGGTGGTCAAGGTGCGCGGCGAGATCGTGGTGGACATCGACCCGGTGCTCGGCTACCTGCACCGCGGCATCGAGAAGCTGTGCGAGCACGCGACTTACACCACGGTCCTCACCTACGTCGACCCGATGGACTACCTGAGCGCGATGCACAACGAGCACGCGCCGGCCATCGCCTTCGAGAAGCTGTACGACATCCGGGCGCCGAAGCGGGCCGAGTACATCCGCGCGCTGGTGGTGGAGCTGAACCGGGTGTTCAGCCACGGCCTGATGATGGGCTTCCTGGCGCTCGACATGGGTGGCCTGACGCCGATCCTGTACAGCTTCATCAACCGCGACGAGGTCGTCGATCTGCTCTCTGCCATCAGCGGTCAGCGCATGCTGTTCAACTTCTTCCGCGTCGGCGGCGTGAACTGGGACGTCAACGACGAGTTCCTCTCACGGCTCGGCACGTGGCGCTCGAACGTGCTGAAGAACATCGAGATGAACGAGCGGATGATCACCGAGAACGAGATCTTCACCGCTCGCACCAAGGGCATGGGCGTGCTCACCGGGCAGGAGGCGATCGACCTCGGCGTCTCCGGCCCGAACCTGCGCGCTTCCGGGGTGCCCTTCGACGTCCGCAAGGCGCACCCGTACTCGATCTACCACGAGCTGGAGTTCGACGTCATCACCCAGCAGTCGGGCGACTCGTACGCGCGGTACCTGCAGCGCATCGCCGAGATCAAGCAGAGCATCCACCTGATCGACCAGATCATCGACAGGATGCCGCACGGGCCGGTGCAGGCCCAGGTGCCCGGCATCATCCGGCCGAAGCCGGGACGAGCGTTCGGGGCGGTCGAGTCGCCGCGTGGCCTCTACAGCGTCTACGCCATCAGCGACGGCGGCCCTACCCCGTATCGGTTCCGCATGCGCGACCCCAGCTTCATCAGCCTGCAGGCCATTCCGAAGCTCATGCCCGGCCGCCTCATCGCCGATACGATGGCGATCATGGCGAGCTTCGACCCGGTGATGGGCGGCGTGGACAAGTAGCCGATGGACTTCGAGCTGCTGCTTGGCATCGGTCGGTTCCTGCTGGCCACGACCCTGCTCCTGCTGCTGACCGTCCCGACCGCCTTCATCATCATCCAGATGGAGATGAAGATCATCGCGCAGCTGGCGCTGCGCTACGGGCCGAACCGCATCGGGCCGAAGGGCATCTTCCAGTCCACGATTCACGGCTTCAAGGTGCTGGCCAAGGAGGACACGGTCCCCGACCAGGCCGATCGCGTGGCGTTCACCATGGCCCCGTGGATGGTCTACATGGCGGCGGCCATGAGCATGCTGGTCATCCCGTTCGCGCCGGGCGCCATCGCCGCGGACTTCAACATCGGCATCGTGTACTTCTTCGCGGTGCTCGGCCTCTCGGTGGTCGGCCTGCTCATCGCCGGCTGGGCGAGCTACAACAAGTACTCGCTGCTCGGCGGCCTGCGCTCCGCCGCGCAGATGGTGAGCTACGAGATCCCGCTGACGCTCTCGATCGTCGGCGCCGTCGTGCTGGCCGGCACGCTGAACTTCGGCGAGCTGATCGCCTGGCAGCGTGACCACGGATGGCTGCTGGTCTGGCAGCCCATCGGCCTGGGCATCTTCTACATCAGCTCGCTGGCCGAGGTGAACCGCACGCCGTTCGACATGGTCGAGGCCGACTCGGAGCTGGTGGCCGGCCCGTTCACCGAGTACTCGGGCATGCGCTTCGGCTTCTTCTTCTTCGCCGAGTACGTGGCGCTGTTCATCATGAGCGGCATCCTGGTCAGCCTCTTCTTCGGCGGCTGGCTGGCCCCCTGGCCGTTCCCCGCGGAGCTCGGCGGCTTCGCCGGCACGCTGTACGGCATCTTCTGGTTCTTCCTGAAGACCTACATCTTCGTGGC
>DASTYP010000216.1:0-6666 GCA_035764845.1 Candidatus Limnocylindria bacterium
GTGGCGCTGCCGCGCTCGACCTCGGTACCTCCGTTGCCTCTGCCTCCACTCGGGTCACCCTCCGCGTCTCCACTGGGCACCTGGAGCGCACGACACCGCGCCGGGCACTGGTGCCGCCGCGCAGCCTACGCCGATGCGCGCCTCGGTGAGGCGCGTTTTCGCGCACGCGCGCGGAGAGCCGATCAGCGCCGCAGGAACAGGTTGACCAGCACGGTCAGCACGATGCTGATGACCAGCATCGTGACGATCGGGAAGTAGAAGCCGCCCCGCTCGCCCTCGATGGCGATGTCCCCCGGCAGCCGACCGAACGGAAGCCGGACGCCCGCCATCGCCAGCCCGCCGACGACCACCAGCACGATGCCGATCACCAGCAGGACGCGGCCGAGCTCCGGGGACACCGGATCAGCCGTCGAAGAGGCCGGGCTGCTGCGCCTGGACCGATGCCGCCGCCGAGTTCGGGGGCGGCGTGAGCTTGAGGTGCTCCCAGCCCGACGGCGTCAGCTGGCGGCCCCGGGAGGTTCGAGCCAGCAAGCCGATCTGCATGAGGTATGGCTCGACCACGTCCTCGATCGTCTCGATCGGCTCACTGACGGTGGCCGCCATGGTGGCGAGGCCCACCGGGCCACCGGCATGGTGCTCGGCCATGGCGCGAAGCAGCTGGCGGTCCATGGCGTCCAACCCGCGCTCGTCGATCTCGAGCAGGCCGAGCGCATCGGCCGCCAGCGCGTCGGTCACGAGGCCGTCTCCCCCACCCCGAACCTGCGCGTAGTCGCGCACCCGCTTGAGCAGCCGGTTGGCGATGCGAGGGGTGCCGCGCGAGCGGCCGGCCACAAGCGTGGCGGCCGCATCGGTCAGGGAGATGCCGAGGATGTCGGCCGAGCGGTGGAGGATTCGCTCCAGCTCGCCCTGCGTGTAGTAGTCGAGCCGGTACGTGGCGCCGAACCGGTCGCGCAACGGGCCGGTGATGCTGCCGACGCGCGTCGTCGCCCCGATGACGGTGACGTGCTCGATCTGGAGCCGCACCGTGCGCGCGCCCGGCCCCTTGCCGAGCACGACGTCGAGGGCGAAGTCCTCCATGGCCGGGTAGAGAATCTCCTCGACGGCGTGGCTCAGCCGGTGGATCTCGTCGATGAACAGCACATCGCCCTTGCCCAGGCTCGTGAGCACGGCGGCGAGGTCGCCGGCGCGCTCGATCGCGGGGCCGGACGTGGTACGGATCTGCGCGCCCATCTCGGCGGCCACGATGTTGGCCAGGGTCGTCTTGCCGAGCCCCGGCGGGCCGTAGAGCAGGACGTGATCGACCGGCTCGGACCGATGCTGCGCCGCGTCGATCAGGATCGCCAGGTTCTCCTTCACGCGGTCCTGGCCGGCGAACTCGTCCAGGCGCCGCGGACGGACGGTCGACTCGAGGGCAAGCTCCTCCTCGGCGATCTCGGCGCTGGTGATGCGCTCGATCGTCATCGGTCCGCGTCCGTCGCCGAATCGAACATGTGAGCGATTCTACCCCGCGTGGTGCAGCGCATCGGCCGCCCAGGCGCGGACCTGCGCGTGGTGTTCGGCCCACGCGTCCCAGGTCGACTGCGCCCAGGCTCGCGCCAGCTCCCGGTGCTCCGCGCCGCTGCGCGCCCGAAGCACGTCCACCACCGTCATGTCGTACGTCGACGGCGGCTCGAGCCAGGGCCAGTCCCCATCCTGGGTCGCGAGCCGTTGGGTGGTGGCGTTGAGCCGATCCTGTTCGAGGTCGTGCTCCAGCCAGTGGCACAGACCGATCAGGTGCAGAGCGACCGACTGCCGCTGCCGCCGGTCGTTCGTCCCGGGATGCTGCACCGCGTAGACGTCGACGGTGTGCCGGTGCACCCGCCCGTACGACGCGTCGCCGAACTCGCGAGCGAGCAGCTCATTGAAGACTGCCCAGCAGCCGGGCGACGACTCGATGTACTCGTGCGTCGGCCCGTCGGCCGGCCCCGGCACGCGAACGCCGCAGCCGGGACAGCGCGGCGCAAGCGCTTCCAGGTCGGCCGGGGTGTCGATGTCCGCGAGCGGCACGGGCCGCTCGACCACCGTCACCTCAGCGGGATCCCCCCGGAGGAGCGACCGAAGACCCTCGTCGCCTCGGAGGCCCTCGACAAGGTCGAAGGCATCCCGCATGAGGAGCACCGGTGGACCGATGCGGTCGCCGGCGCGCGTCGCCACGACGGACCGCTCCCCCGTCGCCGCGGCCACGACTGCGGCGAGATCGTCTCCCGAGATGGTGGGCTCATCGCCGAGCAGGAGGACCACCGCGTCACACTCCGGCGGCACCGCCGCCACGCCGAGCTGCACGGAGCGGCTGAGTCCCGCATCGGGGTCGTCGTTCACCACCGGAACGAGCTCCGGCGGCACCACCGTTTCCGACGGCACGACGACAAGGACCGGCTCCAGTCCCGCCGCGTGCGCGGTGCGGGCGGCCATGACGTACATCGGCTCGCCGGCCAGCAGCACCTCGTGCTTCGGGGCGCCGAAGCGGGTCGAGGCACCGGCGGCGAGCACCGCGGCGGCAACCTGCATCGGCTCATTCTGAACCCCGAGCCGAGCGGCCGAGTATGGTCAGGCGAATGCGTCGCCTGCTCGGGTCCAGCCTCGCGCTCCTGCTGGTCGCCTGTGGCGGACCGAGCCCGTCCCCTGGCGGCCCGACTGCCACGGAGAGCGCGGATGCCGCGTCGCCCGGAGCGTCGAGCGAGGGTGATGACGTGGCCGAGCTTCCCGCTCCAGGCGGCGAGATCCCGCCCGGGACGTACACGCGGTCGGCGTTCGCGCCTCGCGTGACCTTCGAGCTCGGACCGGGATGGACCGCCCGGCAGCTGGCCGCCGGCTTCTTCGATGTCGAGCAGGACGCTGGCTCGGTGGACGTCATCGCGGTCCAGTTCGGCCAGGTGGTTGGCCACGACCGCGCCCAGGCGGCGGCGACCGCGATCGCCGAGAACGTCAACCTCGTGGTGCAGTCAGGACCGGAAGAGGTCGCCCTCGGCGGCAACTCTGGCATCCAGGTGACCGTCGACACCGTCGATCCACCAGACACGCAGCCGCCGGTCTTCCGCCAGGTCGTCAGCGTCGCCGCCGGCCCGCTGTCGATCGCATCCGGACGTCGCCTGCAGCTCACCTTCGTCGACACCGATGCCGGTCTGCTCGCGGTCCTGGTCGGCGGCTCGATCCGCAACTGGGATGCGACGCTGGAGGCGGTCACCCCGGTGCTGGACTCGCTGACGATCGAGGGCTGACGGCGGCGCGTACCATGCGCTGCCATGTCCGCTCGCTACGACCTGCTCATCGAGAACGGGACCGTCGTCAACGGGAGCGGCGAACGGGGGTTCGCCGCCGCGGTGGGCGTCCGTCACGGGCGCCTCGAGGTCGTCTACGGGGATACGAGCGCGCTCCAAGCGGATGAGCGCATCGACGCGAGCGGCCAGGTCGTGGCTCCCGGATTCGTGGACCTGCACTCGCACTCGGGGCTGACGCTGTTCACGGCACCGACCCACGAGCCGAAGGTGTTGCAGGGCGTGACCACCGAGGTCATCGGCGTCGACGGCCTGTCCTACGCGCCCTTCCGGGATGCCGGCGACCTCCGAGCCCTGGTCGAGATGAACGCGGGGCTCGACGGGCGACCCGACCTCGCCTACGACTGGTCGACCGTCACCTCGTACCTGGATCGGCTCGACGCGCTCCATCCATCGGTCAACCTGGCGTTCCTGGTCGGGAACACCGCGCTGCGCGTCGCGGCCGTCGGCTGGGACGAATTGGAGGCAACGCCGGCGCAGGTGGCGGACATGCGCGCCATGCTCCGGGAGGCGATGGAGGAGGGGGCTATCGGCCTCTCATCCGGCCTCGACTACCCGCCGGGCTCCTACGCGACCACCGACGAACTCGCCGAGCTGACGAACGAGGCGGGGCGCCACGGCGGCTTCTACCACACGCACGTGCGCTATCCGCTGGGCGACCGGTACCTCGACCCGTACCGGGAGGCGATCGAGATCGGGCGACGCGGCGAGGGGCCCGCCCACATCACCCACTTCTATCACAAGCAGATCTTCCCGGAAGGTCCGGGGCCGATGCTGGCGCTGGTCGACGACGCGCGCACAGAGGGCCTGGACGTGACCTTCGACACCTACCCGTACGAGTGGGCCAGCACCCGGCTGCTGATCATGATCCCGCCCTGGGCGCAGTCGGGTGGACCGATGCGGACGAAGGAGCGGCTGGCCGACCGCTCGGTGCGCGACCGCATCCGCCGAGAGCTGGCGGAACGGGGGGTCCTCTTCGCCGGTCGTCGGGCGTGGGACGATGTGCGCCTGGGCGCCTTCACGCGCCCCGACCTGCTGCGCTGGGAGGGACGCACGCTGGGCGACGTGATCGCGGACCGGGGCGACGACCCGGTCGACGTCCTGTGCGATCTGCTGCTGGCGGAGGACCTGCGCCTCAACCAGGTGACGCCCGGCCCGTGGAGCGAGTCGCTGCGCGAGTTCGTCCGCCACCCGGTCGGCATGATCGGCACGGACTCGACGTTCGTCGGCGCCAAGCCCTCGCCGCGCAGCTACGGCTCGTTCCCGCGCGTCCTGGGGCAGTTCGTGCGCGAAGAGGCGCTGCTCAGCCTGGAGGAGGCGGTGCGATCGATGACGTCCGCGCCCGCGCAGCGCATCGGCCTCTCCGACCGGGGGGTCATCCGCGACGGGGCCGTCGCCGACCTCGTCGTCTTGGATCCGGATGCCGTCCGGGCCACGTGCACGTACGACGAGCCGTGCTCGTACCCCGAGGGGATCGGCTGGGTGATCGTCAACGGCGACGTGGTGGTGCGCGACGGCGCGCACACCGGCGCGCGTCCCGGTCGAGTCCTGCGCCGCGGCGGCTGAGCGCTGCGTCAGGCCTCGGTGGGGACCGTCTCGCCATCCAGGGAGATGACGGCCTCGTCGGCGGTCGGGATCCGGTCCTCGAGCTGGCTCGACTCGAGCAGCGCCGTCTCATCGATCGCCTCCTCGATGTCGCCGATGCGCGCGATCGAGAAGCCGATCTGGGGCGGGATCGTGGCCGTGATGCTCAGGTCGCCGATCCGGTAGGCCGCCTTCTTGCGGGCCAGCGCGGCGTTCGCCTTCTCCTGGATGGCGGTCGCCTTGATGATCAGGTCCGCGAGCGTGTCGGGATCGATCTTCTCGATGACGGTCACCACGCCGCGCTTGGCGTGGCCCGCCAGCTCGCGCACGGACGCCGTGACCGATTCGGCGGTCACGCGACTTTCGCCCTCGCTCTCGGCGCCGGTGAGCTGGCTGAGGCCCTGGGACGCGGTCTGTCGCGCCTTCTCGAAGAAGCTCATCGGCGCAACTGTACGCAGCACGTCAATCGCCGCAGGTGCGGCGCGCTAGCATGAGCCGATGGAGCGCCCGAGCCTCACCGTGCGCACGCCTGCTCCCGGCGTCGCGAACCCCGATATGCCCGCTGTCCTGACCGGCACGGCTCCCGTCGTCGGGCGCGCGCGACCCGCGGCTCCGCTGCGCCGTGAGGGCCCGGCCAAGGTCACCGGCGAGGCCAAGTACGCCGACGATCTCGTCGTCCCGGGGGCCTGGTATGGCGCGACGATCCGATCGACCGAGCCCCATGCACGGCTGCTGGGCCTCGAGCTGGATGATGCGTTCGACTGGAAGCGGGTCGTCGTGGTCACCGCCGACGACATCCCCGGCGAGAACATCGTGAGCCTCATCGACGACGACCAGCCCGTGCTCGTGCCGATCGGCGGCGAGATCCGCCACCAGGCGGAGCCGTGCGCGCTGATCGCGGCGCCGGACCGCGCGACCCTCCGCGAGGCGCGACGTCACGTGTCGCTGCGCACCGAGCGGCTCCCCGCCGTCTTCGACCCGCTCGAGTCCGACATCGAGTTCGCGCACTACACCGTGGCCCAGGGCGATCCCGAGGCAGCCATGGCCGGGGCGGACGTCGTCATCGAGGGGACGTACCGCGTGGGCCACCAGGAGCAGCTGTACATCGAGAACCAGGCGATGATCGCCGTGCCGCGCGACGACGGCGGCATGACCGTCCACGGGTCGCTGCAGTGCCCGTACTACATCCACAAGGCGATGAAGCGGGCGCTGAACATGGGCGACGAGCTGGCGGTCGTGGTCCAGGCGGAGACCGGTGGCGGCTTCGGCGGGAAGGAGGAGTACCCGTCGATCATCGCGCTCCACGCCTCGCTGCTGGCCCTGAAGTGCCGCAAGCCGGTGCGGATGATCTACGACCGCCACGAGGACATCAGCGCCACCACCAAGCGGCACCCAGCGGTCATCCGGTCGCGCTGGGGGGTTGGCTCCGACGGCGAGCTGCTGGCCCAGGAGATCGAGGTGATCATGGACGGCGGCGCGTACTGCACGCTCACGCCGGTCGTGCTCAGCCGCGGCATCCTTCACGCCGGCGGGCCGTATCGCTGCCCGAACGTCCGGATCACCGGGCGTGCCATGGCGACGAACACGCCACCCAACGGCGCCTTCCGGGGCTTCGGCGCGCCGCAGACCGAGTTCGCTGCCGAGATGCAGATCAACCGCATCGCCGAGGCGCTCGACGCCTCCCCGCTCGACCTCCGGCGTCGGTGGGTGTACCGGGAGGGCGACACGACGGCGACCGGCCAGGTGCTGCGCGAGTCGGTCGGAGGCA
>DASTYP010000217.1:0-8240 GCA_035764845.1 Candidatus Limnocylindria bacterium
GAGCTCCAGGAGCGCGGCACCTTCCTGGAGGAGCTGGCGGAGCGCGGGATCTGCGATCCCGCATCGGTGGCGCTGGCGGTCCGCGACTACTCCGCCTGAGCGCGGCTACTCGCCCACGCGGCCGAACGTGCCGAAGAGCAGGACGTCGGTTCGTCCCGAACACGGATCGTCGATCTCGGTGAGCTGAAGCCGGTCCTCGACGATGGCCCAGGTGTATCGGCCGGACCCGTCGCATCGGCTGCTCGCGAAGAAGGTCACGATCTCGCCCTCCACCGTGATGCTGCCCGAGCCCATCTCGCCCGCGCGCTGGATCCGATACCCGGTGTCGCGCAGGCTGAGGAGGACCTCCTCGCCCTGGACGACCCTCCGCCACGTCCCCGCCAGTTCCGGCGGTGCGGCGGCATCCGCGGAGCGCGCCGTCGACCGCACCTCGGTCGTCGGAACGGGCGTCCCGGTCGTGCGAGGTTCCGGGGTCTCGGCGGCCTCGGTCGCGCATCCCGTCACGGCGAGCCCCAGCACGAGAGCAGCGAGTCGACGATGCCGCATCACGACACGAGCATGCCCGGCGCCAGGCCTTGCTGCCATACGGCGTGCGGCGTAGTTTGTCGCGATGCCGCGAGTTACCCAGCAGGACCTGGCCCGGATGACGGCATTCCTGGCGTCGACCCAGGCAACCGGCGACGACGCGCTGTCACCCGCGACGCTCGCGGGCCTGTGTCACGTGGTCGGCGCTGAGGAGGCAGAGTACTTCGAGCTGCGACGGCCGGATCGTGCGGTGCTCGCCCTGGTGGAGAGCCACGAATTCGAGTCGGTCCCCGGCACCGACGAGGCGCTTGCGGCGTACGGGCACCAGAACCCGGTGGGGTGGCGCCGCTGGGGTCCGGCGGATGGTCCGATGCGCCTCTCGGCCCGAGTCAGTCGTACGGCGCTGCAACGGACCGAGTTCTACAACGAGGGAATGCGGCCCAACGGCCTCACCGATGTCCTCAAGGTGTGGCTCCACCGTGGTGCGGAGTCCATCGCGTGCGTGCAGCTGTGGCTGCGGGGCGGGACGTTCACCGCGAGGCAGGAGGACATGCTCGGCGTCCTCCAGTCGCACCTCATCGAGATGCGTCAGGCGCCCAGCGCACGTGCGGCGCCGGTCGGGCGCGTCGAAGGCGCGATGCTGACCCGTCGCGAGGCCGAGGTGCTGACGTGGGCCGTCCGGGGTGCGTCGGACGCCGAGATCGCCTCGCGGCTCGGGCTGTCGGTCGGGACCGTTGGCAAGCACCTCGAGCACGCCTTCGCTGCGCTCGGCGTGCACTCGCGGGCGGCGGCACTGTGGCAACTGCAGGACCTGGAGTCTCGGCGGAGTCCGGCCTCACGGCACGCGCGGCCTTCGGTGGTAGGCTCACCCGGTGACCGACCTGCCTGATCGACCAGCCGATACCACCCTGGGGGAGTTGCGCGCCGCGGGGTATCGGTCACGGACGGTCAAGGAGGAGATGCGCGCCAACCTGCTGGCGCGGCTCCGGCGCGGCGATCCGTTCCTGCCGGGAATCCTGGGCTACGAGGACACGGTCCTGCCCCAGCTGGAGAACGCCATCCTGGCCGGGCAGGACGTCATCCTCCTCGGCGAGCGTGGCCAGGCCAAGAGCCGCATCGCGCGCTCGTTGGTGGCGCTGCTGGACCCGTGGCTGCCGTACCTGGCCGGGACGGAGCTCCACGACGATCCGTTGCACCCGGTCTCGCCGCTCGGTCGGCGGATCGTCGAGGAGGAGGGTGACGGCGCGAGCATCGGCTGGTGGGCCGCGGAGGATCGGTACAGCGAGAAGCTGGCGACCCCGGACATCAGCATCGCCGACCTCATCGGCGAGGTGGATCCGGTCAAGGTGGCCGAGGGCCGCTACCTGTCCGACGAGCTCACCATCCACTACGGGCTGCTGCCGAGGACGCATCGGGGCGTCTTCAGCCTGAACGAGCTGCCGGACCTGGCCGAGCGCATCCAGGTCGGCCTGCTCAACGTGATGGAGGAGCGCGACGTCCAGGTGCGCGGCTACCGGGTGCGGCTCGACCTCGACCTGTTCGTCATCGCCAGCGCCAACCCCGAGGACTACACCAGTCGCGGTCGGATCATCACGCCCCTGAAGGACCGATTCGGCGCCCAGATCCGGACGCACTACCCGGAGGAGACGACGACCGAGATCGCGATCATGGAGGCGGAGGCCGCGCGCTTCGACCCGGAGGGCGGCGATGGCGGCGTGCCCGTCGAGGTGCCGGGCTTCATGAAGGAGGTCGTCGCGGAGCTCTCGCAGCTCGCGCGGCGCTCGTCCGAGGTGTCGCAGCGCTCGGGGGTGAGCGTTCGGGTGACCATCGCGAACCACGAGACGCTGGTCGCGGCCGCCCTCAAGCGGGCGGTGCGGTTGGACGAGGCGTCGGCCGCGCCACGCATCAGCGACCTGGGGTCCGTGGTCGCCTCCACGGCGGGAAAGATCGAGCTCGAGACGCTGGGCGACGAGACGCGCGAGGACCGCGTGGTCGAGAAGCTGGTCGCGCGGGCGGTGGTCAACGTCTTCAACCGCCACTTCGCGCTGAGCGAGCTCGGCCCGCTGTTGGATCGGTTCGAGGAGGAGTCGCTCTCGGCCGAGGTGGGTGACCTGGTTCCATCGAGCCAGCACGCGGCCCTGGCCGGGCGCGTTCCGGAGCTGGCCGCCGCCGTTGCCCGGCTGGACGCCGGCGAGTCTCCGGCGGGTGTCGCCTCGGCCACGGAGTTCGTCCTCGAAGGGCTGCACCTCAACCGACGGCTCAACAAGGAGCGACGAGCGGGCGGCGTGCGGTACGCCCGCTGACGAATCGGGCGCAACGGCCCTTCCCGCGCAGGTGATCGCCGCCTGACGCTGCCTCCGAACGGAGGTGAGTCAGATGACCGTGCTGACGCAACCGCGGGTCAGCTTCGAGACCGATGACGACCTGCGCCGCCTCGCGTCGGCCAGACGCGACCGGGTGCGGTTCGTGAACGTGCCGGCGTGGCGGTACCTGGCGCTCGACGGGACCGAGCAGCCGGGCAGCGAGGCCTATCAGCAGGCGATCGGCGTCCTGTACGGGACGGCCTACCGGCTGCACTTCGCCCTGAAGGCCCGCGGCGTCGATGCGCCGGTCGGTGGGCTCGAAGGGCTGTACTGGCTGACGCCGGAGCAGTTGGCGGCCGAAGGCACGACCGGCTCCGCGCAGGACGTCGAGTGGCGGTGGCGGCTGATCATCGCCGTGCCTTCCGAGGCCAGCGAGGATGAGGTTGACGATGCCGTGCGGCGCGGTGAGCCGAACGACATGCTCCGCCGCCTCTACCTCGACCGCTGGACGGAGGGCCCGGCGGCCCAGATCCTCCACGTCGGCCCGTACGACGCCGAGCGTCCGACCCTGCGTCGCCTGGAGCAGGCGATCTCCGCTGCCGGACTCCGGGCCCGCGGCCCGCACCACGAGATCTACGTCAACGACCCGCGCCGCGCGGGCCCGGAGCGGACGAAGACGGTCCTGCGCCAGGGGGTCGAGGCGGCCGGCTGACGGACCGCCCTCGACACGCGACAGCGGCCGTCCTGGGACGGCCGCTGTCGGGTCCGCGCCGAGGTGCTCAGATCGGCCGCGGCGCGTGATGCGTGTAGCTGCCTCCGCTGACGTAGCGGACCACGGCGTCGACGATGGCACCGAGGACGATTCCGCCGATCAGCGCCGGCACGATGTACAGGCCGTCGAAGACCGGACCCCAGGTGCTCGCGGCGCCGAATGCCTCGCTGCCGAGCCAGCCGCCGACGAGCACGCCAACGGCGGTCACGACCCACTCGTACGCCAGCCGCGGCTCACCGATGAACTGCGGGATCGCGCCGATGAGGATCGATGCCGTGACGAGCACGATCGCGGCGATGCCCGACATCCCGACGTTCCATCCCAACAGGTCGAGCATGGTGTCACCTCCCTCGCTCGAATGTGACGTCGACGTCGAGCATCGGCCGGTGGTCGGTGCTCGCGCAAGGGCCATCGGTCCCGACTCGTTCGTGGCTGCAGGCCGGACCGCGCCCTCAGCGGTCCCGGAGCCGCTCGACGATGGGCGCGAAGGCCTCCATGGCGCTTGCCGGGATGCCATAGGCGGTGATGCCGAGCCGTTCGCGACGCCGCAGCAGGCGCTCGCGGAGCTGCGAAGCCGTGCCGTAGAGCAGGTAGGGCGACCCGCCGACGGCCGCCGGTCCGGCGGACTTCACCAGCGCGGACAGTGACGCCGGCAGCGGCTGGCCGTCGCCCACGACCCCGGCATCGGCCACGAAGACGTTCAGCTCCAGCAGCTCGAAGCGGGGACCCGCCGCCGCGCGCACCACCGCCACCCGGTCGGCGAGGGCTGACTCGGTGGTCGTGCGAAGCATCGGTCGCCCGGCGGTGCCCATCTGCGGGGCGAAGCCGACGATCTGCGCCTCGCGTGCCGCCATGCGCAGCAGCCGCGGGCCGCCACCCCCGAGCATGATCGGCGGGTGTGGGCGCTGGACCGGGAGCGGGCCGACCCGAGCGCCCTCCAGCCGGTAGAAGCGGCCCTCGTGCGTGACCGCTTCGCCGGACAGCAGCCGCTTGATGAGGCCGAGCGCCTCCTCGAGCCGATCGATGCGCAGCCCCGGCCGGTCGTACGGCATCCCGATGCGCCGGTAGTCGCTCCGCATCCAGCCCGCGCCCAGTCCGAGGTCCAGCCGTCCGCCGCTGAGCACGTCGAGTGTCGCAGCCTCACGCGCCAGGATCAGCGGATGGCGGAAGTCGTTGGCGAAGACGTAGGCGCCGATGCGGATGCGGCTCGTCAGCGCCGCTGCGGTCGCCAGCGCGGCGATGGGCGAGAGCTGGCGTCCGAGGTGGTCGGTGACGTACAGCGCGTCGTAGCCGAGCTCCTCGGTCCGCCGGACCAGGGCCGGGAAGTCGTGGGTCAGCCGGCCCCCGCCGGTGTGGACCGCGAATCGAAAGGGGTGCACGCGCGAACGGTACTCGCCGCCGACTCAGGCGACGATCCGGGTTCCAGCCTCGCCCGCGAGCGCCGCCTCCATCCGATCCGGGCTGGTGATGATGGCCTCCCCGCCGCCGTGCTCGAGGAACTCGATGCACGCCTCGATCTTCGGGGCCATGCTGCCCGACGCGAAATGCGTGCCCTCGGCAAGGTAGGACTTCGCCTCCGCCAGCGTGAGGCTGTCGACCC
The DNA here is from genome assembly GCA_035764845.1 of Candidatus Limnocylindria bacterium. GTDB lineage: Bacteria > Chloroflexota > Limnocylindria > QHBO01 > QHBO01 > JACDBZ01. Next base: position 5,201 of record DASTYP010000217.1, read on the forward strand.
AGCGCTGCTCCGGCTTGCCCCAGTCCAGCGCCACGCGGTCGACGGCGGTGCTGATCATGAAGACGTCGGCACGCAACGTGGTCGCCAGCAGCGCCGATGCGAAGTCCTTGTCGATGACGGCCGCCACGCCCTCCAGGTCGCCCTGGCCGTTGGTCACGACGGGGATGCCACCACCGCCGACCGTGATGACCACGAAGTCCTCGCGCAGGAGCGTCTTCACGGCCCGCTCCTCCACGATCCGGATGGGCCGCGGTGAGGGGACGACGCGACGCCAGCCGCGGCCGGCGTCCTCGCGCACGACCCAGCCGTCGCGCTCCTCGCGGATCCTGGCCTGCGCCTCGTCCATGAAGGTGCCGATCGGCTTGGAAGGGTTGGCGAAGGCGGGATCGGCGGGATCGACCTCGACCTGGGTCACGACGGTCACCGCCTGCCGATCGATCCGGAGCTGGCGGAAGTCGCGGCCGAGGTTCTGCTGGAGCTCGTAGCCGATGGCGCCCTGCGTATCGGCGTCGCAGACGTCCAGCGGCACCTCGTGCAGCTCGTGCGCGGACAGCTCGGAGCGGCGCAGGATGAAGCCGACCTGCGGACCGTTGCCGTGGCCGATGGCGACGTGCCAGCCGTCCTTGATGATCCGCGCAATGTGCCCGCTCGTCTCACCCAGCGCCCGGTACTGGTCCGGGACGCTCATGTGCTGCGGGTCCTTGATCAGGCTGTTGCCGCCGATCGCGACGACCAGGGTGCTCTTGCTCATCGGTCCCTACCTCATCGTCAGCGCCATGACGGCCTTCTGGGCGTGGAGCCGGTTCTCGGCCTCGTCGTAGACGACGGACTGCGGCGAGTCGATGACCGCATCGGTCACCTCGACGTTCCGGTCGGCCGGCAGCGGGTGCATGAAGATGGCGTGGTCGCTCGCCAGGGCAATGCGCCGCTCGTCGGTGATCCAGTCGGTGTAGCGCTGTGCGATCTCGGCGCCCTCCGTCTCGTCCTTCGCGGTCAGCAGCGCGCCCCAGGACTTGGCGTAGATGACGTCGGAGTCCCGGAACCCGGCGTCGAAGTCCTCCATCAGCTCCAGCGAGCCACCGGACGACCGGGCGTTGAGCCGCGCCTCCTCGACCACGTCGGGCTCCAGCGCGAACTCCGGCGGATGGACCAGGCGCACGTTCATCCCGAAGCGGGTGGCCGCCGTGACCAGGTCCTGCGGGACGCTGATCGGCTTCTGGTAGCTGGCGGCGTACGCCCAGGAGAGGGTGAGCGTGCGGCCTCGCAGGTCGCCCAGCTTCTCGCGCATGGTGAGCAGGTCGGCCAGGATCTGGTGCGGGTGGAAGCGGTCGCACTGCATGTTGAGCACGGGCACGCGCGAGGCCTCGGCCACGCCGCGGATGTACTCGTTGCCCACGTTCCAGTCGACGTGGCGGATGGCGATGCCGTCGTTGTAGCGACCCAGGATCTCGCCGATCTCCTTGGCCGTGTCGCCGTGCGCGATCTGCGTCGTACGGCTCTCGATGAACTGGGCGTGGCCGCCCAGCTGGGCCATGCCGGCCTCGAAGCTGGCTCGCGTTCGGGTGGAGCTGAAGAAGAAGAGCATCGCGAGCACCTTGTCGCGCAGCAGCGGGTGACCGATGCCCAGGGCACGCTCGCGCTTCAGCTGCGCGGCGACGTCCAGGATGGTCTCGATCTCCTCGAGCGTGAGCTCGGAGAGGCTGATCAGGTCGCGTCCGCGGAGTCCGGTCTGCATCGGTCCTGTCCTCCCTACTCCATCGCGCCGAGGACGAGGGCCAGGAGCGCCATGCGCAGCGAGACGCCGTTCGACGCCTCCACCCAGTAGCGCTGGTGGCGCGTCTCGTCGACGTCCGGCAGGAGCTCGTCCATGCGCGGCAGCGAGTGCAGCACGATCGACGACCGCTTGGCGCGCGACCGCATGAGGGCTGCGTCGACCTGGTACTCCGCCGCCGTCCGCCCCACCTCGCCGCTGCGCTCGACGCGCGACTGGGTGTAGTCGGCCTGGACCACCGGCTCGAGGTAGATGATGTCCGCCTCGCCGATGACCTCGCGGACGTCCGGCGCCTCGCGGTAGACGGTGCCCATCGCGTCGAGCTCCGCCTTGAACTCGTCCTTGAGCGCCATGTCCGGCGGCGAGACGACGATGGCCTCCGCGTCGAACTGCGAGAGGGCGTGGAGGATCGAGTGCATCGTGCGCATCCGCATGTCGCCGATGAGCAGGTAGGTCAGCCCGTCCAGCGTGCCCCGCTCGAGCAGGATGGTGTACAGGTCGGTGAGCACCTGGGTTGGGTGCTGCCCCCAGCCGTCGCCGCAGTTGATGATCGGGACCGATGCGTACCGGGCCGCCTCCGCCGGTGCGCCCTCGGCGTAGTGCCGCATGGCGATCACATCGCCGTAGGACTCCAGCATCAGGATGGTGTCCTTCATCGACTCCTGGTAGAAGTCGCCGGCGCGCGTCATCTTGGCGTCGCTGAAGCCCAGGACGGCACCGCCGAGCCGATGCATGGCGGCCTCGGTCGACAGCCGGGTCCGCGTCGAGGGCTGGTAGAAGGCCGTCAGCAGCGTCTTGTGCTTGAGCAGCTCGCCGTTCCGCCGGTTCACGGCGTACGGGCGCAGCTCGTTGGCGGCGTCGAAGACGCGGAAGAAGTCCTCCCGGCTGAAGTCCTTCAGCCCGAGGATGTCGCGCCCGAGGAAGCTTCTCATCGTGGATCTCCAGTTCGGCGGATGCCAGTGAAGAGGACGAGCGACGTCTCGGCCGGCGAGAGGTCGCCGTCCCGGTGGAGTCGAATCAGGCCGGCCAGGCCGGCCGAGCCGGTGGGGTCGACGTCGATGGACGTCGTGGTGCGGGCGAGGGCGTTGGCATTGGCGATCGTCGCCTCGTCGACGACGATCGGACCGCCGCGGGTCAGGAGCATGGCGCGCACGACGGCCAGCCAGTCGTAGGTCTCGTCGTCCAGGATCCCGTGCGCGGCGCTGCCCTCCGGGTGCTCCCACGGCCACATGTAGCCGGACCGATGCTTCCCGGCCCGTCGCAGCACCT
>DASTYP010000218.1:0-6216 GCA_035764845.1 Candidatus Limnocylindria bacterium
GGCAGGTCGCTGCGGGTCCCCACGCGCGGATCATGCACGCTCGAGTGGTCGGGGCGCCAGAGGAAGGGAGCTGACTTGCTGTGGCGGCCTATGCCTCCGACGAGTGGGAGGCGGCCGGGGCCCTCCTACCGCAGTGGGCTCGTAGCGGCCACAGGCTGGGCACGCTGCTTGCGCCTGAGCGCCGTCCAATGTCACGCGACCGCATCGAGCTGCAGATCCGGGTCATCGAGGTGACCTTCCGCTCAGGTCGCGGGGATCTCGAGCCACTGAATATGGCGCGGGTGCGGGCTCGGTCGCGCGAACTGCTGCGTGAGGTCGAGGGCGCGGCGCGCCAGCATCCGGATCTGCTCGCCAGGCTGGAGCGCCTGCGCGCGGAGTTGGACGACGACGAGCTCTAGGCGGCGGCCTCGGCGAGGAGCCGCTGGATGGTGCGCTCCAGCTCATCGATGCCGAACGGCTTGGCCATGCCGGCGGTGTGCTGCGTGGCCGCCAGGTCCTCCTCGATCTCACGGAGGGTCGCGACGTCCCCGCTGAGGACCAGCACCGGCAGAGCGTCCAGCCCGGGGTCGCGACGCACCTCCTGGGCGATGTCCCAACCATGGACGCCATCGGTCCCAAGGCGGAGGTCGATGATCAGCAGGTCGGGCCTCGAGGCCCGGATGCGCTCCAGGGCGTCCGGCTGGTCGCCGTCGACGGTTACCGTCACGTAGCGGTCGTCCTCGAGGATGTCGCGCATCAGGGCGAGGAACTCGGGGTTGTCGTTGACGACGGTGATACGTGTCACGGGAGCCGGACCATCGTGTTCTACGCGTGGACCTCGGGAAGGGGTGCCGTCGCGGGGACGGCGGCCGCTTCGCGTTCCGCCTGCCGACACCGTCGGCAATCGTCGTGGGGTTGGCTATGGAGGCCGCGCATGTGTTCTGCTGCGATCGTCAAGAGGCGCCCGGGCTCAGGTAAGACGTTCTTGTTGTCCATAAAGGGACTCCTTCGCATCATGGTGCGAAGGGGCCATCTCATTGGTGGCCGGACGACGCAGAAGCCAGTGTACGGCTTCGTGTCCACCACTTCTGCCGCGTCCATGCGCTCCGAGCGATGGGCACCCGCGAACGTACGCCCCCGGATGAGGCGGTATGGCCTGTCGGATGCAACGTCGTCCGTCAACGTGCCCCCGGAAGAGGAGTTGAATCGATGTGTCTCACGTGTGGCTGCATGAAGGCCCATCTCGAGATGGGCGAATCGAACCTGCGCTACGAGGACCTCAAGGCCGCCGCTGACGAAAACGGCCGGTCCGTCGAGGAGACGGTCGACATCATGAACCGAACGATCGAGATCGACCGAGGCGACCACGCGCAGGAGTACGAGGGCTCCGCGGCGGGCTGAGGGCCGCACGATTGGCGGGCAGGCTTGGCCCGCAATTGGGACCGCGCCCTTGCTGGGGCGGGAGGCATGCGTTCTGGGCTGGGTTGGGCTGGAGCGGAACTAACGGCGAAGAAGGCGGCTGGCGATCGGTTTGCCGATTCGTGAGGTTGCGGCGAGGAGCAACCGGCGGCGAAGCATCGGCTGCAGATCGGCGCCTGCGTGTCCGTTAGTTCCGCTGGGCGGCAACTCCACGAAGCGCTACCGGCGGAAGAGCCGGCGGAGCACCGCCACCACCGCTGCGACCCCGCCGGCGACCAGCGCGAGCACGACGCCGGCCTGGATCGGGTAGAACGGCACGCGGGTGGCGGACGGCGGCACGTCACCGGCAGGCACGTCGGGCACGCGCGAGATGCGCCACACCGATCCGGTCCCCTGCTTCATCCGGATGCCCCCCTTCTCGGGCGCGATCTTGATCTCGCCGAAGTCGACGACGTACAGCGCGCCATCGGACCCGAAGACGCAGTGGCTGGGCCGCTCGAAGCCGCCGTGGAACAGCTTCGAAGCGGGGCCCTGGATGCGGTTGACCGCGAAGTCGTGGATGGCGCCGGTCGACGGATCCACGCGCACGAGCTTGAAGCCGGCCGGCACGACCTGGCGCGGCGTGGTGACCGGCGCTAGGTCGCCGAAAAGCGCGACGAACGCCTGGCCCTCGAAGCCGAAGGCCGGATCGCGGCTGAAATCGAAGCCGTTGGCCGCCGCGTGGGGCTCGAACGAGCCGACCGGCTTGGGCGGCTCGGGATCCGGAAACTCGGCCAGAACCGGCTCCCGGCCGGTCCCGCCCGGACCCCAGTGCGGATCGTCCAACCGGATGCCGGAGGCGAAATCCGGCCAGCCGTACCAGGCGCCCTCGCGAATCTCGTAGAGGTCGTCGGGGTCGCCGACGATCCACCGGGCGCCGCGCTCATCGGACCCGTGCTCCGTCACGAACAGGCGGCCGTCGGGGTGGACGGCGATCCCGTACGGGTTGCGCAGGCCCCAGGCGACGACGCGCAGGTCCGATCCATCGGGCAGGCAGCTGAGCACCGCGCCGCTGGCCTTCGGGCTGCCCGGGATGCGCTGGTTGGGCTCCGTGGCGGTACCGAACGCCACGTACGCGCCAGTCGTCAGGCGCTCGAGCGGGTTGCCGAGGACGTTCGGCACCTCGTAGTTGCGGCCGGCCAGCACGATGTCGCCGCCCGGAACGTCGTGCCGATCCCGGAACTTGGCCAGCCACTCGTAGCCGAAGTTGTCGGCGCCGACGACGCCCATGTTGGTGACGCAGCCCTGGCCCCAGTAGACGCGGCCGTCGGGGCCGATGACCGGGTGGTTCGTCTGGTGGTCCCCGAGCCCCGGGAGGCCATCGACGAGCTCGGTGGTGACGCCCGTCTCGGGGTCGACGCGCAGGACCGCATCGGTGGCGGTGACGATCAGCGAACCGTCGTGCCACGCGGTGCCGGTTGCGGCCCCCGTCGACTGCGCGTGCGGGCCACTGAGCTCGACCACCAGGCGCCGGCTGCCACTCGTCGGATCCACCTCGAAGATGCGCGGCGGTGACTCCGACTTGTGCCCCGATTCGGTCACGTACATGGCGCCATGGGGACCGAAGGAGGCATGCACGGGAGCCGTCAAGCCGGTGGCGACCACCTCGGCGCCGTAGCCCGGCGGCAGCAGGACGTCGTTAGGCTGGTATCGCCGATCCCCCCGCCGCACGATGCGGAGCCGCTTGACCAGCGGCTGGAGCGGCGCGTACAGCACCGAGAGCAATGTCGGAACGTCGAAGCAGAGACGGCGGAGCATCAGTCGAAGACCTCGATGGGACGGAGCGACGGTCGCGGAGCCGATGCGCCGGCGCGCCACCCGACGAGCGCGCCAGCGGCCGCCAGCACTCCCGCGAGGGCGAAGGCCGGGCCGAACCCGGCAGCATCGATCAGCGGCCCGAACAGGCCCGCAGCGGCGGCCGCGCCGGCGGTGCCCAGGTTGGCGATGCCGAGCAGCCGGCCGGTGGAGCGTTCGGCGGTCGCATCGGCCAGGGCGGCCCAGCTCCCGGCGCCGAAGGCTGCCGACCCGACGGCCATGAGCGAGCCGAAGACCAGGATCGCCGGCAGCGAGCCGGCCAGCGGCAGCGCGGCGACGCCGACCGCGCCGATCGCACCCCCGGCGAGCATCACCGCCGATCGCCCGATGCGGTCCGCCAGCCATCCCGACGGGACGGCGGCGGCGGCGGTCGCGAGGGTGAGGATCGCCAGGGCGGTGCCGGCCTGCGCCGCGGCCGCATCGGCGTCCAGGCCCAGGCGCTGGGCGGTGAACAGCAGGAGGAATCGGCCGACCGCGTAGATGCCGAGCAGGAAGAGGAAGCGCGCGAGGACCAGGCGCGTGAGAAGGGCGCGGTCGCCGGGATGCATCGGTCCTGGAGCGGCGGTTTGCTGTGGCCCTCGGCCCGTCGGCAGCAGCGCGAAGGCCAGGAGCAGGGGCCCGACCAGGCCTGCGCCGAGCACGACGGTGGCGGTGGTCGCTTCGCCGCTGGCGAGGATGGCCGCGAGCAGGGCGAAGCCGAGGAAGGCGCCACCGACGTCGAACAGGCCCTTGGCCCCCGCCCCTCGCCCGCGGGAGGACCACGCGAGCCGGTCCGGCAGGAGGGGCTGGTAGCCGGCCTGCACCACGCTCACCCCGGCGAGCGTCAGGACGGCGGCGGGCAGGAGGGCATCGGGGAGGAGGAGCAGGCCCAGGCCCGCGACGGCGAGGAGCGCGCCGGCCGTCACGACCGGCAGGCGTCCGATGCGATCGCTCCAGGCGCCCGCGAACGCCTGGGTGACCGCCGCCAGACCGATCGCGACCAGCGTCACGAGCCCCAGCGTCGAGGCGTCACCGCCCGTCGCGGCGACCCGGTGCGGAACCAGCAGCGACGGAACCCCATCGGCCAGCATGCTGATGCCCAGCCATCCGACGCTCACCCCCGCCAGGAGGCGCATTCAGGATCGCGGGCGCGCGTCCGTGACCTCTGCCACGCCGCTGGCCGTCAGTGAGTTGGAGGCATCCAGGTTGGCGCCATCGTCGACCGCCACGCGCAGCCGATACACCAGCTCGCCGCCCAGCCACGCCGTGAACAGCGCCAGTCCGGCACCGATCAGCGCGAGGACGAAGGGCAACAGGTTGTCTCCGTAGACCGGGTTATCAAGGCGCAGCAGCCAGCTCACCGCGAACAGTCCCACGATCACGACGTTGCCGATGCCATGGGTCAGGCCCACGCCCTTGGCCCGCGTGTCGCGCGGAATGGCGAGCCAGTCGATCAAGCCGAAGATCGCCGCGGCCAGACCGCCGACGATGCCCGCCGCGATGGCCCAGAACGCGAAGATGGCCAGCTCGTCGTTGCCGGTGACGAGGTACAGCACGTCGAAGATGACGGCGGTGCTGAGCAGGCCGAGCGGGAAGACGATGAGCATCGGGTGGACCGGATGCCCGAGCAGCTTGACGCGAGACTCCATCACCCTCACCTCTGTGATTGGCGTGTCCTGTATGAACAGCCGCCGTTTGCGTTACAGCAGAAGCCGTGCCGGTCGGGCCGATTCTCCGGTGCCTCGGTCGATTGGCATTGCCGTGGGGCGGGTGAATCGGGCAGGAAGTGGCCGATCGTGCCACCGGGTGGCAACACGGAGCGGCGGGTTGGTCTGGGCCGGAACTAACGGCGAAGAATCGCGCCACAAGGGCCACTGGTTGGCCAAGAGTTGCGAGGTGGAGCAACGGGCGATGATGAAAGGAGCGGGTGCCGGCCGCTGCGTGTCCGTTAGTTCCGCTGGGGAGCAACCGTGAGGACGGGAAGGGGTCCAGGCCGGGCTGGAGGGATGCAGGTCCCCAGCCCGGCCGGTGTCATCGACGCCGAAGCGAAGCCCTAAGGCTGCGACGCGCCGTGGCGGATGCCGTAGTCGTCCGACGGCGTCAGTGGGGCGGTGCCGGCATGGCGGGTGCCGTAGTCGTCGGCCTGCGTCAGCGGCGGCGCGACGGTCAGGTGGCGGATGCCGTAATCATCGGCGCCGGTGAGCGTATCGGTCGTCACGACTTCTGCCGAGCTGCCGCCAAGCGGGCCCAGGAGGTCGGGCGTCACCTGTCCCGCGATGAAGCCGACGGTCAGGCCGGCGGCCAGCAGCAGCGCAATCCAGGGGCCGGTGCGGGCGATATCGGTGGTGGCTGGTCGTTGCTGGATCATCGGTCTCGGTCTCCTGTCGGTCTGCGTTCGAGTCCCTCCGCCTACACAGGGACCCGACGGCGGCCAAAGGTGACATCGAATTTCGACCTCGACCAACGGGCCGGCGTGTGTCACCTTTCAGCCCGATTCGCTCCCTGTAGGAGCAGATGGAGACTGCGGCAGTCACCGCTGGTGTGGCTGGCACGATCGAGGCGATCTACCGCCAGGAAGCCGATCGGCTCTGGCGTGCGCTGTTCGCCTTCGCCGCCGATGCCGAGATCGCCAGCGATTCCGTCGCGGAGGCCTTCGCGCAGGCCATCCGCCGCGGACCCGCCATTCGCGATGCTCGCGCCTGGGTCTGGAAGGCCGGCTTCCGCATCGCCTCGGGCGAGCTGAAGCGACGGTCGCGCACCACGGACGCCATTCCGGAGGGCTGGTACACCGAGCCGGAGGCCGATGCCGAGCTGCTGGCCGCGCTCGCCCGGCTGCCGGACGGCCAGCGCGCCGCCGTGATCCTCCACTACTACACCGATGCGTCCGTGCGCGAGATCGCGCAGCGGACCGGCATGTCGCAGCTCTCGGTCCGAGCCAACCTGAGCCGCGGCCGCAAGCGCCTGAAGCTGCTGTTGGGTGACCGT
>DASTYP010000219.1:0-5954 GCA_035764845.1 Candidatus Limnocylindria bacterium
ATGCGGATGGCGCGCTCGCGACCCAGGCCCAGGTAGCCGAGGGCGGTCAGCGCGGTCGCATGGGCCTCCTCGCCGACGATCACCGTCACGCGCGGTGCGTCGGCGAGCCCGTCCGCCTCGACGTCCCACCCCGCGCGCGCCAGCACGGCGTGTCGGGCCGCCGCGAGGCAGGTGAAGTTCGCCATCTGGCCGCCGGTCACGAAGCCCACGCTCGCGGTGGCCGGCAGGTCGAGCAGCTCGAGCAGCCACCCCGCCGCGACCTCCTCGACGACCGATGCGGCCGGACTTGTGGTGTAGATCCCCGCGTTCTGGTCCCAGGCGGCGGTCAGCCATTCCGCGGCCACCGTCGACGGCAGCGACCCACCGATCACGAAGCCGAAGTACCGCGGTCCGGGCATCGCGATCAGCCCGGGATCCGCCGCCGATGCCAGGGCCTCGACCACCGTCAGCGGGTCCTCGCCGTCCTCCGGCAGCGGCCCGCTCATGGCGGCCATCAGGGCGGACCGATCGGCGCGGGCGCCGACGTGGCGCTCGGGCAGCTCACGCAGGAAGGCGGAGGCCAGCTCGGCCGCCCGGCGCAGGACCTCGTCGCTCATGGCCACCGATCCTACACCCCGGTCCGAGCGGCTCTGGTCGCCGCGTCCGCGCCGGCGTAGGGTTGTCGAGAGCGAGGTGACGCCATGACGGCTCGAGCCCAGGCGGTCGGGGAGGATCGCCAGGCGCTGGTCCGGTTCGTCTTCGGGCTCACGCTCGGTGTCGGCGCCATGGCGGCACTGGCCGGCGGGCTGACCGGGCAGCCGAGCGTGGTGGTGGCGGTTCCGACGGTCGTCCTGGCCGTCGCACTGTGGCGGTGGCGCGGCGACGGCCTGCCGCATCCTGCCGCCGGTTGGGCCGGAGCACTGGTCTGGCTCGTGCTCGCGACGTTGACGCGTGACGACACGGTGCTCGTCCCGCTCGCCATGGCTGCCGGGTGCGCCACCATCGCGATCGGTCCGGAGCGGGTCCTCTCCTGGCTGGGCGCGCAGTGGATGCGCGACGAGCCAGCCGCCGAGCCGCCGGCAAGCGTGGAGCCACCCGCCGATCCCGGCTGGCTCGAGGAGGACGGCCGTCGCCTCTGATCTCGTCGAGTCGGCGGAACGTCAGTAGCCGGCGACGAGGCCCCCGTCGACCGCCACGAACTGGCCGGTGATGAAGCTCGCGCGGTCCGAGGCGAGGAAGCCGACCAGCGCGCCCAGCTCCTCGGGCCGCCCGTAGCGGCCCGCCGGGATGGCGGCCAGGTACGCGGCGCGGACCGCTTCCTCGGTCGTGCCCTCTCGCTCGGCGCGGCCGGCGTCGAGCTCCCGGATGCGGGGAGTGTTCAGGCGTCCCGGCAGGACGCCGTTGACCGTCACGCCATCGGCGGCGACGACGCGCGACGTGGTCTTGAGCCAGGCGGCCAGGGCTCCACGGCCGGCGTTGGAGTAGACCAGCTCGTTGATCGGTTGGCGAACGCCGTAGGACAGGATCGCCACGACCCGGCCCCAGCCGCGCTCCCGCATGCCGGGCAGAAGCCGGGTCGCGAGGTCCACGGGCGTGCTCGCCAGCAGCTGGAAGGCGCGCTGCCAGCCCTCGGCGTCGGTCTGCGTTGGTTCGACCGCCGGCGGACCACCGGCATTCGAGACCAGGATGTCGATCGGCGCGAACTCGAGCGCCGCCTCGGCCACCGTTGCGGCGGCGGTCGGGTCGGCCGCATCGGCGGCCGTCCAGGCCACGCGCACGCCGTGGGCCGCGCGCAGCGCACCGGCCGTGGCTTCCAGGCGCTCAGCCGATCGCGACCAGAGGAAGAGGTCACAGCCCTCGGCCGCCAGCACCTCGGCCGAGGCCCGGCCGAGGCCCGACGTCGCGCCACCGACCACCGCGGTGCGGCCGCGCAGTCCGAGATCCATCGGTCAGTTGTGCTGGAGCTCGAGGGGCCGGAGCTCGCCCAGCGACTCGGCCACGACCACCGCGTCATCGCCGGCCTGGAGCCGGAAGTCGGCCGGTGGGTTCGTCATGGACCGACCGCCGCGCGTCACGGCCAGGAGCGTCGCCCGGTGCTCACCACGCAGCTTCGCGGAGAGCTCGTCGATCGAGAGGCCGACGTAGTCGTCCGGCAGCGCGACGCGGTACAGCTCCGACCCCTCACCACCCGACACGATGTCCGTCACCAGCTCGGAGAGGCCGGGATACAGCGCGGATCGGGCGAGGAGGCGCGAGGCCAGGCGAGAGGTGACGAGGATCTCATCCGCCTCGGCGCGCTTGAAGTGGTCGACGTGGGACGGGTTGTTGGCCTCGACCACCGTGCGGACCTCGGGCGCGATCGACTCGATGGCCATCACGGCCAGGATGGAGCGCATGTCCGCCTCGTTGGTGCGGTCGGCCGGGAAGACGATGGCCGACGCGGCCTCGCGGATCCCGCAGCGATCGAGGTCCTCGGTCGACGTGATGTCGCCGCGCACGTAGTACACGCCGTCCCCCGCGGGGTTGCGCTCGCTGTCGTGGAGGACGACGACCTTGGTCTGGAACTCGTCGCCCTTCAACTCCTCGATCAGGTCGCGGGCCGTGGTGTTCCAGCCGCAGACGACGATGTGGTCCCGATAGCCCGCGGCACCCATGCCCTGGCCCTCCTTGAGCAGAAAGTCGATGACGAAGCCGACGACCGCGCCGGTCATGGCGGCCACGATGGCGACGCCGAAGAACGCGAGCAGCCAGCCGATGACGAAGCCGCCCGGCGAATTCACGAAGCTGGGGTCACCGGAGCCGATGACGGTCGTGACCGCCCAGTAGAACGCGCTGCCGAAACCGGCGAAGGAGCGCTTGTCGTCCTCGAGCAGCGTGACCGCGATGGCCGAGATCACCACGAAGCCGATGACGGCCGTCAGCAGCGACGTGAAGAAGTGGCGGTCCATCTGGCCGCCGATGCGCTTCGCGTGGAAGCCCAGCCGCCGGATGAACGGGGCGGCGAAGATGGCCTGCAGCGGCCGGAACAATCGTGGTCCTCCGTGGCAGCTCGATGCCACCGCGATGCGCGACGGCGCGCGCATTCTGCCATCGGCTCGGCGTGCCGGGCATCGGTCATTGCGCATAGATCGCCGCTTCGAAATTGGTTCTTGCCAACCCGACGGCGCGTCGCCATGATTCGCGCGATTCGGTAGTGCCCGCCGTCTAGGGGGAACTCGGTGCCACGGTCGCTCGTCCTCGCCGGCTCGGTGGCCACCCTCCTCGCCGCGTTGCTCGTCACCGCGCTCCCCGCCCTATCGCCGGATGTGGTCCGCGCAGCGGACATCGACGTGCGCGTGGACGCGTGCTCACTGCTCGAGGACAGCACGGTCGCCGAGCTCACCGGTGTCGCGACGACCTATGCGACCGACAGCAGGACCGGCTCGTCCGATTCGCACTGCTTCTGGGGCTCGACGCGGCCCGGTGAGCCGGGATACGTGGAGCTGAGCATCGTTCGGCAGCACAGCCTGTCCGGCTACTCCTTCGGCGACGGCTGCGACGTCACGACGGTGGACGACCTGGGCGAGGAAGCGGCCTTCGTGGACTGCCCTCCGGACCCCCAGAAGAAGATCTCCCTGCTCGCGTACGAGCGCGGCGCGATCGTCATCCTTCTCGTCAACGAGCCGGCGGCTGGGCTCACCGCGGACGACCTGGCAACCGTGGTGCGATCGGTTCTGCAACAGCTCGGAAGTGTGGCGGCCAGCGAGCCGCCGGCGGCGTCGGACGACCCTGTCGACGCGTGCTCGCTCCTGACGGCGGCGGAGGTCGAAGCCGTCACCGGGCTCGCCGCGGAGCCCGGTGTGATGAAGGAGACCGAGACCGTCGGACAGGTCGGCTGTGGCTTCGGGACCGTTCCGTACGAGGTCCAGGTCGCGGTCTACCCCTCGCTCGGCGGAGCCGCGGTCGACGGGCTCGGAGACTCCGGGCATCCGGTGGAGGGCGTCGGGGACGGCGCCGAGTGGTGGTGGTGCGAGGAGTGCCTGGCGGTCGACGCGAGCAGCAGCACGAACCGGCTCGTCGTCGCCAGCGGGACGTGGTACGTGGACATCGGCTTCGCCCCGACGACGGATCAGGCGGCGGACGATTCGGAGCTCGTCCAGGCGACGCACCTCGAATGGGCCGTCGAGCTGGTCCGGTTGATCCTCCCGCGGCTGGAGGGACCGGTCGACCGCCCCGAGCCGAGTGCCGACGCCGACCCCGACAGTGCTCCTGCCGGGGATTCGGGCGAGGTCGGCTCAACCGACGGCGGTTCCAGCCGGCCCTTCGCTTCCTCCGTGCCGACCGCTGCGGATGTCTCGACCGATCCCGCCGTCCTGCTCCAGAGCGCCCTCCTCGCCGCCCTCCTCGTCTTCCTGATGCCATTCCCCAGCCAGCTGTTCAACTCGACCCTGGAGACGCACGAGGATGAGGTGCGGCGCTGGTTGCGGCTCGACCGGGTCGGCGGAGCCGCGAGCCGCATCGGCGCGTTCTGGGCGTCGTGGCCCGGCGTGATCGCGTTCACGCTGCTGGCGACGCTGCTCTATGCGTTCCTCGACCCAGCCTTCGGGCTCGACGTCGGGTCGCTCGCCACATTCCTCGGCATGCTGCTCGGCATCATCCTCGTCACAGCGGCGTTCTCCATCCCGGTCGCGCTGGCGCATCGGCGCCACGGCGACCGGCCGAGCGTGAAGGTGGTGCCGATCTCGCTGCTCGTTGGCGTCGCCTGCGTGCTCCTGTCGCGGCTCACCGGGTTCCAGCCGGGGTACCTCTACGGTCTCCTCATCGGCCTGGCCTTCGCGCGCGAGCTGTCGGCGGCCGAGGAGGGTCGCGCCACCGCCATCGGTGCGGCGCTGATGCTCGCGACCGCGGTCGCCTGCTGGCTGGCGCTCGGCGTGGTGCCAACCGGCGGCGCCTTCGCGCTCGTCGTCGTGCGCACTGCGCTGGCGGCGTTGATGGTCGCGGGGCTCGAGGGCGTCGTCTTCGGGCTCCTGCCGATGCGCTTCCTGCCAGGCGAGCCGCTGTACGCCTGGAATCGGATCGCCTGGGCGGCGCTGCTCGGCATGGGCGCCTTCGCCTTCTTCCACATCCTCATCAATCCCGCGTCCGGCTACCTGTCCGATACGAGCCGGACTCCACTCTTCACGGTCGCTGCGCTGCTGCTCGGCTTCAGCCTCGTCTCCGTCGGCTTCTGGGCCTGGTTCCGGTTCCGACCGGATCCCACGTCGCCCGTGGAGTCGACGCATTGACCGGCGACCATCGCGGTCGCCGCACGACAGGAGGACCTCGACCCTTGATCGCCTTCGTCAGTCGTTCCGCCACCGTGGTACTGGCCGTCCTCGTCCTCGCTGCCTGTGGGGCAGGAGCTCGAGCGACCACAAGCGCGTCGGGTCCGGCCGCGAGCGAGGTCCCGTCGCCGTCCGCCAACGCCCCATCGCAGGCGGCGACATCGACGCCGTCGCAGGCGGAGCCATCGGAGGACGGGGCGCCAACGGCCTGCCTGGACGCGGACGTCCTCGCGGCGCTGGAGGCGTACAAGGATGTCGAGGTCCCTGCCGAGCCGTCGATGGACGAGGTCGCTGATGCCTTCGAGGCGCTGGAACTCGAAGGCCGTGCCGCCGAGTACCGCGACAGCCTGGTCGAGGCGCTTCGCGACGACTCCGAGACGCTGGACTCGATGAAGCTGCAGTCGATCATGTTCTCGCTGCTGCCCCTGCAGTCCGAGGTCAACCTCGTCGAGTGCTGAGTCTCCCGTGCCCTGGCCGCAGCATCGGTCGATTGGCGGAAGGCCGCGCGGCAGTGGTTGGCCGATGCATCGCCCGCGCCTCCGGCGACGGCCCGGCGACCGGCAACCGCGGCAGCGCGGCCTGATCCACCCGGGACGCGCCGTCGTATCGAGACGTGGGGCCGATTGGCCCTCGCCGCTGCTCTCGCGTGTGCGGAGCATCGGTGCAGAACCA